>JBAQCK010000049.1:0-15883 GCA_049294075.1 Bacteroidales bacterium | reverse complement strand
TTCATCTGTCGAAAATGTTTTATTGAATTTAATTGAGTTCACTCCTTTAAATTGATTTCTCTCATTCATGCTACAAAAGTAGCCATTATTAATTTGTTGGGCGGCCTAAGCGCCTATACCTATAAATGAATTCTCCCCGGCCAGGCGATTACATCGATATACATACTCACGATTCCAGTCCCGTTCCCGGTGTCTTTGCCGTGGAAAACATCATGGCGCACGAAAACCGTGATCCGGCAACGATCAGCGCCCCGGTCTTTACGGCAGGCATCCATCCCTGGCACCTCGATGAAAACAACAGCGAAAAGCTCCTTGCATTCATCAGGGGAATTGCATCCAGTCCTAATCTGATTGCTTTCGGAGAGGCCGGATTTGACAAGCTCAGAGGTCCTTCACATGAAATACAGCTTGCAGTTTTCGCTGAACAGGTCAGGATTGCAGAAGAATTCGGGAAACCCCTGGTGATCCATTGTGTAAAAGCATGGAATGAACTTCAGGAAGCCCATCGCGACCTTAAACCTGAAACCCCCTGGCTTGTCCATGGTTTCAGGGGAAAGAAGGAGCTGGCCCTGCAGCTTATCAAACGCGGTATGTATATCTCTTTCTGGTTCGACTTTGTGATCAGGCCGGAATCCTCCGGACTGCTGAAGTCGCTTCCGCCCGAAAGGATATTCCTCGAGACCGACGGAGCTGATGCCGATATAAGGGAAATATACTCAAAGGTCTCAGCCGACCTCGGACTTGGCGTCGATAAGCTTAAGGAACAGATTTCGGCCAATTATCGGGCACTTTTTATGAAAAAACACACGTTATAACATTGTTATAACACCGTTATAACAATGTTATAACATCATACTCTGAACTTATGACCAGCTGGTTATCACGGACTGAGATGCTTATCGGAGCTGAGGGAATTCTCAGGCTAAAATCGTCAGATGTGCTGGTGGTCGGACTTGGAGGTGTCGGATCGTGGGCTGCCGAAATGATATGCAGGGCAGGGGTAGGGAAGATGACAATCGTCGACGGCGACACTGTTCACTCCACCAACAGGAACAGGCAACTGCCGGCTCTTACCAGCACAGAGGGAAAGCCAAAGGCTGAGGTGATGGCCGAAAGGCTGAAGGACATAAATCCGGAGCTCGACCTCACTGTAATCAATGAGTACATCAGGGATGAGAAGATGATTGAGGTCCTTGACAAGGGTTTCAGCTATGTGGTCGACGCGATCGACACTTTGTCACCCAAGCTGTTCCTCCTGTATCATTCGGTGATGAAGAAAATTCCCGTTGTAAGTTCAATGGGCTCGGGAGGGAAATTCGATCCGGTGAACATATCAATAAGCGATATTTCAGAGACTAACAGTTGTCCCCTGGCCAGGATACTACGTAAACGGCTTCACAGGCTGGGAGTCCGCGAAGGCATTACTGCGGTTTATTCACCCGAGCCGGTCGACAAGAGCAGGGTCGAACGCGTGGAAGGAGAAAGAAACAAGGCGTCGGCTGTCGGAACCATGTCGTATATGCCTGCCGCATTCGGGATCGCCTGCGCATCGGTTGTGATACGTGACCTGGCAGGGATTCCGGGATAACAGGCCTCAGTTAGCAGGCGGATCTTCTTTTCCTGAGTCTGAACTCCGTTTAAAGAGGTAGTAAGCAGGGATTCCAACCACGACTGTCAGGATGGCGATCGATGATTCCAGGGGACTTTCCATGAAGGAAAGCACCAGTATCATTAATCCGGCGGTTATATAGATTATCTGCGGGATAGGGAAGCCTTTTACTTTCAGGGCTTCGGGGTGAGTTTTCCTGAGTTTCCAGATTCCAATCACCGAGAGAATAGGGAAGATCCCCAGCGCGAAGCCCATGTATGTAAGGACCTGTTCGAATGTTCCGGAGAGGACCAGGACGACTGCAATAAGCGCCTGCATGAGTATTGAATTCGAAGGCACCTGGAACCTCTTGTGGATTTTGGCAGCCGACTTGAAGAAGAGCCCGTCCTTCGCCATCGAGTAGTAAACCCTCGGACCTATGATTATGAAGGCGCTGAGTGACGAGAAAAGGGCAAAGGCAATCAGTATCGAGAACAGGATTTCGGCCGATTTCCCGAAAAGGTTGCCCATGGCAAGTCCGCCGACTGAGATGACTCCTTTCATCGACTCAGGATTTATCCCGTAAACATAAAGGATGTTTATTCCGATATACAGAACCATTACGATCAGCGTTCCGTAGATTAGTGATCCGGGGAGATTCCGTTTGGGATTCTTTATCTCGGCTCCCAGGTAGGTGGATGCATTCCACCCGCTGTAGGCGAACATGATCCACATCAGCGAAAGGCCCACTGTCTTCCAGCCTGCAAGTCCCGATCCGACTGAGCCTCCGTTATGAAAATTAGAGAAGTCGCCCCTTCCGGAAGAAAAACCTCCGACGAGCAGTATCACTATAAGAAGGATCTTCAGTATTGTAAGCGCATTCTGGATGCGTGTGCCGTATTTTATTCCCCTGTAATGAATAAAGGTGAAGATGAGGATCACTGAAACTGCAAGTGTTTTCTTTGTCACTTCCGGTCCCATGATGCCGTTGGCATTCAGCCAGTCGCCGAGTCCGGGAATCGCTCTTGTGAAATATTCGCTGAATCCGAGGGCTGAGGCTGCTATCGGAGCAGAGAAACCAACAATGAATGAGACCCATCCGCTCAGGAATCCGTAGATCGGGCTGTAGAGCCTCGAAAGGAACAGGTACTCACCGCCGGCTCCCGGCATTGCCGCTCCAAGCTCACCATACGACAGCGCCCCGCAAAGGGCAATGATGCCTCCCGCTGCCCACAGGCAGACCATAAGCAGCGGATTATGAAGCTCAGCCATCAGGAGCCCGGATGTTGTGAATATACCGGCGCCTATCATATTGGCAACAACTATATTGGTTGCAGGGAAAAGGCCCAGCTTTCTCTCCAGTTTGTCTTCCGCCATGTTTACACGATTATTGTTTTGACCTTTTGTAGCTGATTGCCATTCCTCCGCCCGAGCTGTTTAGTGTTGTTTCATAATTGTCGAGGCTTCTGACGTATTCGAGATAGATGGCAGGTCCTCCATAGCCGCGGTTACCGCCCCGGCCCCTTTCTGTAATATTGTGTGTTACAAAGCATCCCCCGACAGTCAGTTTGGGGTCAAGCTCTATGAAATAATTCTTGTACCAGTCCTTGTCGGCATCACTGAACACAAAATCAAAGGGTCCCTTAAGTTCCCTGGCAAGTTTGTGAGCATCGGCAAGCCTTGCATCAATATAATCCGACAGCCCTACCTCCCTGAAATTCTCAAGAGCGGTCTTGTACCTCTCCTCATTGATCTCTATGGTGATCAGCTTTCCTCCGGTCTTGCTCAGCGCCCATGCGATCCAGATAGCTGAATGACCAGTGGATGTACCGAATTCGATGGCCGACTTGTAGTTCCCCTTTATTATGAGATCATAGAGCAGCTGCCCGTCGGAAGCCGGGATATTCATGTCGAACCAGTAATGCGAATGCTCGGTGAGAAATTTTCTTACCTTCTTATCAAGATCATCGCCCGCAGGGCCTGTCTGAGCCCATGTGTTGTTGATGGCAATAACTGAAGCAAGAATGGTCAGAATTGCCAGTTTACTTATCAGCTTGAATTTCATAGCGCCAAATTTAGTGACAATCCGGATAAGGTCCGCCAGTGGTCCCTGTGATTGTTCCGGGAAATATATAACTTTCATTTTACAATTCAATTAAAAATCTTTTTATAACTTTCCCAGACCATTAATCAGTTGTTTAGTCCAATCCTTCGCGTTTCAGTGTTATGAAAGAAGAGCCGGGAAACAGTTATTCGGGCATCGTCATATTTCTACTGGCCCTGTTAAATGTGGCTGTTCACCTCTATGCTTCCGATAATCTTGAGTATCACAGGGATGAGCTGCTTTACTTCTCACTTGGACTTCACCCTGCTGCAGGTTATGCCACCGTCCCTCCAATGATAGGCTGGATAGCCGGTATCATGCAGGGAATATTCGGGACCTCGGTGTTTGCAGTTAGGCTTTTCCCGGCGGTGATGGGTGGCGTTATGGTTTACCTGGTCGCCGCCATCGCGAGGGAAATGGGAGGCTCTGGCTATGCAAGGATACTTGCCGCGGCCGGTTTTACGGTTTCCATAATCGGGTTGCGGACTTTCCTGTTTTTTCAACCCGTGCATATCGACGTCTTCTTCTGGACGCTTATCTTCTATCTGATAATCAGGTATGTCAACACATATTCGGACAAATATCTTCTGCTTCTCGGGATAACCGCAGGAGCAGGATTGCTCAATAAATATCTCCTGGGATTGCTAATCCTGATTCTTTTAATTATTGTTCCCTTTACGCGATACAGGACTTTATTCACCCGCGGGAAGTTCTGGATTGGATTGCTGGCCGGGTTTATCGTTTTTCTGCCAAACCTGATCTGGCAGTTAGTGAATGGCCTTCCGGTGCTGAATCACCTGGCAGAACTTGAACGGACTCAGCTTGTAAATGTCGACAGAACGGCTTTCATTATAGAGCAGCTGATTATTCCCGGAATGGCATCAGTCCTGACTATAGCAGGGGTCATCCATCTCTTTACCAGCAGGAAGGCATGGCAGTACAGGTTTCTGGGTATAGCCGCACTGGCTGTAATCTTTTCGCTGATGATGATGCGGGGCAAGAATTATTATACGATGGGAGTATTCCCCTTTCTGATGGCTGCCGGGGCAGTATCGTGGGAGATGATGTTGAAAAAGACATGGTCGAGACTTACCCTGATACTTCTGATTGTACTCCTGACCATACCTTCCCTCCCGATCGGAATACCGGTGTTCGGACCGGAAAAGCTTGCAGGTTATTTCAAAGTCCTGGTAAGAGATTATAAGATGGACTTTGTTTGCAGGTTTGAGGATGGATCATTACATTCACTTCCTCAGGATTACGCCGACATGCTTGGCTGGGAGGAACTGACCGGGATAGCCGCTGAGGCATGGGATATGATTGAGGATAAGAACTCGGCTTTCATCTTCTGTGAAAATTATGGATATGCCGGTGCCGTGACGATCATCGGTCAGAAATACGGGCTGCCCGAAGCAGTCAGTTTCAATGAGAGCTTCAGGTACTGGATACCCCTGGTTTTTAATCCCGACATTACCTCTGCAGTGTATATTAACCGTGAAGTGGGTGAAGATATCGGTCAGATCTTCGGAAAGGTTACAAAAGTCGGGAGCATATCCAATCCTCTTTCGAGGGAATGGGGAACTTCAGTATGGCTCCTCGAGGAACCCCTGGGAAGCTTTAATAGTTTCTGGCTCGACACCGTGAAACAATTTTTTTAATTTTTTGTTGATGTGAGACAGCACAGGATATGAATTTTCAGTGATATATTTGACAACATATATTTCGGACTCAACCATAAATGTAACAATATGAATTTCTCAGATTTCATTAAGGATAACGGCAAGAGGGTAAACAAGCAGTATTATCTTCATCTGATACAGGTCTCCAAGGCTGATGGCAAAATTAAACCGGAAGAGCTTGAACTGCTTCACAAGGAGGGAAAGAAATTCGGTCTCACCGATCCGGAGATCGACAAGCTGATCGATAGTGAAGCAGGTCATTACGATCCGCCCTATCTTCTCCAGGAGAAGTTCGACCATCTCTATAATGTGGCGGAGATGATCCTTGCAGATGAATCTGTTACAGAGGGTGAAAGAAAACTGCTGAAGCGTTTTGCCATCGAAGCCGGATTCAGCGACAAGACCATCGCAAAACTGATCGAACTCCTTCTCACGGGCATCAAAAAAGGTGAAGATGAGGAGACGCTGCTCAAGAGGTTCAGAACGGAGATCTTGTTTCAGGATTAACCCTCACACCACGTACCGCGTACCGCGTACCGCATACCGCATACCGCATACCGCGTACCGCGTACCGCGTACCGCGTACCGCGTACCGCAATTCAGTCTTCTATCTCAGAATGGTACTCCTGGAGCGACTTCACCTTGTACTCCCCGTTCTGCCTTGCCCTGATGCACTTTCAGTATAAGTTCGGTTGGGATGCCGTTATCGATAAGGAACTGCCTGGTTCCGCCGGTTGAAATTATTGTGAATCCCATATCCCTGAAATTCCTTGCCGCCGGAAGTATCCTGTTCTTGTCGCGGTCGGCGATAGTTATCAGTACAGTTCCCTTTATCGGCAGCGGCGACATTGTTGCCTCCTGCGATTTGAAGAATGCCATGCCATACGAATCTGCAATCCCGAGCACCTCGCCTGTCGATCTCATTTCGGGTCCAAGCAGCGGATCGATAGACGGGAACATGTTGAACGGGAATACGGCTTCCTTGACGCCGTAGTGCTTTATATTCCGTTTTTTCAGACCGAATTCCGAAAGCTTCTGGCCGAGCATTATCTGGGTGGCAATCCGGGCCATCGAGATATTACAGACCTTCGACACCAGCGGAACTGTGCGCGAAGCCCGGGGATTGGCCTCCAGGATGTAGACTGTATCCTCGTAGATTGCATACTGGATATTCATCAGACCAACCACTTTAAGCTCCATTGCAATTTTGCGGGTGTAATCGTAAATGGTCTTCTTATGTTCCTTGGGGATGACCACCGGAGGGATTACACAGGCCGAGTCGCCCGAGTGAATACCCGCGTATTCGATATGCTGCATGACGGCAGGCACAAAGGCATCGGTTCCGTCCGAAATGGCGTCAGCCTCCGATTCAATGGCATCTTCAAGGAATTTGTCGAGAAGCAGCGGACGGTCGGGCGAGACGCCAATGGCTGTTGCCACATATTCAGTAAGCATCTTCTCATCGAGGATGATTTTCATCGCTCTTCCTCCGAGTACGTACGAAGGACGTATCATCAGCGGGTAACCTATCCTTTCGGCTATGCTGAGGGCTTCGTCCATGTTGCTTGCCATTCCCGATTCCGGCTGCGGAATGCCAAGCTTGTTTATCACATGCCTGAACCGGTCGCGGTCTTCGGCAAGATCTATTGTGTCGGGGGTGGTACCAAGTATCTTCACACCGGCTTCCGCCAGTTCCCTGGCCAGGTTCAGCGGTGTCTGGCCTCCGAACTGGACTATCACTCCCTCAGGCTTCTCCTTTTCGTAAATGCTGAGGACATCCTCAGCCGTGAGGGGTTCGAAATAAAGCCTGTGCGAGGTGTCGTAATCGGTCGAAACCGTTTCGGGGTTGCAGTTGACCATTATCGATTCATAACCTCCGTCGCGGATGGCAAAGGCGGCATGAACACAGCAATAGTCGAATTCGATGCCCTGTCCGATCCGGTTCGGACCGCCTCCCAGGACCATTATCTTTTTCCTGTCGCTCACCGTCACGGTGTCGGGGGCGTTGTATGTCGAGAAGTAATAAGAGGCATCAGGCACTCCGCTGACCGGAACAGGTTCCCATGCTTCAGTGAGGCCAAGTGATACGCGTTTTGCCCTGATAACCTTTTCGTGGATACCAAGCAGTCCGGAGAGGTACCTGTCGGCGAAACCATTTTTCTTAGCCGCGATCAGGAGGTCGTTGGGAAGCATCATGCCCTTGTAGCCCAGTATCTTTTCTTCCAGGATAACCAGCTCCTTCATCTGTTCGATGAACCACTTTTTTATCCTGGTCTTGTTATAGAGGTCTTCTATGCCGGCACCTTTCCGCAATGCCTCATACATTATGAACTGACGTTCGCTGGAGGGGTGATTGAGCATATTCATCAGTTCCTCAAGCGTCTTTTTGTTGAAATCCTTTGCAAATCCGAGCCCGTAACGTCCTGTCTCGAGCGACCTGATTGCCTTCTGAAGCGCCTCCTTGTAGTTTTTGCCGATGCTCATCACCTCACCCACGGCCAGCATCTGAGTTCCGAGCTTGTCTTCAAGACCTTCGAATTTCTCGAAAGCCCATCTCGGGAACTTGACAACCACGTAATCGCCCGAGGGTGTGTAAAGGTCGAGGGTGCCGTCGCGCCAGTAAGGTATTTCGTCGAGGGTCAGACCGCCTGCAAGAAGCGACGAGATATAAGCTATCGGGAAACCGGTTGCCTTGATGCAAGGGCCGACGACCGGGAGGTCCTCGGATTGATTTCTATCACAACAACCCTGTCGGTTTCCGGATCATGTGCAAACTGGACGTTGGTTCCGCCAATGACCCCGATGGCTTCAACAATGTCGTAAGAGAACTTCCGGAGCCTGTTCTGCAGCTCCTGGCTTATTGTGAGCATGGGGGCTGTGCAGAACGAGTCCGCCGCCGGTTCCTCCCATTGTATAGGCAGGGCGGACAACCACGGGATATCCGAGCGACGCAGCCACCCTTTCAGCATCTTCAACGGTGTTGACAGCCTGGCTCAGCGGCATTTCAATTCCCAGCCGGTTCATGGTTTCCTTGAAGGCAACCCTGTCCTCGCCTCTCTCGATTGCGTCGATGTTGACACCGATAACCTTTACATTGTATTCCTTCAGAACACCTTTTTTTGCAAGAAGCGATGAAAGGTTCAGCCCGGTCTGACCGCCAAGGTTCGGAAGGAGGGCATCGGGTCGCTCTTTCTTAATGATCTCCGTGAGGGCATATTCGTTGAGCGGCTCCACATAGGTGGCATCGGCTATCCCCGGCCCGGTATCAATCCCAATGATTTATGAACAAAATGGAAATGATACTGTTATCTTCAGTAACATGGCTGCTGCCGTTGAAAATAAGTCCGGACTCCGGTTTGTTAATAACTTACCCGGTTTGATTAATGATAATCAGGAGAAAAAGTTCTAAATTTCAAATAGATACTTTTCCGGAATTATTCCCGCGGCGGAAGCTGGTTGTTTTACTAAAACGGGGAATATTTGAAGAGATATCATAAAATTCAGAACCCTTTGAAAGCTACATCTGACGGTGTCCTTCAGGACATTTTCAAAGGAAACGTGTTTTCCGGGCAAGCCGCCCCCGCGGGCTCCGGAAGGAAAGCCCTCCGGGCAGATACGGGGTACAGGAAATTTTTGTTTGTCGCAGCATTTTCCCTTCTCTGCACCGGCCTTTTTGCACCCGGAAATCATACTGTGTCAATCGCCGCCTCACAATCCATCAATCCTTACCTGAGTCTGCTGATGGCTACTGCAATGGTCGAGACATTGGGGAATCCCCTGGCATATAACGAAGAGGAAGATGCTGTGGGATTACTGCAGATAAGGCAGGTCAGGATAGACGATTACAACAGACGGACAGGAAGCCGGCTTACTCTTGACCAGATGTACGATGTGGACCTGTCAGTCAAGGTTTTCCTGTACTACGCCTCACTGGAAAACCCCAATAACCTCGAGAAAATATCGAAGGCATGGAACGGCTCGGGTCCCATGACCGAATTATACTGGAAAAGGATAAAAGAATTCCTGTGAATCCTGCATGAAAAGGATTTTTGCTTAAATTGGGGCAAACCATAATCCAAATCCAACAGATGAACACATCCAGGAGAACATTCATTAAATCGGGTGCGGCATTGATCGCAGCCGCTGCAGTCATGCCCGGAGAGGTGCTTGCAGCCAAAAAAAGAAAAAAGGGTATAATCGGGGTCCAGCTTTACAGCGTCCGCGACGAAATGAGGAAAGATCCCCTCGGATCGCTCAAAAAAGTGGCGGCAATGGGCTATGAATATGTCGAACATGCAAACTATGTCGACAGGAAATTTTACGGTTATACACCTCAGGAATTCAGAAAGGTCCTTGACGACCTCGGACTGAAAATGATAAGCGGACACACCGTGATGGGACGCAATCACTGGGATGAGGCCAGAAATGACTTCTCCGACAGCTGGAAATATACAGTCGACGATGCTGCCGTCCTGGGACAGCGATACGTGGTGAGCCCGTCAATGGACAACAGCATGAGGAGCAAGTATGACGACTTCATGCATTACATGGAGATCTTCAATAAGTGCGGTGAACTCTGCAAGAAACAGGGGATGAAGTTCGGGTATCATAACCATGACTTTGAATTCAGCGAAAAACTTAACAACGAGAAGCTTTTCGACATTATGATGCGGACCATGGATCCCGACAAGGTCGTCGTTCAGCTCGACATGGGCAACCTGTACAACGGGGGAGCTGTGGCGCTTGATGTTGTCAGGCAGTATCCCGGAAGGTTCGAGAACCTGCACGTGAAGGACGAAATTGCAGCTACGGGAGGCGGCGACAAATATGAGAGCACTATAATAGGAAAGGGGATTGTCAATGCGAGGGAGGTAATCGACCTTGCAACGAAGATCGGCGGCACTGAAGTGTATATAATCGAACAGGAGTCGTATCAGGGCAAGACTCCGATGGAATGCATCGAGGAGGACCTGAAGGTTATGAAGAGCTGGGGATACCGGAATCCCTGAGAAATGTCACGGTAAGGGGACTGATAAGAAAGGCAGGATTAGTCCATGCCTTTCTTATTTTTTAATCTGTCTTTTCAAGTCTGGCCGCCCATCCTCCGCCGCTCATCATCTTGATTTTGAGAGTATCGCCTTTCCTGATTGTAATAACCTCCGTGGTGTAATCGGTGGCATCGCGGTCGGCGTTTATCCCGTCGCTGAATATCTCAGCCCTGTAATTTCCTTCAGGCAGGAACGAAAAATCGATTGTAAGTTCCCGTGGTGTCCAGCTGGTCATTGCTCCGACAAACCAGGTATCCGCTTTTCTACGGGCTATGGCCACATATTCGGCCACCTTGCCGTCGAGAGGAACGGTTTCGTCAAAGGTTGTTGGAATTTTTGTTATGAACGAGGTGCATTCCGGTTCCCTGAGATAGGCCGTGGGATTGTCGGCCAGCATCTGGACAGGCACCTCGAAAACGCCGTGATAATCGACCATTAGTTTATGCCCGGCCGCCTGACGGGCAATTTCATATGTGGATGCAACAGCAACCTGGTCGTCGCGGTCGACGAAGTCGATCTTCATCCCTTTTATCCCTGTCTTTTCGTAGTAAGGAAATGCCTTGTCTTTCCGGGCAAGCACATCTTTCCACGAGCACCAGACTATTATTCCGACGCCTTTCAGTTTGCCGTAGGCCACGAGTTCATCGAGATCGATCTCAGGCCTGGCTTTGGTCAGATCGCCGGGGACGTTCCAGCCGCCATCAAGCAGAATGTACGGAATGCCGTAGAGCGAAGCAAAATCGATGTAATACTTGTATGAGGGGGTGTTCATTCCGGCCCTGAAATCGACATGAGATATGTTCATGTTGCTCCACCAGTCCCATGCAACCTGGCCGGGTTTTATCCACGAGATGTCGCCGGGCCGGTTTGTGAAAAAACGGTAAGCCACCGCATCATCATAGACGCGGAAGATTATCCCGTAGTCGCCGTGGAAGCTGAGGGTGGCCTGGGTGCAGACATCCTGCACGACAGCCTTGCGGTAGTTGATGGCGTTGAAGCTGGTGTTTATCTTTTCGGTTTTCTGCCGTGCGATCCTTGCATTCTCGCCGAGAACCTCCCCGTTTTGAAGAGTCATCGACACGGGTGAGGTGGCTATTATCTCCTGTCCTTTGTGAAACACCGACCATTGAATTTTTGGTGAAGTTTCAATCCTGAGAAGGATAGCTCCTTCGGGAGATGTGAATTCCAGCGGCTTTTTCTTCTATGCATTGAGAGAAGGCAAAATTATAAGCGACACTGCCAGGGAAACAATTTGAAATTTCAGGATCTTCATAATTGATGGCTTGAATGAATACCGGTTCAGGGATAAGACATCCCGTTTGTTTCAGGACTATAAAGATAAAAACAGACAGGAAAATGTTCCTCATTCAGGAACAGAAAATACTACACCATGAACCGGGTGAGGGCTTTTGCTTTGCTACGGATCGCAGCTCATATCCTTCCGGATTATCTTTATCCTGAACTCCCCGTCGCTTACCCACATGCCTGTGCCGGACTGGGAGGCTGCAAGCGAACCCTGAAATGTTCCGGTAAGGACATCATCGATGTTGTCGGTGATTATCACATTATTGCCATAGAAATGATTCATCCACCAGAATCCGGGTGAGGTGCCCGCATAACTTCCCCGGGAGGAAACCTGGATCTCGGCCGACCTTCCGAACACCTGTTTCACCGGCGGACCTGCAGGCAGTGAATCGGGCGACACCCCGTTGATGAATAACAGAACGGTGTATTCATCATTCCGGCGGATCATGTTTATCTGTTTCGATTCACCGCCGTTGCACCTGCCGTAAAGGAAACAGTTTGAAAAAGTGTCGACAGGCTCTGTGAGTGACATGGGTTCCCTGAGTATCACGTACCTGTCGTTGATATAGCATCTGATGGTCCCCACCTCGAGGGGCGTACGCGGCTTGTCGTTGCGGTAATGAACGGGAGGCTCGTCTCTTGGTCCGATGATCTCGATCTTGTCGCACGACGACAGTGTGGTTACACATATCAGTGCCAGGAAACTTATCAGCAATGATGGTCTCATCGGTTATGGGTTAAGGGCATAAGAACAGCCGCAAAATTTGTGCCGCTTATGAGTGCAGGGACTATTTTAAGAAATTTTTGTAACTGCCGACCTTTAGCTGACTATCCGGGGCCTATTTATACAAACGCGGCGCAAAATCATTCAGAGCCCGGCGCCATGTAAGCCATTCGTGGGCTGTCCCCTGCGACTCGTGAAAAACGATGTTTTTAATGCCGTGGGCTTTCAGGGCTTCAACCTGTTCCTTTGGATTGCGTTCCTCGGTGCCTGTACTGATGAAAAGCAGTTTTATCTGTTTGTCGAATGCTGCAGGATCTTTGAAGACGCCGTTGAAAGCGGTCTCGACCGAGGGGGGTTCAGTGCCCGGCCGGCCCATTCCGCCCATGAAGAATCCGCTGAAAGTTCCCATCCAGGCAAACTTGTCCATATTGCTGAAAACCGTCATGGTTGTCTGCATGCCTCCTCGCGATAATCCGGCCATGGCCCGGTGCTCCCTGTCAGTATATGTGCGGAAGGTGTTATCGATGAAGGGAATAAGATCCTTTACAAAAATGTCGGTAATGTTGCCGGAAGCCTGGCGGACATCTGAATTTGTCTGGATGTCTCCGCTCGGCATTACAATTATCATGGGTACTGCTTTCCCTGATTCGATCAGCCCGTCCATAACGTTTGCCATGTGTCCCTGGACTGACCACCCGTCTTCATTTTCTCCCCAGCCGTGAACGAGATAAAGGACAGGGTAAAGCTTGCCCGGGTTCTTTTCGTATTCTGCAGGGATATACACATTGATATGGCGTTCCATCCCATTGACGGCTGACCAGTAAAGAATTGAACGAACCTGTCCGTGGGGGATGTTTTTATTGAACCTGTAGTAATCGCCTTCAGGGCCTTCAGGAATTTCAATGCCTGACGATTCCCAGTTACTCCCGAAGTAAGCCTTGCTTCCCCTGTCCATTACCGGAACCCCGTCGATTGCGATTGAGTAGTAATGGAAACCGACCACCTGAGGATCGGAGGTGATCCACCAGACACCTTTTTCATCTCTTTTCATGTCATGGTTTCCTCCCAGCTGAAGCTGAACGGTCTTTGCGTCAGGAGCCACGACTCTGAATATGGCCTGCCGTGTCTGGGCATTGACGCCGGGATAAACAGAAATGAAAGTGTTGGTTGAGGCAGGTTTAAAACCATCAGGAAGCGGTTCCACCTGAGGCGCAAGTCCGGGTTGGGCAGAAACCAGTCCGGATATCAAAACAACGGGCAGAATTAAAATTGTTTTTTTCATCAGTATATATTTTTGATTTTAAAGGTCTGATGGAACCCACATGTTTGAAAATTATATACATACGTGTTTGTGTATTTGATACATGTGGGTTTCATTACGTGAGATATTAAGATATGAGAAACTTAAGTTGCTGGTTACTTGTTGCTGGTTACTTGTTGCTTGTTGCTTGTTGCTTGTTTTGGGTTCATGGAGTATTTTTAAACAATACTATTCTGAATGATGGACACCAGGGTCATAAGCGCTTTCATATCTGCATTCTTCAGGTAAAGAAATTCAGGCGGATATTGTTTGAATCAAAGTTACAACCGGAAAAGGTGGAAATCAAGTTTTTTATTGTTTTGTGCAATGCAGCAACTGAATATTATTAGTGACATTCGTGGCAACCGGAGATCATCTGACCACTGCCATGTGTCAATCAGGGATGTAATCTCCCGGATTATTGCTTCACTTTCTTTCATGGATGTTTTCTTATGTGCAGGTTTTATTAAAGGTGACAGGGGATGTGATAAAGAATGATGACCATTAATCTTTCAGTCTTTTGTTCTGCCTGTTAAGCGATGATAATCGAGGAGATTATTGATCTGGGCTGCAAAAAGCAGAGCAAATATGATCTGGAACGGTATTGCGAATTTGTCAATTCTGATGCCCATGAATGGTTCCTGAACCATAGGCAGAACCACCGAAATAATGATTCCGAATACTGATCCGGTGAGGAAAAAAATCCACGAAAGCCTGACGTCCCTTTTGATACCGGACCTGTGCTTTTGACTTATTTCCATAAGTTCCATGACTTTGTCATCAAAATCAGGGAAAGGAACATCCAGCTTGCTTTTTAACATTATTTCTCTGAAGAATGTTTCTTCATTATTCACTTCTTCCATTTTTACAATATCTTGGTATTCAATTTGTAAACTTTAACAATCACGTTCTTCAACCTGATCCTTGCGCGATGCAGTGTCACCTTTATGTCAGAAACCGACCACCCGGTAATTTCCCGGATTTCGTCGATGCTGTTTTGTTCGAGATAGTATAACCTAAGGCTCAGGCATTCTTTCGGGGGCAAGTGTTTCAGAGCCTCATTGATAATGTATTTCTGATCATCCTCTTCAAGCTTTAGTAGGGGATTCAGGGTATCATTTGAAATGTCAGGCAGGGTTTCATTGAAATCAATGAATTCTGTCTTACGCTTTCCTGAAAGCTTGAATGATTCATTGATTACTATTCTGTAAAACCAGGTGCTGAACTTTGAATTTCTCCTGAAAGAATGAAGATTATTAAATGCATTTACAAAGGAGGTCTGAATTATCTCTTCGGCATCGTATTCATTCCTTATAATCGACATGGCAATAGAATAAGCCATGTCTTTATATTTCGAGATTATGAATTTGAATGCTCCCCGGTCTCCGTCAAGAATTTTCCTTATATATACCTCATCCATTACTTTTCCCGGTCATTTGAATTGCCAGTGTAATGTGCAATAATCATTGAGATTCCGGCAAACGCCAGGATGATTGCAAATCCAAATATACTTCCAATGCTGGCATATTTATCAAGAATTGCGAGCAGAAATAAAGACAGTGAGATTCCTGTTAAAACAATTCCGGATTTCAACCAGGAGAACTGTGATTGACTTTTTAAACCGGGTTGGTTTAAGTCAATTCCTTTTTCAATCAGAAATTGCCTGTCCTTTGCTTTTGCCCTGCTGACAAAGTACCAGGCCAAAAAAATCAGGACCAAAAGGATAATTCCAAGTATGGCAAGGATGATAATAATCTCTGGCATTCCTAATCTGTTCATGACGTTTTTATTTTGGTTACTCCAGTTAGATACTTCATGTCGGAGAAAGGTTACAGAAATTACGACACCTAGCTGTGCCCTACAGTCCTGAATCATCATCCACAATGAATTTGAAAACGTGAAATTAACTTATTTTCAGATTAATACATTCCTGACTTGTGACAATTAGTGCGTCAGGTATGTATTCAGGATCATTTTATACCAACCTGATCGAGTCCCGATAGCTATCGGGATGACGGCAGGAATGGCGGAACTGATTGTATTCTTGTAAGCCAATATCGCCGATTCATAAACATTTCATCATGTTTTAAATCATTTTAATCTCAATATGGTGTTTAATATGCAGATATTTAATA
>JBAQCK010000048.1:0-7674 GCA_049294075.1 Bacteroidales bacterium | reverse complement strand
CGATAATAATGGGCAGATAACTACCACTACATGGAACGGGCATACATATCCAGTCTGTACAACAGCAAATGAATATCCTGTCCTTGATGCACATATTTCAAGAACAGGAGAAATCAGGCTTGCAAAGGCAACCTGGTGGATGCTGGCACGAATCGCAGGCTGGGATGGTATTTCTTCATCATATATCCCCGTTTCCAGTATTACCATTACTGGTGGTACTGCGATAACGACAAGGGGCGGCACCCTTCAACTCGCTGCCACAGTTCAGCCTTCCAATGCAACCAACAAGGCAGTTACCTGGTCATTAACAGGCGGATCAGCCAATGCTGTGATAAACAGTACAACAGGACTTCTTACCGCTGTTGCCGATGGGACGGTAACGGTGAGGTCGACAGCCAATGACGGATCGGGAGTATACGGAGCAACGACCGTGACTATATCTGGACAGTCAATACAGGCAATACCTGTAACAATCATTACGGTTACAGGAGGAACTTCAATTTCCACAGATGGTGGAACCCTTCAACTTTATGCAACTGTTCTACCCTCCAACGCCACTGATAAGTCAGTTGTCTGGTCCATCTCCAGCGATAGCGGTCAGGCGACTATGGATGAGTCTGGACTCATTCGGGCGGTCTCAAACGGAACCGTAACGGTAAAAGCAACAGCAGAAGATGGTTCAGGTGTTTATGGGACTCTTACTGTAACAATTATAAATCAGGTTGTTGAGGTTAAAAGTATTTCAATAGCTGTTTCGAAGGGGACGGCTGCAATTACAGTTGATGACGGAACAGTTACACTTACTGCAAATGTGACCCCGTCAAATGCAACAAATAAAACTGTAATATGGTCAGTATTAAATGAAACTGGTTTCGCGACAATCAATTCTGCCGGCATATTAACCGCAGTAGCCAACGGAACCGTAACGGTAAAAGCAACAGCTATTGATGGTTCTGGTATATCATCTACCTTAAGGGTTGCAATTTCAAACCAGATAAATCAGATCGAAAGTATTACTATTATGGCTGAAAACGGGGTATCAACAATCTCTGATTCTGCCGCTACTTTGCAGCTAAAGGTACTTGTAGCTCCTTATTATGCAACAAATCAGGAAGTAATATGGAGTATTAACAACATTACAGGGAGGGCATTTATAGGTGAAACTGGGTTGGTTTCTGCGATTTCAAATGGTGTGGTAACAGTAAAAGCTGTTGCTGCTGATGGATCAGGTGTTAGTGACGTGATGGATATATCGATCAACCTGGTACCTTCAGATCCCTTGCTGGTTATTGTCGGTGAAAATGACCTTTGTATTCCTATTAACGAGTACTGTACGGATTGCCGGATGAGTCTTTATGACCTGAACGGCCGACTTTTAGACATTAAACCTGTTGAAAGTAATCTGCTGGTTTTTGAACGATCAAATCTTCGCTCCGGAATATATTTGGTTGTTCTGGATAATAAATATGCCATCTTAAAAACAGGCAAGGTTATTATTCACCAGTAGCGAAAAAAAGTAGCTGAAAATATTGCTAAAATACTAAAACCACTTTAGTAGACTGTTGGATTCCTGATGGGTAACATATTCTATTGAAAAAGAGAATAGGATCAATATGGTTTCACAATAAAAACTTGAATCTTGTAACGTTGTAATAATGAGTGGCAGTTTTATAAATAAGAGAATTTTGCAATGGAATCAGATTTCTGACATGATCTGTTGTACCACGTATGCATCAAAATAAATCTCTTTAATTTTTCTGATAATGTATTGTATGCGATCTCATGTGGTTGATAAATATGGTGATACCAGAATTTATCCAAATATCTCCTCAGACGTATGAAACTTAACAAAGAATTCTTTAAATTTGACTATGTTACTGATTTGGATATTTCCTTGCGGAGTAGCTTAAAGAGTGTTTAATTTTTAGTGTAGGGAAGAAAACCCTATTATCTGGTAAAATAAAATATCAAATGAATTATTTATTCATCATCGATAACTTGGGTAGTGGTGGAGCAGAGCGCCAGATTGTTGCCCTGTCAATCTCCGCGAAGCAGAGAAACCATAACGTTGTCATTCTGTGTTATGCCAAAGGGGATCATTTTCTCGGTGCAATTAAGAGTCATGGCATAGATTACTTCCTGATAGATGATAAGAACCCGTTTAAGAGAATCCTGAAATTCAGGAACAAAATAAAACAATTTAAGCCAGATACAGTTATTGCTTTTCTTAGAACGGCTTCCCTTCTGGCTGAACTTTCGGCTCTTCCGAAAAAGAGGTATAACATTATTATTCAGGAATGTACTAACATTTATCTCAAATATTCCTTTAAAAACTCTGTTTTTCTTCAATTTCACCGAATTGCCGATATAGTTACTACCAACTCAGAATATACGACAAATTCAATGCTGAAGCGGGCTCCATATCTTAAAAAGAAGACCAGGACGATCTACAACGGATTGGATCTTAACAGATTTATGCCCAAAATAAATTATATTCCAGGTAATCCAAAATCCTTTATTGTTGTTTCAAGTCATCAATCCCATAAAAATGCAAAGGGTTTAATACTAGCGCTTAGCAATGTAATGAAAATCAGAAAGAGCCAGACTCCTAGTATTTTTTGGTATGGTTCAGATTTTAGTGAATATCTTGGATCTCCCTCTGAGGCTTACCTTGAAGCTTCAAGGTTAATTGAGGAAAATGGACTACAGGATTATTTCTTTCTGAGAAAGCCGGTGATAGATATTGAAAACATGCACCATAAGGTTGATGCAATAATTCAATGCTCTTTTAGGGAGGGTATGCCTAACTCGATTTGTGAAGGGATGGCAAGCGGATTGCCTGTCTTAATGAGCAAGGTATCAGATTATCAACTGTTAACTGAAGGTAACGGAACTTCTTTCAATCCTGGTTCTGTTGATGAAATAGCTGCAGCGATAGAATGGTTCTGCGATCTTTCTGAAGAAGAAATACGAGCAATGAGGAAAGTAAGCAGGGACAAAGCTGAAAAGCTGTTTTCTGTTGAAAAAATGGCAGATGCCTTCCTAAGTCTACCTTGATCCAAAAATTAGATTTAATTGTCGGGGGAATTACGCAGGTTATATATGGTGAACCTTGTGTTTTAATGTATTGATTCTGCTTGCTTTTTGACAGTGTTTTTCCTATTGGTTTGAGAACTTGGTGAAATATTTGGATACCAAATCAGGATGGTCCAGAATCATCAAGATAGAGATTAATGCAGATCCAATTGAATCACTTCTTCCATATGTAAATGGGAAACAGCTGAAAGGCGGGAGCTACCTATGCACTCGAGCAGATAAGTCTGCTCTACGGAGTGGAATCGATGGCAGATGATCAGGAGCTCGATTACCAGCAGAGGGCAGAGCTTCGAACAAGACTTGCTTATCCCATCCTCCTTGGCCTTGAAAAATGGATAGTCAACTATATGCCCAAGGCATTACCCAAAGGCAGGATGAGTCGGGCATTAACTTATACATACTCATTGTTCCACAGGTTATCCAGGTATCATCTTGACGGTCGTTACCAGATCGATAATAATCTTGTTTATCCAAACTTTTCTATTATCCCAACATTTGTTTTAACTTGCATTTAATCAGCATACTATCAATAAAAAGTTGGGATAATAATATCGTAAATTGTGTCCGTAAATTAAATCTAATATCGTATGGACACATCAAATCTTCGGAAGACCCATCAAAAGTTGATGGACTTCCTTGTTAAAAACGGTTACAAGAAAGATGCTCTCCTGCAAACCAGAAAATGTATCAGATTGGCTTTGGAAGTTGGTGCATCACCGGAAATTACCTCATATGAGGAACTTTTTTTCCTGGAAGTTAACAAACGTGGTTATAAACCGGAAGACGGAAGATATAAGTCTTTAATGACTTATGTTGGAAATGTTAAACAGTTTGACAGAAAAGGGATATACCCAGGTGGAGTTGGTTCCAGAAATGGATTTCTCGCACCTCCACCATTATACGACCGGCTGAATACTGTTTTTCAATCAGCGATAGACTATCATCTTGAATTTGGCGGATTGCGTGAAAAGCGGGAAAAAACCATATGGACTGAGGCCCGTGCAGCGATGAATTTCTTCGAGCATTTACAAAACTGTGGCGCAGAGACATTCCATGACGTTGAAAACAGGATGGTCTATACATTCTTTTTCAATGGAGAGCGACAAATCAGGGGTAAAGATTATTGTAGTTTGATTAAGGCAGCATTAAAAACGACAATGCAACTGTATGGAAAACCGGTACAAAAAATACTCGAAATGTTACCTGCGATAAAATCCGGCACCAAGAATTTCCAGTATCTGACACCCCAGGAATCCATGAAAATACGGGAATGCCTTGAAAACGTGGACTCGGGACTGACACATCTTGAGCGGAGTATCGGATGGCTGTTATATTTTCTGGGGCTAAGGGGAACTGATATCACAAAACTCAAACCCGAAAATATTGACTGGAAATATGACCGGATACACCTTATACAATCGAAAACAGGAGACCCATTGACAATGCCCATGAATGCAGCAATAGGGAATGAACTGTTTGATTACATAACAACGGAAAGGCCTGAAAATGCCGTTAAGAATGTCATGGTAACCAAGAGCCGCCCTCATGGTGAATTGAAAAACCTTGGAGGCCTTGTCCGGAAGCTTTTTGAAAAAGCGGGAGTACGGACCGATGGGGGTACCAAAGGATTGAGAGTACTTCGCCACCACCTTGTCACCTATCTTTTGAGTCATGGAATTGAATGTGATGTTGTTTCTTCGATTGTTGGCCATAGCTCACCCGAATCCATCAAACCGTATGCGGATGCAGATATTGAGCATCTGCGTGAATGTTCAATAAGCGTCGCTGAATATCCGGTGTCCAACGAACAGTTCGAAATATGAAAAGGCCGTTCAAATCATTCCTTGCACCGCTTTTTGAAGAGTTCATTCTAAGCAGGCAGGCCGCAGGACGATGGTGCAAGACCTATTACGAGAACCTGCACTATTTTGACAGTTACATTGCGGACAACTATCCGGCAGCGGATATCCTCACCGATGAGATGACGTCCTGGTGTAATCCAAGACCGACAGAAAGCGGGAATTCCTGTAGGGTATGGACTACGGCCATATGGAACTTCATGGATTATGCCCGCAAACGTAAATGGACAAAATCGGGATCAAGAAGGGATTCTGCAAATGTTCCATGTTCATATTTACCTCATTATTTTACACATGAGGAGCTGGTTTCCTTTTTCCATGAATGCGACAGCTCCTTCCTGAAGTTGTCATTACGGCAAAGAAGTCTTCAGGCCATGTTGAACCGCCTTGAACTTCCGGTATTCTTCCGTCTTCTTTTGAGTTCGGGAATGAGAACCTGTGAGGCCAGATGGCTGAAATGTCGGAATGTAGACCTAAAGAACGGAGTAGTCGAAATTGAAAGATCCAAAGGGGCGGACCAACATCGTGTCGCACTTCACGAATCAATGGTGTCAATCCTAAAGAAGTATAATGAAACGATGTCAAAACTGATGCCGGGACGCGAATACTTTTTCCCGGATAAGAATCACAATGCACGTACTCCCGCATGGGAAGGTTATCACTTCAGAAATATTTGGTATAAATTGAATGCAGAAGCGGCATGTGCATATGATCTCCGCAGCCATTACGCGGTGACAAATATTACAAAATGGGAGAACCATGGATACGAATTAAGCGGGAAACTCCTTTTTCTGTCCAGAAGTATGGGCCATAAAAGTATCCAAAGTACATATGGGTACTTCCATATAACACCGATGCTCACCGACAAACTGAAAAGGAATACAGAGAACAGTTTCGACAATCTCTTACCTCAATTACCAGACTATGAGAACGAAGAATAATACAAAGAGCGGCATAACCCGGCAAGCAAAGGATCTTGCCCGTTATACGTATGACTGGATCAACATCCATGTTCCTTCACTGAAGACAAGCAGCCGCCATACGGAGCGGTCGTATAGACTATCTCTTTCATTATATGTCAGGTTTCTTGAATCCGATAAAGGTATCACTCCATTCAATTTGAACGGTGAATGTTTTTCTGTTGAAAGATTAAATGAATGGCAGATATGGCTGAAGCAGGTACGAGGTGTATGCAACGGGACCTGCAACATCAGAATAGCGGCTGTAAAAAGCCTGTTGGAATACATCGGGGGTAGAGATCCCGCATACACCTACCTCTATATCAGGGCATCTGAGCATATACGACCTCTCAGCGAGCCTAAAAGAAAGGTAAGCGGAATGAGCAGGAATGCGGTTCAGTCCATATTTGCTGTTCCTGACACGACAACACGTATAGGTTTGAGGGATCTTGTCTTAATGATGCTGAGTTACGGAGTTGCTGCCCGCATTGACGAAATACTTTCATTGAAGGTTTCTGATATCCATCTTCAGGCAAAAGACCCTTTTGTTATACTTCATGGTAAGGGGGGAAGGATTAGATCGATATATCTTCAGAAGCGACTTGTTGAATGGCTGGAACGGTATCTGAAGTTGTTCCATAAACCGAATCCTAAACCGGATGACTTCTTGTTTTATTCTCCATGCCATGGAATACGAGGCAAACTAACACAGCCTGCCATTAGCAAGCGGTTGACGTTATATGCAAAAAAAGCTCATGAAAGATGTGAGGAGGTTCCCCTCAACCTGCACAGT
The DNA here is from genome assembly GCA_049294075.1 of Bacteroidales bacterium. Taxonomy (GTDB): domain Bacteria; phylum Bacteroidota; class Bacteroidia; order Bacteroidales; family VadinHA17; genus LD21. The sequence goes on along the minus strand of JBAQCK010000048.1, from coordinate 967 downwards.
CATTTATGGCGTCACAGTATGGCGTGTCATTGGAGAGAAGATAATATCAATATCGTTGAAATTAAGGAGTTGATGGGACACTCCAGTCTGCAATCAACAATGGTATATCAGGATGTTACGGAAGAGCAAAAAAAGGCTGCAATTGAAACTCTCGAAGATACTGTAACCAAGTCCATGAGGAAAAAATGGAAACTACCCGATAACAAGGGATTAGCGGCAATGTTCGGAATAGAAATCGAATAAAGACAATAACATTATCCTAACTTTTTATAAGCAATAAGCTGATTATGCGATTGTTAAATTGAAAGTTGGGATAATAGAAAAGTTTGGATAAACCAGGTTATCAAAACTTTTGGATAATCTTGTTGAGAATACCATCCGGCCCCTGGCCCTGGGGCGCAAGAACTATATGTTCTGTGGCAATCATGATGCAGCGGAGAATGCAGCCATAATGTACTCTCTGCTTGGCTGCTGTGCTGCACAGGATGTAAATCCACGGGAGTGGCTGACAGATGTGCTGACCCGGATCCCTTACTACAACAACAATTACAGCCTGGATCTGGCAGAACTACTGCCTCATAACTGGAAAGCCGGCCAGGAGCTACAGAATGCTCCATTGGAAATCCAATGATTATTGGAGATTGTTGGAAAAAATTGAACACTCCATCTACTTTTTACAGAATATCAAAGAACTCCAGAAAAGTTGTATTGGAACCTAACCGTGGCAATATGGCCCATGGTCAGGCCACTGCCAACATGTAGCAGGCCGAATGCTTACTCTATAATTGCTGTGAGAACGGGATTGGTATTCCTGTGGTCGGCCGAACCCTCTCCTCCACGGGTAACCTTGCTGTCATCGCCACCATATTAAAAACCTAAAGCCTTGAGCTTCCCGCTCAAGGCTTTAGGTTTTTGTTGGCGGTGCGGACGGGACTCGAACCCGCGACCCTCGGCGTGACAGGCCGAT
>JBAQCK010000047.1:0-6355 GCA_049294075.1 Bacteroidales bacterium | reverse complement strand
AACCCACATGTATCAAATACACAAACACGTATGTATATAATTTTCAAACATGTGGGTTCCATCAGACCTTTAAAATCAAAATTATATACTGATGAAAAACAGCAAATTGTACACAACTCTGATTTTTCTGATAATCAGCACAATTATTATTCAGGCGCAGGACTGGCCTCAGTTCCTTGGACCAAACAGGAACAGCACTTCCACTGAAAAAGGTATACTACGGTCATGGCCCGCCGGCGGACCTCAAGTTCTCTGGACAGTTAATGTTGGCCCGGGTTACGGCGGACCGGTAATCAAGGACGGCAAAGTGTATTTTCTTGACAGGGATGACAAGACTGGTGACATCATGAGATGTTTTAACCTGTCAGATGGTAAGGAACTTTGGAAATTCAGCTATGATGCGCCAGGATCCGTGATGTTCCCCGGATCCAGGAGCGTGCCGGCGGTGGACGGCAAATATGTATATTCCTGCGGCCACAACGGCGACCTCTACTGCATAGATATCAATACTCATAAACCTGTCTGGAACAAGAACATCTGGACTGATTTCGGAGGAACTAAACTTCCAATATGGGCAATCACTCAAAACCCGCTGATTTACGGTAATCTTGTAATTGTTTCAGCTCAGGCCCCCGAAGCCGGTGTGGTTGCATATAATAAGCTTACCGGAAATATGGTATGGAAAACTCCATATCTCGGAAATGAATCCTATTCCAGTACTTCGGTTGTAAAAATTGACGGGAAAGATCATATTGCCATTGTTGTTTCTTCAACTAATCCTGTCGGAAACCGCGGTCTGCCCCAGACACCTGGCAGGGTTGTCGGGATGGATCCTTCGTCAGGGAAGATCCTCTGGGAATACAACGACTGGTTATGCCATATCTCAGTACCAAGTGCATTTGATGCCGGTGAAAACAGGGTTCTTGTGGTCGGCGGATACGAATATGGAACAGTGATGCTGAAAGTCTCGAAAAATGCAGATGGCAGTTACGGTGTCAAAGAGCTTTTCAAGCATAACGAGTTCGGTGATCATACCAAACCGCCGATAATGCACAACGGGTATTTCTATGCACAGTTCACTACCAACAGCCGCCGCGACGGCCTCGTCTGCATGGATATGGATGGAAAAATAATGTGGAAAACAACGAGAGATCCTCTCTTCGATAAGGGAAGCATGATTCTGGTCGACGGAGTGATCCTTGCCACGGACGGAAGAAGATCCCTGTATGTCATAGAACCATCACCCGACGGATTTAAGCCTCTTGCATCTGCCGAAGTGTTTGCAGAAGGAGAAACATCAGCAAATGATCCGATGGCCTCAAGGATCGGAGGAACAACTCAGAACTGGGCTCCGATTGCGCTTTCAAATGGCAGGCTGCTGATCAGGGATCAGAAAAGGCTGATGTGTGTGAAAATTGCAAAATAAGTAAAAGAAATCTGCCAGTTACTTTTTTCGCCTCGTAAATATATTGTTCTGGTTTAAGCACTGACTTCACGGAGAACACGGGTAATGCACGGATTGTCTCAAATAATAAAATCCGTGATTTTATCCGTGATATACATGGGATCCGCGGTAAATACATTGTTCTGGTTTAACCACTGACTTCACGGAGAGCACGGGCAATGCACGGATTGTCTCAAATAATAAAATCCGTGATCTTATCCGTGATATACTTGGGATCCGTGGTAAATATATTGTTCTGGTTTAACCACTGACTTCACGGAGAACACGGGTAATGCACGGATTGTCTCAAATAATAAAATCCGTGATCTTATCCGTGATATCCGTGAAATCCGTGGTAAATATATGGTTCTGGTTTAACCACTGACTTCACGGAGAACCGGGTAATGCACGGATTGTCTCAAATAATAAAATCCGTGATTTTATCCGTGATATACTTGGGATCCGCGGTAAATACATTGTTCTGGTTTAACCACTGACTTCACGTAGAGCACGGGCAATGCACGGATTGTCTCAAATAATAAAATCCGTGATCTTATCCGTGAAATCCGTGGTAAATATATGGTTCTGGTTTAACCACTGAGTTCACGTAGAACCGGGTAATGCACGGATAGTTCTTTTTACATAATAATACGTCTGATTCCTTCTTTCAGAGTAGGAGTTTACCAGGGTATGAGGCCTTAGGCGTGAGGGTTGAGGTGTGATGTATCAGTGCGAAAATATTCGGAACAATTTTTGCGAAATTATTCGAGACTTTTTACGGTAAAGAACGGGAATACGGTCGTCATCGTGACAGCCGGACAGGAGGCATCCGGCATGTTGATTGCCGAAGGCAGCATCAAGGAAGGTAAGATAAAACCCAAATGGGCCGGAATCATCACAGTATAAACGTATGGGTGTATTTCACCATCACTGTCCTTCCAAAAAATGATGGTATTTCAGGCACTGAATTAAGCCGGTTGATTCCCCTGAAATCGTTGTAAACAATATAGAAATCATTGCCTTCTCGCGGGTTGTACCTTAGCCTGAAATTGGTTATCAGCTCGTCTTCGGTATTAACATACTGGACAAGCGCTGAGGCCGACAGTCTGGTGCTCAGCATGTATAACCCCTTCACATTTATTGAATGTATGTCAACTGAGTTTTCCCCTGTTCTGTCAGGGAACCTGAGGGCGTTGAATTCATACTCGGCACCCAGTCTGAAGCTTGATGAGAGGTTAAAATCAGCCTCAATCTCAGTGCCTTTACGGTTTCCGTCATAGAACTGTCCGGCATTGAATTCAATTCCCAGGGCAATCTTCTTGTTTTCGGGGGTATTTAGCCTGGTATAGACAATAAAGAATGAATATAATCCGGGGGCGATTGCAATGTCATCTGAAATGTTGAAAGGAAACCGTACTCCTTCTTCCTGGTATTCGGCAGAAACACCCCCCCTGAAACCTTTTTTGGTATTGAATTCTATTTCGGGAGAGACTACCATCGATTCGAGCTCACCGTCTTCAAGCCTGTTGAAGCGCTCAAACCGAACAGAGACGCCATAATCGAAAAATTTAGAATCCTCCCCCGGGAACCAGCCGTACCTTAAATTTGAATTGATACCCCGAACGGCTTCCATTCTGACAAACCCGATACCCGGAGTGAATTCCTGACCGGAATAAATATATTTCAGGTCATAGGAAAATCCTTTGTCAGAACGTCTTTGCCAGTTGACAAGGAAAAATGAAGGATCGAGTGATCCCATTGTGTTATCAAGCTTACTGTCGAAGGTCTGCGACCATTTCACGTTCAGGTAATCATCCCCGAAAATCCTGAAGATGCCGTCAATCCCATAAGCCAGGTTATTCTCACCGTTCATTCCGAGCCGCGATGTAAAAATTCCTCCCACATAACTGTTCTCGTTTATTACCTGCCGCCTCATTCTCAGCACTCCGAAGTTTTCTCCCGGTGTTGATTCATGCTCAGCAGTCTGCATGTCCATCAGACCAACATCCCAATTGCCTACTCTTCCGGTTAATCTGGCGCCTCCGAGGATCCTTATCTGGTCACGCCCTGCAATACCGATATTCCTGCTGTAGAACAGGTTATCTGAAAAACCCCCAAGCGAAAAATCGAAAATGCTCGACCGTTCCTGGAAAAACATTCTCTTCTCAGGAAAAAAGAGCGAATACCTGGTAAGATTCACCTGCTGGTCGTCGGCCTCGACCTGTGCAAAATCGGTGTTTGCAGTGAGATCAAGCGTGAGATTGCTGTTAATGTTATATTTTACATCCAGACCTGCGTTACCGGTATAGTCAGGATAAGGATCACTCTTCACATATCCGGTTTCACCTTCATTCATGATCCATTCCTGCGAGAAACCACCAATGATGTAAGGCGATATGTAAACCGGTTTTGTTGGCCGCAGCCCTGTGAAAGTAATGCCGGCTGCAAGGGAAGGCTTGTTGGTTGACATATAACCGTATTTCGGATCAATTGCAGGATGGGTGTCGGTCTCATTGTTAGCACTTATGGTTCTCACAATAATCAGCCCCATTGTGACAGCATCACCTGCAGGCTTGAACTTCAAACTCGAGAATGGGATCCTCATTTCAACGTACCATCCCTTATCGTCAACCGTTGTCTTTACATCCCAGAACGTGTTCCAGCTCAGGTTCATGGCTGACCCAGGACCCGGTCCGCCAGCCATCTGTGCATCACCTGAAATGGTATAATCAGTCCTGAGACCCGAAGGATTGGTATAAAAGGCCAGGGCGTTTTCGTTATCATCATAAGTGTCAAGTAAAATGCCTAAACCATCATATTCTTCCAGTTCTTCATCCCTTTTCCTGGTTGGCGAGAATATCTTTGATGCATCTCTCATGTACAACTTTGCTCCTATCCATAGGAATTCATTATCATAACCAATCCTTATGTCGCTGCTTTCCGAAGGTTGTAATCCAAAAGTCGGCCTGTGCATTGCCATTTCAAACTTGCTTAGCTTATCCCAGAGTGGTTCATCAGGCATCCCGTCAAATGTTACATGATCGTTCATACGAGTGACCGGCACGGCCTCCCGGGCTTTCAGATTATTGCACATCACCAAAAGTGAAATCGCAAACAGTATAAGAGGTCTTTTCATCCAACAATATCTTTAATGGTTTTAAATTTGTTCCGCTTCACCGCCCCGGTTTGCCAGAAAACCAGCTTTTGAATTCCGGGACTCTGGCCTTGCTCAATACGATTTTTTCGGGAGTTTCGACTTTCAGGTTAAGCGAAAGACGGCCGCTGAACCACAGATCAACATCCTTTACTGATTCCCTCGAAATTATGAACTGCCTGTTGGCCCTGAAAAAGTCAGCCGGATCAAGCATATCGGATAACTCATCCAGCGTGTTGTCGATCCGGTAACTGCGGTTGTCGAAGGTTACCGCCTTCACAATCCCCGTGTCGATGAAAAAACATGCAAGGTCGCTTACCTTTACCGGCATAAGCTTGTCACCTTTGGCAGGTATGAGAAAGTGGGTTTTGTATTTTTGCTCCTTCCTGAAAAAATCCACCAGTCCGGTCAGTGTATTCTGCATGGCATCGTGACCTGACAGAGTCTTCAGTTTTTTCAGAGCTGCCTGTATATCTGATGCTTCGACCGGTTTCAGAAGATAGTCCACACTGTTCACCTTAAAGGCCCTGAGAGCATATTCATCGTAGGCAGTTGTAAAAACTATCGGACAGCTTATTTTAACATGATTAAAGATTTCAAATGCAATACCGTCGGCAAGATGTATATCCATGAACACTATATCGGGCTGGGTGTTGCTGCCAAACCATTCGATGGTTTCGGCAATCGACTCAAGCGTGTCAATCACATCGATATCTCCGACCTCAGCCAGTATCTGGTTCAGGTGCCGTGAAGCAAGGATCTCATCTTCAATAATCAGAGCTTTCATCTTTATTGTTTGATAAGAGGTATTTCGACAGTGAATGACTCATCGGTCCTGGTTATTATTATGTCTTTCCCGACCAGAATTTCGAATTGTTTCGAGAGATTCGTTAGTCCAAGCCCTGTACCGCTTTCTTCAGTGAGTTTCTTCTGAATGTTGTTCCTTACTAACAGACTTTCATTCCCGGTTGTCACAATATCTATTATCAGAGGTTTGCGCTTGCTTATCTCGTTATGCTTGATGGCATTTTCAACAAGTGTCTGAATGGTAAGCGGCGGAAGCATGTATACCAGGAGGCTTTCGTCAATTTCATGGTTCACGATCAGGTTGGTATCATACCTCATCCTGATAAGGTAAACATATGATTGCATGAATCCCATTTCCTCCTGAAGTGTAACCAGTTGCTTCTCATTGCTCTGAAGGGTGTAGCGGAGAACTTTTGAAAGAGAGTTGACATAGCTCTGCGCTTTGTCGGGAGCATCCTGAATCAAAACCTTCAGTGCAGTGAGCGAGTTAAACAGGAAATGAGGGCTGAGCTGATTCTTCAACGACTCGTACTGTCGCTGGAGGGCCTCGCGTTTCAGCTCTTCATACTCCAGCTTGATCCCCTGCTTCTGGAAGACAAGCCTTATAATAAGAACACAACCTACCACAAGGGTCGAAACGTAAAAATTGGTCAGGTGAAATTCATTTCTCCGGCCGCGTCCCGGAGGACGAGTGTCGAAAATACTTGATACCGAATACAGATAGTGATTGAGTATGGAGACCAGGAGAATCGTAAGACCTATTGCAAGAAAAATTCTCATCGCAGTCAGCCTGCTGTGCCTGTCAGTCGGCTTTAAAATAAAATAATAGGTATAGGCGTTTAGACAGCCCAAGTTAATTAACTGATTGTAAGCGAATAGGCTTAGAATAAACCATCCTTCTTATGAGTACATCGAAGATTGTCTCCATATTTGATCGTCTATTGTGCCTA
>JBAQCK010000046.1:0-4695 GCA_049294075.1 Bacteroidales bacterium | reverse complement strand
AAGCCCCCCTTTAGGGGGGTTGGGGGGTGGAACGTTAAATGAAAATGAAGCGATCCAACTATTAAAAAGCTGTGTACAAAGATAGTCTTTAGGGGGATTGGGGGATCAATTCCCGTCCAGGTAATCAATCGCAAACTTCAGCGTTGTGTCCAGTTCTTTCCAGATGGGATAAAATCCTTTGTTGTCTAGGATGTTGCGGGCGATATAAGCTTTAAGCTGAATATAAATAACATCACCCGAAAGTTTTAAACCTTCATTGTCCCTCTTTATCCCGTTCTGTTCGGCAAATTTTATGAACTGGTCGAGAAGAGCCTGCCGGTCGAGGAATTTTTCCATTTCCCCCACCTCGGTGTATTTCTTCAGTGTCTCCCTGTTTGTTTCGGTGTATTTCAGGGCAAACCTGTAAATAAGCGGTCTCACTGCAATGAAGTAAGATGAGCGTCCTGTGGTGTCGACCGGGACGAAGATATCGGGCATGATACCACCGCCGCCAAAGACTGTTTTGCCGCCCGGCGTGGTGAACTTTAGCGAATCGGCAAAATGTATGCTGTCGGATATGGCGAACTCACCCCTTTCGAACCTCGAGTTAAGATCGTCGAAGTATTCGTCGAAGCCGTTGTTGTATGGTTTCTGGATTGATCTTCCTGTAGGTGTGTAATACCTTGCTATTGTAAGCCTCATTCCCGATCCGTCGGTAAAAGGCACCGGTTCCTGAACAAGTCCCTTTCCGAATGAGCGTCTGCCTATTATTGTACCCCTGTCGTTATCCTGAATTGCGCCGGCAAGGATTTCGCTTGCCGATGCGCTCCATTCATCGATGAGAAGGACAAGATCGCCTGTCTCAAATTCTCCCTGGTCGGTAGCCCTTGCCTCATTTCTGGGTTGTGACCTTCCGAGTGTATAGACGATCATCTGTCCCTCCTTCAGGAATTCATCCGCTATTTTAATGGCCGCCTCCATAACTCCGCCCGAATTCTCCCTGAGGTCGAGGATCAGGCTTTGCATCCCTTTTGACTTAAGCTCCCTGATGCTTTTAAGGAATTCATCGTAGGTGGTCATTGCAAAATTGTTGATCTTTATGTATCCCGTTTTATCATTTGTCATGTAGCTCACGTCGACGCTGGCAATCGGAATTTTATCGCGGGTTATGTCGAAGGGGATAAGCTCACTGACCCCATCGCGCAGCAGCTTTATCCTTACTACCGTGCCCCTTGGTCCCTTGAGCATACCCATGATTGTCTCATCGCTCATGTTTCTTCCGGCCACAAGCGAATCATTGACATAAATTATCTTGTCGCCTGCCATCAGACCTACCTTTTCGGAGGGTCCTCCCGGTATGGTGCTAATCACAAGGATAGTATCGGTAAGCATGTTGAATGAGATGCCAATACCGTCAAAGTTGCCCTGGAGAGGTTCGTTGGCCCGCTGGAGATCTTTTGCGGGGATATATACCGAATGTGGATCGAGTTTCTTCAGTATTGCCGGAATGGCTGCCTCGACAAGTTCGGCACGGTTCACCGTATCGACATAGTCGGATTCTATTATGTTCAGAATGCTGTTGATCTTGTCGTTTCTTGCCCTGAATCCGGCCTGCTGGGGTGAGCTGTCCTTTCCCGGAAGATAAATACCGATGAAAATTCCAGCCGCGAGTGCAAATGCAGCCACCACAGGAAGAATGACACTCCTCTTCGTATTATTGTACTTCATAAATGTCGTTTTCAGGATCAATATAAACAATCTCAATCCCGGCACGCTTCAGCAAGTTGAGGCCATCGGTTATCCGGTACTTATTGCAGAAAACCACCCGTCCGATTCCTGACTGAATAATCAACTTGGCACATTCCATGCATGGGGATGTCGTTACATATAACGTCGAATTCTCGCTGGAATTGTTTGACTTTGCAACTTTTGTTATGGCATTTGCTTCAGCATGAAGAACATACGGTAAGGTTATATTGTTTTCATCCTCACATACGTTTTCAAATCCGGCCGGAGTGCCGTTATAGCCATCCGAGATTATCATTTTGTCCTTTACGATGAGAGCGCCAACCTGCCTGCGCTTGCAGTAGGAATTCTGAGCCCATATCTGAGCCATCTGAAGGTATCTCTGGTCGAAGACCTTTTGCTTTTCCCCGTAGGGTTTGAGGCTGTCTGTCACTTGAATTCAATGTTATTTCCCGGTGGGCCAAAGTTATTAATTTTTGGGAATGTATTAATACCGACGGAACTGGGGAATAACATGAAGGGAAAATCAGGCAGAATCTGAAACCGTTATTGATTACTTGTTGAACCTGTAGGCGTTGAGTATCTTTTTGGGAATATCTGTATTGTCATATATACCCGTGAAGTTTCCTGCACCAGGCCCGTATGCATACACCGGAAGCATGACGGCGGAATGGCTCTTTGTGGAGAAATGGAGTTTTGCCTGCCTGGATTTGATGTCACCTCCCGGGATTGTGACACCGCCTGTTTCATGGTCAGCAGTTATTACTACAAGCGTATTGCCGTCGGCCATAGCAAAGTCGATGGCAGCTCCGACAGCCCTGTCAAAATCGAGAGTCTCATCGATAGTGGCTTCTGCTTCACTGGCATGGGCGGCCCAGTCGATCTGTGACCCTTCGATCATAAGAAAAAAGCCCTTGCGGTTCCGGTTCAGTATATCGATCGCTTTTCTGGCTGCATCATAGAGCATGTCGCCTCTTCCGTTAAGCCGGAGAGGGGGCTGATCCGGATAAAGCAGGGCAGCCAGTTTTACCGGTGAATCCGGGTTTTTCAGCGTCTCGGCAGAGGTCGTCACCTCGTAGCCCTTTGCAGTCAGGCTGTCGATAAGGTTGAGTCCGTCGGCCCTTTTCGCAAAATGATCGTACCCGCCTCCGATGAAAACATCAATGTCGGTCCGGAGAAAATCCTTCGCTATGTCCTCATAACTGCTCCTTGAAGACTGGTGGGCAATAAAGGAAGCCGGAGTTGCGTGAGTAACTGAGGAACTGGCTACAAGCCCGGTCGCCAGACCATTTTCCTCTGCTGTTTCAAGGATGCTTTTTGTTTTGTTTCCCTGGGGATCAACACCGATCATCCCGTTATTGGTTTTTGTTCCGGACGACAAAGCTGTTCCTGCTGCAGCCGAATCGGTAACATAATTATCGGCCGAATAGGAAGTCTGAAGTCCCGTTACTTCAGTCCTTTGAATATTAAGGGGAACTCCTGCCGCGGTCATTGCTGCATAGACATGGGGCAGGCCCATCCCGTCACCAATCATAAGAATAACATTCCTGACTTTTTTATCGGTTTTGAAAGCACCGATTCTGGTGGTGGAGCACGATACCATAACGGCTCCCGCGACGATGAGCATTAACAGTTTTATTCTGGTCTTCATTCGTATTTGTATTTGGTTAATATTGCAAAGTCCTGACCTGCTGCTTTCCTTCCCGGGTTAAAGACTGCGCCCGGACAGGAATACCGGGGGTCAATTCATATCAAAAACAGCGATGATTCTGCCTGTCCGAAAATACTAATTCAAAAATAAAAAAAACCGGTTATAAAACATAAACAATAATGAAATGCATATGTTCGTCCCGCGATCCGGTGTGGTTCACTACCAGATCATTTGTTTCGCGTCGTCTACCGAAAACTCCGGCTGAATCGTGACATGCCTTATATTCGTGCCCGCGAGTATGTTTTTTATTTTTTCCAGGATTTCCTCGAATCCGCTTACCCTTATATCTTCCTCAAGATCAAGATGGGCTTCGAACATCAGGTCGTGTTCGTTTATCTGCCACACGTGGACGTGGTGAATATTCCTGACTCCCGGAATTTTTTCTATTTCAGCTGCCAGGGATACTATTTCGATATCCTCAGGAGTAAACTGCATGATGATGCGGAGGGATGCGATGAAGATCCCCCGGCTTAGCCAGAGCAGGTAAAGTGCAATGGCCACGGATATGAGGCTGTCGGCCTGGTTCCATCCCATGTATTTGATTGCCAGGCCTCCTGCAAGGACAGCCACTGAGGTGAGCATATCGCCGAAGAGGTGAAGGTATGCCGACCGGATGTTCATATTGTCATGGGAATCCTTATGGAGGAAGAGAGCACTCAGCCCGTTCACGATTATACTTGCAACGGCAAGCCATATCATCATGCCGGCTGAAACATCAACAGGTTTTGATACCCGCTGTATGGCCTCGATTATTATTACTGCCGATATGATAATAAGGATGGCCGAATTGATGAAAGCAGCGAGTATCTCCGATCGGCGGAAACCAAAGGTTCTGGTCATCGTGGCTTCTCTTTTCGCCAGCCTGTTCGCGGTCCAGCTGATTGCCAGCGATATCACGTCGCTGAAATTATGGGCCGCGTCGCTGATAAGGGCAATGCTGCCCGAGACAATTCCCCCGGCAGCCTCGGCCAGTGTCATCAACATATTAAGAAAGATGGCAATTCCCAGGTTCTTTCCGTCTATTTCATGCCGGTGTTGGTCTGAACTATGCATATTGAGGATCTTAGCCGGATGCAATTTATTACTTTTAGTGACTATCTGCAATGATGCACGATACTTTCAATTTTTGATATTTCTTACCCCCTTCCCCAGCCTTCCCCCAGGGGGGAAGGAGCGGGCAAGCTTTTTTTCCTTGGGATAAACGGAGACAAGGGGATATTCAAATGAAAGTGAGATTGATCAAGAAGCCGTTTCCCCCT
>JBAQCK010000045.1:0-7724 GCA_049294075.1 Bacteroidales bacterium | reverse complement strand
ATCCTGTTCATCCTGATCCGCCTCATTTATTACCGATTTGAAAAAAAGGAAGAGTACGTTTTCTCGTTTTTTATGATAGGAGTCATCATCTTTCTCCTCACATCACTTCTCGGAACTGTCGATATCCAGCTTGGGATGGCGCTCGGACTCTTCGCACTATTTGCTATAGTTCGCTTCAGGACTGTAAATTATACAGCCAAGGATATGACATATGTATTTACTGTTATTGGTATTTCTGTTGTCAATTCACTCGCCATTATCCCGCCACCCGTCCTGGGCGCTTTTGTTATCAATTCAGTAATTCTGATTACTGCTCTTCTGCTTGAATTGTTCCTGAAAAATAAAGCCCTGACACCGGTAACAATACTCTACCACAAGGTTCAGTTGCTCGGTCCCGGCCACAAGAGCGAACTTTTGCAGGATCTATCCATCGCGACAGGTCTTAATGTTCAGAAAGTCAGGATACGCAGGATTGATCTGGGAAAGAACAATGCTGAACTGGAAGTGTTTTTCATGGAGCAAACACCGAAGATTGAAGTAAGATAGAATAATGGTTCACTGATCCGGATAATTCAGGTTATTTGTAAGAATGCATCAAAAAAACTCGTATCATGAAACGGATTATGGTAATGCTGGCGCTTCTGACTGGTTTCATGGCACTGGCGGCGCAAAAGGTGTATAGTGTGGAATATCCCAATCAGGCCGGGTGGAAGGAAAAGAAGAAGATGCATTTGATGTTTTAGCTTAATCCCTTTCTTCCCGGCGACTTTATTATCTGCTTTCCCTGTACTCATCCAGCAGCGACTGGAATACTTCCTTCACTGAGGATATTCCGGTTGCCCTGAACGCGTTGCTGCCGGCAAAGGCAAACCCGTTTTCAAAATTTCCCTTAAGCGCATTTACAAGGGCAATGATTATGCAATAGGGGCTTTTCGAAATGTCGCAGGTCTTAATGCATTTGAAAGGACATTTCTTTGGCTGTTTCTTCCCGTCTTTCACTTTCCGGATGAAATTGGAAATAATGGCCCTGCCAGGTAAGCCGACAGGACTCTTAATTATCTCTATTTCTTCTTCGCTTGAATCAATATAAGCCTGCTTGAAACCTTCCGAAGCATCACATTCGGTCGTTGTGACAAACCTTGTTCCCATCTGAACACCCGACGCCCCAAGCTTCATGATTTCCTTAATATCCCCGCCGGTATAGATGCCTCCTGCCGCAAAAAGGGGTATGGGCTTGTTGTACAATTTTTCGAAAGTCCTGAGCTCGTTTTTTATCTCCGGGACAAGCATTTCGAGGGAGTAATTGTTATCAGCGATTTGTTCTTCCTTAAATCCCAGATGCCCTCCGGCTTTTGGTCCTTCAACTATTACTGCATCAGGAAGGTAATCGTAGTTCGACTTCCATTTCTCGCATATTATCCTTGCAGCCCTGGCTGATGAGACGATAGGGAAGAGTTTTGTGAGACTGCCCTTTTCAAGATAGGAGGGAAGATCGAGCGGAAGACCGGCGCCTGCAATGATGATATCAACCTTCGAAGCTATCGCGGTTTTTATCATATCTGCAAAATTCGACATAGCAACCATTACGTTGATTCCTATCACACCGCGTGTCTTCTCCCTTGCCTTGCGGATCTCCTCCTTGAGTCCGTGAATGCTGGCTTCCAGGAAATTTTTAGAAAAATCCTTGTAGAGAAGGCCGAGCCCGGCGCTTGATATTACTCCTACGCCCCCCTCGTTGGCCACAGCAGCAGCAAGACCCGAAAGCGAGATGCCAACACCCATTCCTCCCTGTATAACAGGAACACGAATGCAAAGATTTCCAATACTTAATGCCTTCATATAATGAGACTGTATTACCGAAATTTATAATGATGAGGTTCCGGGAGCGGTTGATTTATAATCCGGCTGAATTGAACTCAAATGCAGACTGGAGTAAATGCCTGAAAGCGCTTTCGGCAAGTCACCTTGTTAATAAGGGCTCAAAGGTAATCAAGTTGTCGGGTTTATGTGCTAATTAGTGCTTAATATCATAAAGGTCTGCCGCCAACCCCCCCATGGAGGCTGTAAGAGTCAGATATTGACTGCCATAAAGATATAAAAAGAAATTAATTTTATTCAAAGGTTGCAGATTTCAGGTCCCCACCGGGGGATTCAGGGGTGTAACAACTCGGGTTGTAAATTGCTCAACAGCAGGTGATCAATTTAATTTATTGAAAATAAATATGATATACCGATAAAAAAGACTACCTTGCGCCAAATTTATAAAAATACATTATGAGTAAAGGAACAGTTAAGTTTTTCAATGAATCAAAAGGATTCGGCTTTATCAAGGAAGAGAACACGGAGAAAGATTATTTTGTGCATTCATCAGGTTTGAAGGACAACATCAGGGATAATGATGAAGTTACCTTTGACCTGGAGATGGGTAAAAAAGGTTTAAATGCAGTAAATGTTAAACTTGCTTAGTTTATCCCCTATAATCATTTAAAGTTATTGGTCCCGCCAAAGGCGGGACTTTTTATTAAAATCCAAAAAAAATATGTTCATAACAAAACAATCCGTTATCAAATCACCTGATCTGTCGAAGATGAAGGAAGTGATCATTGATCACAGGACAAAAATATACATTGCCCCCGACGCTGATGTCGAAGAGGCAAGAAGCCGTTACATGGACCGCAACGCGGCGAAGAGATTAAGATAGGAACGGTGTGCGGTACGCGGTACGCGGTACGCGGCATGTGTCGCAGGGAGCCGTTATAATTTCTGCTCAGGTAATCCGTTTTTATTCTGTACAATTTTTAATTGCTCATGCCAAAGAATAAAAACGCCTATCTCAGCTTCCTGAAGTATGAACGGGGCGCTCCCATCGAGTACGACAGGCTTACCAATCAGTTCGACCTGATGGATCAGTATCCCAACGACAAGATCGACAAGTACATATTATTTGAATACACAAAGGGATTTGCCGGGAAGCACATGCTTTCCGGGATCTATGAAGCAATATCCGACAAAAAGGAGATAACCTTTACCCATTGCAGGTTCGAATCGGACCTGCCCACACAAAGGATTCTCCAGCCCTATATCCTGAAGGAGCACAGGAACAGGTGGTATGTGATCGGCAAGGAAAACTGCTCCCCGAAGATCTTCGGCCTCGACAGGATAAGCAATCTTGACGTGACTGACAATGATTTCATCCAGGATCCCGGCTTCTATGACGAGATATTCAGGGTCCTATATGGTTCGGCGGGTGTTTTCGCTTTCGGAGTAAAGTCGGAGGATGTCGTGCTTCATTTCGGCGAGGATGAAGCCCCGTACATCAAATCGCTCCCCCTCCGCCGTTCACAGCAGATAATTGATGACAGCAAAACAGAAGGAATGACAGTAAGGCTGCATGTTAAGGTAACCCCTGCGTTTATCTGCGAGAACCTTCTTCTTCACGCCTTTACCCCTATCCCGAAAGCTTTCGAAGCCCCAATGGGGGCTTAGCTTTCTGTAAATCAGACCATTTAACTTCCTTCCTGACCATATTACCCCCTTCTTGTTTTACCCCCTGCCCCCTAAAGGGGGTTCTTTTACCACCTTCCCGCCGTCTCTTAGTCCCTTCCCGTCAACAAAATCTGATAATCTCCCATTTCCCGATTCGCTCCGCAAATACAATGCAGAGTGCCACTTTTTATTTGTCTCAAATTTCAGAGCATGGAAAGTGAAAATTTTATTGATCAGAGTCTTCTGGGACGCCTGGAGCATCTATCTTCAGCCGCTTCCGGATGTGAACTGTCATTCAGGAAAGTGATCGAATCGGGAACCGATGCGGAAGAGATAGCTTCCTTCCTCGGGATATCGCCCGTTCAGGCGGTCTTCTTTTCCTGTTTTACAGAACTGAGCCTCCAGAAGGCAGTTACTCTCGAGACACTGTCGAAACATCTCAGGTGCAGTGTCCTGAGACTTATCAACTGCATGAACGAATTCGAAGCCCTGGAGAAAAAGGGCTGCCTTCAGAAAAGTTTACGGAAAAAAGGGAGGAAGCATACCTGCACCGACATGTCCTTCTCCGTTTCACATCATGTCATCGAGGCTTTGAGGAAGGCCGACAGGTCGATGCTGGAATCCTCGACTAAATTCGATCTCGCGGGTTTCCTCAGGCAGATCTCCGATCTGGTGGATGAAAGGCAGGATTCGCAACTTACAACCTCCCAGCTGATTGCCGAGACGGAATTTTTCATCTCCAATAACCGCCACCTTCCTTTCGTGTCCTTTGTCGACGACTCCCTCGAGCAGACCGTCAGCAAGCTTACTGTGTTCGCATTCAGCTTTGTCAGGCTGAAAAGACAATATGTGATAAACATATCCGGATTTTCCGGCGCCGTATTCGACGACCTGGGCGACCAGCTCGATTTTGCCCAGCTCATATGCTCCGGGAAGCATGAGCTTGTAAGGAAGAACCTTCTCAGGCTCTCAACATCCGAATTCGACGGCGAGAAAATGGTGCTTCTCTCTCAGCATACCACCAACCAGCTTTACAGGGACTATCCTGCCCTTCTGGTTGCCGAAACCGAGAACTCGGGACTCATCTCCTCAAAGACAATTCCTGAGAAGAAGCTTTTCTTCAGCAGCGATGCCGGTGAGAAGATAGCTTCGCTCACAAAGGCACTCGGCGTGACAAAATTCAGGTCGTACCGGAGGGAACTCAAAAACAACAACCTGAGCGGGGGAGTCACCGCAATCTTCTTCGGTGCTCCCGGTACCGGAAAGACTGAGGCAGTATACCAGGCTGCCAGGAAAACGGGAAGGGACATAATGATGGTCGACCTGAGCGAGACCAAGAGCAAATGGTTCGGCGACAGCGAGAAAGCCGTGAAGAAGATCTTCGATGACTATTCCGCTCTTTTGAAGAGTTCGCGTACCGAACCGATACTCTTCATCAACGAGGCCGACGGGCTATTCACCGGAAGATCGACGCTTGGAAGCAAATCTTCGGCTGCCGACCATGCGATAAACACCATCCAGAACATCCTGCTTCAGGCCCTTGAAAATTTTGAAGGGATACTTATCGCCACAACGAACCTCACCTGCAATCTCGACAGGGCCTTCGAGAGGCGGTTCACATTCAGGATTGAGTTTCCGAAGCCCGATGCCGGAGTTAGAAAGAGGATATGGCTTAGCAGGCTCCCTGAACTGTCGGATGAGGAAGCTTCAAAACTTGGTGAGCAGTTCGGCATAACCGGAGGCGAGATTGAGGTACAGGTTCGCCAGGCACTTCTCTCAAAGGTGTTGAACAGGAAGATCAGCCTTTATGAAACATTGGCCAATAACTGCAGCAAGGATCACGGGTTTTCAGGAAGGAAGAGGGTCGGGTTTTAAGGCGCTGATGTACCGTTGGTTTTATGGCGATGAAAAGTTATACACCTTAGAAGGACATAAAAGATGGTGATAAACGTTAGAAAAGTATAACCATTGGAATACTGATGAATCATAAGGTCATAATACTGTTTGCTGTTTTAATGCTGGTACTGCCGGTGAATGCCCAGTCTGACGGAAAGCACGGGGAAGAAGCAATTTTTTATCCTGTTTCAAGGATTGTCGACGGCGATACCTTCTGGGTTGACGACGGAAGTGAAAAGGGAATGAAGGTAAGGCTCACCGGCGTCGATGCTCCTGAGACCAGGAACAGCAGGAATAGGGTAAAAGCTGCTTTTGGGGATGAATCAACCAGGTATCTGATTGATCTGATAGCCGGAAAAAGGGTCAGGCTTGAATATGATATCGACACTCTTGACCGGTACGGCCGTACCCTGGCATATGTATATCTCGAGGATGGCACCTTTGTGAATGCCAGCGTGGTCAGGAACGGCTATGCCACCGTAATGACTACTCCGCCAAACGTGAGATATGCAGATACCTTTGTCGAACTTGCACAAAAGGCAAGGAAGCATAACAGAGGTTTATGGAACCAGGAAGTGAAACTGGCAAAATAGATCTTTATGCTGTTGTTTTACTCTCTAATAGTGTGGATTTTTTTAGCGCTCTTAGCCTATGGCAAATGTTTTAAATCCCGTATTTTCTTTCACCCTCATTTCAGGCATTTCAAAACATTTATAAGGTGATCCTGGTTTTCAGGTGTCAGATTGACTTGTACATATTTGTTGTTTCCAGACACTCGCAGAGTTTTTATCTTTTTATTCAATAGAATTGATCTTATTGAGTTCCCTTCATAATCAGGAATATCAATAAACAGCATGGCAAACCCGACACAGTTGAAAGTACTGATATTTGTGTACTGCTCTCTGGATCCGTCGGTGAAAAGAATATTTATTGCATTACCGTTGCTTATGCATCCAATATCCCTGCAATCAAAAGTCATCAAAGTTTCAATTCCCTGGTCATCAATTTTCCGGGTGATAAAAATGGCAACTTTTTTAATAGTGTCCTCTCTGACAAAAATGTAATCGTTCATCCGGATCACAGTGGTTCCGGTGACCTCATCGTAAACAGTATTGACCAGTTGGGTGCAGTCCTGGGCTTGAGTTGTCCGCGCAATTAAGCTAAAGATGAATATGAATGGACAACTTATTATTCTATGCTTAAGGAAACTGAAGGTCATGGCAGTATACTCTTGTTCTCGGCAGTGCCTAAGAAATATTACGGAATCTGCACCGGAGGCTCTTCAGCATATACACCTAATAGCAGTTTCTTATTAAAGACCTGTCTGACAACTTCTCTCCATGCTTCTCCTGGCGGTACGTTCAAATATTTTCTGCTAGTATTCAGCTTTGAAGAAATATCAATCCCGATTATTTCAGGACGTTCAAAGCAAGCGTCAACCAAACAAGGGAAAAAGCTATACATTCCTTTAACGGGGTTGTTGTAAGTAGCTCCCTTGTATAGAGTCAATTTATTGTTTCTGTTCGTGATAGAAGAATCAAGCTGGAGTGCTCTTATGGTCACGTTATAGAAAGTTCTTGATATCCATCCTTCATTAATTAAACCGTCAAAGAAATCTTCTTCTTTTTCCAAGGTGTAATGGATAGAATCAGCCACAACAAAGACAGTATCAAGTACAAATCTTTTATTAACACAACTGCCAAACAGGATTACAGAACCGGGCAGTAGATCTTTTAATGCAACTTAGAAATCCACGTGCTCAGCACGTGGTAATGTACTGAAGGCTATGCCTGAAGATTGAATTAGAAATCGCGGAGGCGAAGCCATGAATTCGGCGAAAAGCCACCTCCTTTGGGGGTGGATAGTCGAATTCAAGCGATTTCTTTACTGAGGGACTAATCTATAATGTAAGTTTTAATGAAAAATTGGGTGTCTCGACCTGTTTTTTTGGGATGTTAGTTCGTCGTGGTATGGGCAGTAACCGGGATATCCAGCCTTGAGGGCTGGCCTTCCATCCCGATAGCTATCGGGAGCCCGGGTCTCACCCCGGGTTAGGGGCAATAATACCAATCCGACCCCGGAGGGGTGGCCTTCAATTTTTACATGTAATTAAAAGTCAACCCCGGAGCGGGTTGACTTTTTGTGTGGTGCCTCTTACCCGGGGCGACACCCGGGCTATTGGAAGGAGACACCCCAGGTGTCTTTAGAACGCTGCTTTCACTATCCTTGCAACATTATCCGACCTGCCCAGGGTGTAATAGTGTATCCCCGGAACTCCTTCAGCTCTTATGTAACTTCAATTGCAAGTTATTCATTTTGGGGACTATATTAACTTTTAATGA
>JBAQCK010000044.1:0-29138 GCA_049294075.1 Bacteroidales bacterium | reverse complement strand
CAAGGTTCTTGCCTCCGAATTTGTTGCAGGAAGTAAGTGTTAATACTGAGATAATTGTAAAAAGAAGAGACTTTCCCGATCTCACAGGCGTTGATTTATTTGAAAGGGGTAAATGTAATTATTTTTTTCACTTGCATCAGCTACCGTTGTTTATGTAACGTGATACGTGAAATCATGTTTTTCAACATATTTTTTATGTCATTTTGCTGATTTGCGTACATTTGAATCAGAACTTTGATTGATATCTTTATGGCGCATAAAACAAGCTGCCAAACTGAATAAGAACGGATATTTCCAACAATCATTTTACCCTAAACTTTAAATATGAAAAAAAAACTGGCTGTTGTTGCCCTGGGCGGCAATGCATTGTTAAGGGGCGACCAGATAGGCACTATAGACGAGCAGGAGGAAAACACAGCTCAGACACTTGAGAACCTGATATTTCTGATCAACGAGGGCTACGATCTGGTGATAACCCATGGGAACGGGCCGCAGGTTGGAAACATTCTGATGAGAAACGATGCCGGCGAACAGTTGTATAATATAGCCCAGATGCCGGTAGACATCTGTGTGGCTGATTCGCAGGGAGGAATCGGTTATATGATAGAAAGGATGTTCAGGAATGTGCTCAACCGTCACGGGCTTACCAGGAATGTTGTCTGCATGGTCACGCAGGTTGTGATCGACAGGAACGATCCGGCCTTCGATGACCCCCAGAAGCGGATCGGCAAAATCTATACAAGGGAGGAGGCTGGCAGTCTTGCCCGGAAAAAAGGCTGGATATTCCGCGAAGAGGTAAAGGCCGACGGCGGATTCAGGCGTGTGGTGCCTTCACCGGTGCCAATCGACATAATGAACCATACTATAATCCGTGACCTTGCGCGGCAGGGCAACATTGTGATTGCGGCAGGAGGAGGGGGAGTTCCGGTGTATATCGATGAAAAGAAGGATGTCAGGCCGGCCGAGGTTGTAATCGATAAGGACAGGGCGTCGGCTCTTCTGGCATCGATGATCGGAGCCGAGGAATTCTATATTCTGACCGACGTCCCATACATATTTATTAACTATAAAAAGCCGGACCAGGAGATCAGGGAATTCCTTGATTATGCCGACACCCTGAAATATCTTAAGGAAGGTCATTTTGCCAGGGGAAGCATGGCGCCCAAGATAGAGGCATGCCTGAGCTTTCTTGAAAAGGGAGGGAAGATGGCGGTTATAACTGAAGCATTCAAGCTGGCCGACAAGAAATACGGGTCAAAGATTACTATGGAATACGAGAAGTAAAGACAGGAGCCTTAATCGTTCTCGTGGGTCCACCCCCATCCCGAAAGCTTTCGGGACCCTAAAGGGGGCCTTGAAATCAGTTAAAATGTATAGTGGTTGGTTTCAAACGTGCTGATCAAATAAAGAAACGATAGATTAGGAATTCTAAATGTTACATTTCTTATACCCATAAAAAATATTACTTAATTTAGTGCCTTAATTTTCAAAATACAATCAAACAAATAAAACTGTAAGAATATGCCAGTCAATCTCCGCAACCGTCATTTCCTTAAGCTTCTCGATTTCACCCCGGACGAGATCGGTTTTCTTCTTAATCTTTCTGCTGATCTGAAAAAAGCAAAGTATTCCGGCACCGAACGACAGCTTCTGAAAGGGAAGAATATTGCACTTATATTTGAAAAGACATCAACCAGGACAAGGTGTGCATTTGAGGTTGCTGCTTTTGACCAGGGAGCTCATGTCACTTATCTTGGACCCACAGGTTCGCAGATCGGCCAGAAGGAGTCGATGAAGGACACGGCACGGGTACTTGGCAGGATGTACGATGCAATTGAATACCGCGGTTACGGGCAGGCTATCGTTGAAGAACTTGCCCGGTACGCGGGGGTTCCCGTCTGGAACGGCCTTACAAATGAGTTTCATCCCACACAGATACTTGCCGATTTCATGACAATGGTTGAGCATACCGATAAGCCTCTGAACAAAATTTCTTTCTGCTATATGGGTGATGCACGTTACAATATGGGAAACTCGCTTCTGGCAGGAGCCGCAAAGATGGGAATGGATTTCAGGACTGCCGCTCCGAAAGCCTGTCAGCAGGGGAAGGAACTGGTTGAGACCTGCAAGTCTGTGGCAAGGGAAACGGGAGCAAGTATCACTATCACGGAAAATGTTGAAGAGGCAGTCAGGGGTGTTGATTTCCTGTACACTGATGTGTGGGTTTCGATGGGTGAGCCTGAGTCGGTATGGGAAGAGAGGATAAAGCTTCTCAAGCCGTATCAGGTAAACATGGATGTGATAAGGAAGACCGGGAATCCAAATGTGAAGTTTCTGCATTGCCTGCCTGCGTTCCATAACCGTGAGACTTTAACAGGTGAGAAAATCTTCCGGAATTACGGGCTTGACGGAATGGAAGTCACCGAGGATGTATTCGAATCGAAGCACTCGATAGTGTTTGATGAAGCAGAAAACAGGCTTCATACAATCAAAGCCGTAATGGTGGCAACCCTGGCTTGATTAGCTGCGGGTTATGTTTTTGGGAGTAAGCAGATGAGGGTTTACCTTATCCACTCTTTCACGAAATAGAATGTGATCACGAAGGAGGTGGCCAGTTTCAGTCCCACACCGGTCAGGAATCCTAACAAACTACCGAAACCTGCCTTAATTGCGTATTTCATATCATCCTTGAAGATAAGTTCTCCGACGACGGCTCCGATGAAAGGTCCTATCACTATTCCGAACGGCCCGAGAAAAAGCCCTATAACAAGTCCGACGGTGGCGCCTCTGGTCCCGTATTTGGTTCCTCCGAACTTCTTTGTTCCCCAGACGGGCACTATATAATCAAAAATAGTAACGACAATAACCACAATGGCAAGTACAATTAGCAGATTGTTTGAAAACTCGGCAAATCTGGTGAAATGGAGGACAATAAGTCCGGCGTAGCTTAAGGGAGGTCCGGGCAAGACAGGTGCCAGGCAGCCGATAATACCGACTATAACAAGGATAACTGCCAATATTAACAGGATATAGTCAACCATTAAGAAGAGACTCCATTATTTTTTGTCCAGGTCTTCAAAATCGATGTTGGTAAATTCCCTGGATGAGAGGTCAGCCAGATCCCGGACTGTTTCTTCTTCTGAAAGAACTGTTTCCCTTTTCTGCGGAGCGATTCCGTTGCAGATGTAGTCAATGGTATCCTTGAGTCCGTTGGTGAATTTTTCAAAGTCCTCTTTGTAAAGGAATATTTTGTGTTTTTCATAGAAGATTTTGCCTTCTTTTCCCAGGCGTTTCTTGCTTTCAGTAATGGTAAGGTAGTAATCTTCCTTTCTTGTGGCTTTGACATCAAAAAAATAAGTTCTTTTCCCTGCTCTTACCACTTTTGTATATATCTCTTCCTGCAGGATTTGTTCTTTGCTACCGTTTATGACCTCCTTAATTCCGGCTTCTTCTTCCATTTCCAAGTCAGTTTAGGGTAATGATTGTCAAATGTAACAATATTTTTTAAAAACAATGCACGGCCCTTTAAATGTGCCTTAATTTTGGCCCGATGTTTTGAAGCTTCAGGAAAAAGGTTATTTTTGCTGCCAAATTCTGAGGTTCTTTATAAATGATAAGCAGAAGATTATTACGCATTAAAGCCCTAATGGCATTTTATGCATTCAACCGCAGGGAGGATGACGACATTGAGCTGGCTGAGAAGGAGTTATTATTCAGTATAGAGAAGACCTACGATCTGTATCATTACCTTCTTCTGCTTGTAATTGAAGTGGCCGACATTGCATCGGAGAAAATCGAGCAGGCAAGGCAGAAGAAAATGCCGACACCTGAGGACCTCGATCCAAACAGGAAATTTATAGACAATAAGCTAATTGAGCAGCTCAGGACTAATAAGGCTTTCAACAGCTATGTTTCGTCCCGTAAGCTGTCCTGGGCGAATAATCAGCATATCCCAAGGCTCATGTACAACCTGATGCTGGCCTGGGATAAGTATGAGGATTACATGAAGCCCGAGGTTCAGGGTTACGCGGCCGACAGGAAATTTGTCATCAACCTGGTTACAAGGCTGTTTGTTGAATCGGAGGACCTCGAGTCTAACTTCGAGGAGCAGAGCATTTACTGGAACGATGACATGGAATACGTTGCAGTAATGATCGAGAAAACCCTGAAGAAGTTCAAGCCCGAGGAAGGTGAGAATTGCAGGATGATGCCTTTGTATAAAAATAAGGAGGATGAGGATTTTGTAAAGATACTTTTCAGGAAAGCAGTTCTTAATATAAAGCAAAACTCAGAACTCATAGACAGGAACACCACCAACTGGGAGATTGAGCGAATCGCCCTGATGGATATTCTGGTGATGCAGCTGGCGATAACCGAGATATTGGAATTTCCTGAGATACCTGTGAGGGTGACACTTAATGAGTATATTGAGATTGCCAAATATTTTTGTACATCAAAAAGCAGTACATTTGTCAATGGTATCCTTGACAACATAGTGAAGGAGATCAGGGAAAAGGGACTGTTCACCAAGACAGGCAAAGGGCTTATAGGAGAAGCCACTGAAGACTAAAAAATGAATAAATATATGATACGGACAGAGTTGATAATACCGGTTGTATTTTTCACATGGCTCCTTTCAGGATGCGATTCCGCTGTCAACAACGGCGCCCGGCTTAAGGCTGACAATGTTGCACCGGGAGAAGTCGCTGAACTGGTATTCAGGGAATATGAATATGATTTCGGAAAGATTACGGAGGGAGAAAAGGTAGCTCACATTTTTTCGTTCGAGAACAAGGGTCCGGGAAACCTGGTAATAAAGTCGGCATCAACGTCGTGCGGATGCACTGTTCCCAAATACGACAGGTCGCCGATTCCTCCGGGAAAGGGCGGAAACCTTGAGGTAGTGTTTGATTCGGGCGGAAGGAGCGGCATCCAGACAAAGACAATTTCAGTTCGTTCAAATTCCCCTGCCGAAGTGGTGATCCTGAAAATTACAGCGGAGGTCATATCGCGCAAATAATTTAATCCAGTAATAAACCATCAATTACAAAAAGAAATGAACTACTTATCTTTTATTCTTCTTCTGGGACAGCCTGCAGGCGGGGTTCCCGGACAAAGCAATGCCCTGGTTACCTTCATCCCCCTGCTCGCGGTTTTTGTAATATTCTATTTCTTCATGATCAGACCTCAGATGAAGAAGCAGAAAAGCCTTTCAAACTACAGGAACTCGCTTAAGAAGGGTGATAAAGTCATCACAACGGGCGGTATCTATGGAAAGATATTTGAAGTTAAGGACAACTTCGTCATGCTTGAAGTAGGAGGTGATCTGAAACTCAAGGTCGACAAGAGCGCCCTGATCCAGGATCCCACTGCTGACAAGGCATAGCCGGCATTTCATTTAAAATTAGTGCAATGGCTTAATGCCATATTGACAAGAGGCATATTCCGGAGAAAAGGAAGCGGGAATGACAAGGATGTTGTCATCTTTGGTTTCTTCCTCCTGCTTTCTTTTATGTTATGGTACCTTAATTCTCTTGAGAAGGACGTTGAATACAGCATCAGATACCCGGTAAGGTATGTCAACCTTCCCAAGGAGAGAGTGCTGGCAGATGATCTTCCATTGAGGCTCGAGTTGTATCTGAAAGGACCGGGCTATTCAATACTCAAGTTAAAAGTGGCAGGAAACAGGTCGCCTGTCGTTCTTGATATTTCTTCAGTCAATTATCGCAGGGTTCCCGGCAGCAGGGCTCTTAATTATTATGTTGTCACCTCGGGGCTTATCCCAAAGCTCAGAAACCAGCTAAGAACAGAATGCGATATCACTTCAGTCAAGCCCGACACTCTGTTTTTTGCATTTGACAGGATAGTCACGCGTCAGATAATCGTTGACCCCGATCTGGAGGTTAGCACTGAAAAGCAATACCTGGTTAAGGGCAGCTACCAGGTCGAACCTGACACCATTATGATAACCGGCCCCAAACGCATACTTGACACTCTCGAAACAGTGAGAACAAAGCCCATGAAGATGAGAGGGGTGAGAGAGTCGGTCACCAGGAGTATGTCGCTTCTGGTTCCTGAAAAATGCACTCTGTCGGAAAAAAAGGTGCTTGTAACCGTTTCCGTGGAGCAGTTTACGGAGGCAGAAGTAAAGGTTCCTGTAAGGATAATCAATTGCCCTGATTCAATAAACCTCAGGATATTCCCTGATGTAGTTACTGTAAAAGGGCTTGTTGCCATCGGCGATTACAAGAAATTTGAACAGGTCACGTTTGAAGTGATCCTCGATGTGGCCAAAGCTGATTTGAATTCGGCGGAGAAGTTGTCGCTGGCTTTCCGTAATATCCCTCCTTTTGTGAGTTCGATAAGAGTATCGCCTCCAAAGGTGGATTTTCTTATAGAAAGGAAGCTGAAATGAAATCCGAAGCGGGTAGGAGCCTCAAGCTTGGAATCACAGGAGGTATCGGCAGCGGAAAGTCGACTGTGTGCAAAGTGTTTGCAGTATTGGGCATTCCCGTATTCTCGGCCGATGATGAGGCAAAGAGGATACAGGAAAATGACACGGCTTTACAGGACAGGATAAGTAAGATTGCCGGAAAGGATCTTTTCCCCGGAGGCAGGCTCGACAGGGCTGAAATGGCAGGGCTCATATTTTCTGACAGGGGAATGCTTGAAAAGGTCAACTCAGTGGTTCATCCTGCAGTGTTCCATTCATTCGGGCAGTGGCTGAAAAACCAGAATTCGCCCTATTCAATCATGGAAGCCGCCATTCTGTTTGAGAGCGGAGCCTTCAGAATGATGGACAGGGTAGCAACTGTCGTTACTCCGTACGAGGAGAGAATCGGCAGGCTGGTGGCGGGAAACAGGTTTACAAGGGAACAGATCACCGAAAGGATGAAGAATCAGGAGGACGATGCCTTCCGGCTGCAAGGGTCGGATTTTATTATATTCAATTCGGAAAACGACATGGTAATCCCGGCTGTACTGGGGATTCATGAGGAAATGATTAAACTGTACAAAAAGATAAACAAGGAGAAAAATGGGACGACTGGGTAAATGGATAGGAGGAGGCCTGGGATTTGTGATGGGAGGGCCTCTGGGGGCTGTGCTTGGTTTCATGATCGGGTCGATGGTCGACAACACCACTATCCAGACTAAAATATATACCGGCACGCCGCGAAGCACAGCCCGGGGTGACTTTGGGATGAGCCTTCTGGTGCTGATTGCTGCAATGATGAAAGCCGACAACAAGGTAGTTAAGTCAGAGCTTGACTATGTAAAGCAGTTTTTTATCCGTCAGTTCGGGCAGTCGACGGCAAGTGAAGCCATTCTGACATTGAAGGATATTCTGAATCAGGAGATTCCGGTGAGGGATGTCTGCTTGCAGATCGCCTCCAACATGGATTATTCTTCCAGGCTTCAGCTTCTTCACCTTCTTTTCGGCATATCAGGCGCCGACGGCAACGTACATGCCCTCGAAGTGGAAGCCATTGAGAAGATGAGCGGGTATCTTGGCATATCCTCATCCGATTTTGCTTCGATTAAGAACATGTTTGTCCCTGAGACTGATTCTGCATATAAGATAATGGAGATAAGTCGCGATGCTACTGATGAAGAGGTCAAGAAGGCTTACAGGAAAATGGCAATGAAATACCATCCCGACAAGGTGAGCCACCTCGGGGAAGATTTCAGGAAGGCGGCTGATGAGAAATTCAAGAAAGTAAATGAGGCTTATAACAAGATTAAAAAGGAGAGAAACATTTCGTGACGGAAATAAAAAAATGTTTATCCGGCATAAGGATTGCTGAACATGAATTAAATTTGCTGACAAAATTTTAACCAGATGGTATTAAAGGATATTTTATCAATTTCAGGTGAGCCGGGTCTTTTTAAATTCATTGCCCAGGGCAAGAACGCGATTATTGTTGAACATGTGGAGACAGGCAAAAGAAGCAGTGCATCCAGTTCGGCAAAAGTAAGCTCTCTTGAGGATATCTCGGTTTTTACGGAAAATGAAGATCTTCCTCTTGGAAAGGTCTTTGACAGGATATTTGAAAAGGAGTCAGGCGGACTTGCGATCGATGCCAGGACTGATGCGGAAAGTCTTAAGGGGTATTTTGAGGAAGTAATTCCCGAATATTCCAGGGACAGGGTTTATCTGAGCGATATAAAGAAAATAATCCTTTGGTATAATCTGCTTCAGAGTAAGGACATGCTTTTGAAAGAGGAGCCTGAAAAAGAACAGGTTAAGGAAGAAAAGCCTGAAGAGACAGAAAAGCCTGCCGGGGCAGCGCCCGGGAAGAAAAAGAGCTCCCCAAAACCAAAGCAGGGATAACCCGGCGCACGGGAATTATACTGGAAACCATGAATTTTGGAGGCAATGAGGTGGTTTATGATTATTCCGGATCAGGGATAATCATAGTCCCGGTTCCCTATGATGAGACGAGTACATGGATGAAGGGTGCCGACAAGGGACCTGACGCGGTCATGGATGCATCTGTTAATCTTGAGTTTTATGACATCGAGACCGGTTCGGAGGCTCATCTTCATGGCATTCATACCGTTGAACCGGTTATGGTGAAAGAGTCGCCAGAAAAGCTTGTTGATGCCGTATACAGAAAGGTTTCATTCCTGCTCGGTGAGCATAAGTTCCCCGTGGTGGTGGGAGGGAACCACACCGTGAGCATAGGATCGGCAAAGGCTTTTGCAGAGCATTACAAGGACCTTTCCATACTTCAGCTCGATGCCCATTCAGACCTGAGGCCGGAATATGAAGGTTCTCCGTTGAATCATGCCTGCGCCATGGCCCGGATGAGAGAATACGCTCCCATCGTTCAGGTCGGTATAAGGAGCATGTCGAAGGAAGAAGAGCCCATGGCCGATATGGAAAGGATCTTCCCTGCTCATCAGCTTTACCTTGACAAATCAGGATACGGAAAAGCAATTGAATTGCTTTCAGGAGATGTCTACATAACGATCGACCTTGATGTTCTCGATCCTTCACTTATGCCGTCGACGGGCACACCTGAGCCCGGGGGACCGGAATACCGTGAATTGATGAATTTTCTGAAAGAGGTGGCAGAAAGAAAAAACATTGTCGGTTTTGACGTGGTGGAGCTCTGTCCGTCACCTGTCAACAAAGCCCCTGATTTCGTGGCGGCACGGATTATTTACCAGCTTCTCAGCTACGTGTTCAGCCAGCCCCGCCGTCATAAGTAATAAATACTGTCGTTCAGTCGTATTTTTTTGCTTCTTCCCAGATCTCATTCATTTCATCGAGACTCATATCATGCAGTGATTTCCCCTTGACCATTGTTTCCTGCTCGAGGTAGTTGAAACGGCGGATGAATTTCCTGTTTGTCTTTTCCAGGGCGGCTTCAGGATCGATTCCGTAAAGCCGCGATGCATTGATAATAGAGAAAAGCAGGTCTCCAAGTTCTGATTCTATACTTTCCGTGTCCTTTTTCTCAGCTTCCACCTTAAGCTCGGAAAGTTCCTCGAGCACCTTGTCCCAGACCTGCGTTCTGTCCTCCCAGTCGAAACCGACTCCCCTGACTTTTTCCTGGATCCTGTTGGCTTTCACAATTGCAGGGAGAGACGAAGGTACACCCGATAATACCGGCTTGTAACCATTATTTTCAGTAATCTTGAGGTGCTCCCAGTTCCTTTCAACCTCCGATGCATCCGATACTTCAACCTTTCCAAACACATGAGGATGCCTGTAAATGAGCTTTTCATTGATTCCTTCAAGAACATCGGCCATGGAGAAAAGGTTTTTCTCCGAACCGATCTTTGCATAGAACACAAGATGAAGCATTATATCGCCCAGTTCTTTTTTGATCCCTTCATCATCGCCCGAAATAACAGCATCTGCAAGTTCATAGGTCTCCTCGATTGTAAGCTTGCGCAGGCTTTCATTTGTCTGCTTCATGTCCCACGGGCATTTCAGTCTTAATTCATCAATAATTTCCAGGAGTCTTGAGAACTCCTTACAGCTTCTTTCCTTGTCAGTCATTGTAAAGTGATTAGAACAAACGGTTTGCTGGCGCGGTTTTGCCGGAGGCATCAATCCTCACGGACGAACCTGTCTCAATGCTCAGCAATTCTGATACATTGGCGCCATTAATTGAAATTTCAAGTAGATCAAGAGAATTAAATCTTGCAACCAGGTCGCCTACTGGCACATCACTGTAGGTGCGGGAGATTGTGTCAGTGTAGTTAAGGTTGCTCACTATATATATTCTGAAATCCTTGTTTTCAAATACCCTGTAAAATATCTCCCTTGTAATGTTAGATATAGCGTTTCCGTACGAATCAATAAAGATTACGCTGCCTATTATAACATCAGCATCGATTGTGGCTCTCAGAGGCAGGGTCTCGCTGATCTTATTCAACGGAGTGCCAAGTTCTGAAGGTTTCTTCCCCGAGACAAGACCTGCTGCTGTCCGGGCGAAAATTTCAAGTTCATCGGTCGATCCGTCATTGTCAATGCTTACTATTTCATCCGGTTCTGCATTGAGGATCAGGCTGAAGATGCCGTTGTCGGTTCCAATGAAAAAATGTCCCCTCGATTTCACTATCAGATGTGGAGCTCCCTTCTGAGATTCCGAAAGGATACATATTATGTGGACTGAACCAGCCGGATAATTCATGAAAGTGTTCCGGATTATGAATGACCCGTGCGAAATGTTGAAGGGAGAGATATTCGATGCGTTTTCAATTATTGGAGTACCCGGGCACAATGTGCAAAGCTTTCCCCTGATTATTCCGTTATAAATATCATCGGGCCTCCATTCAGTTGTAAGGGTGATTACCGCCATAGGGAAAAAACTTAGGACAAAGATAATCTTCTAAAGAAAAATTACACTTACTTTGCAAAGTTCAAACGATCTTTTTTATAGATTACCAGGGGCTTCAGTGCTTCCTGTAAAAGAATTGAAGAATATTTGAATTTTCAATGACAGAGTTAGTAATATTCCTTGAAGATATAGATCCTGTAGTTTTTTATGGTACTAACAATTCTCTGCTTGACAGAATCCGTGGATTCTTTCCCAAGATCAAGATAATTGCAAGGGGGAATGAGCTGAAGTGCATGGGGGAGGAAGGAGAGATTGCCATTTTTGCCGAGCGGTTCAATGAAATTCTGGAGTATTACCGTAAATACAACCGTCTTGACGAGGATGACATTGAAAAGTACTTTTTTGATGCCGGGCACATGAAGTCAGCCTCGGATGGTCAGTTTGAGGAGGTCATAGTATTCGGCACAAGCGGCAAGCCAATAAGGGCCAGAACCGTTAATCAGGTAAGTCTGGTTAATTTTTACAAGGATAACGATCTTATTATTGCGGAAGGCCCGGCTGGCACCGGCAAAACTTATACTTCTATAGCTTTGGCAGTGAAAGCGCTAAAAGAGAGGGAGGTAAAGAAGATTGTACTGGCCCGCCCGGCAGTTGAAGCAGGAGAGAGGCTTGGCTTTTTGCCGGGTGACATGAAGGAAAAACTTGATCCCTATCTTCAGCCCCTTTATGATGCCCTGCACGATATGATACCGTTCAAGAAACTTGAGACTCTGATGGAGGACGGTACCGTTCAGATCGCTCCTCTTGCTTTTATGAGGGGGAGAACCCTTGAGAACGCTTTCGTAATCCTCGATGAAGCCCAGAATGCAACTGTGAGCCAGCTGAAGATGTTTCTCACCAGGATGGGAGTTAGTTCTAAATTCATAATGACAGGCGACACCACCCAGATCGACCTTCCCAAACGGTCGGAATCAGGACTTCTTCAGGCTATGAGAATACTTGCCGGCATTGATGGCGTGTCAATCATAAGGTTTGACGAACGGGATATTGTCAGGCATAAGCTTGTAAGGCATATTGTCAGGGCATATGAGAAGGATGAGAATGAAAGCCGGACAAATGGCAGTTAAAAATACTAAACAGATAAGTTCAATTATAACCAGATAAGCTGTATGGAAAAAACACTGATGCGGTCGGACTTCCGGTTTCCGGGACAGAAGGGAGTGTATCACGGTAAGGTCCGTGATGTGTATAATATTAATGAACTTTACCTCCTGATGGTGGTTACCGACAGGATATCGGCATTTGATGTTGTTCTTCCGAAGGGTATACCCTACAAGGGACAGGTGCTTAACCAGATTGCAGACAAGTTTCTGGATGCCACGAGCGACATTGTCCCCAACTGGAAGATTGCTTCCCCTGATCCGGCCGTAACTATTGGACACATCTGCAAACCATATCCGGTCGAAATGATAGTAAGGGCTTACCTTACAGGCTCCCTGTGGAGGGCATACAAGGGTGGACTCAGGGAGATAAACGGGGTGAAACTGCCGGAAGGTATGAAAGAGCATCAGAAGTTTAAAGAGCCGATCCTTACGCCAACGACTAAAGCCGGGCAGGGTTTGCACGACGAAGACATCTCCTCGAAGGAAATAATTGAACAGAGGCTGGTTCCGGCGGACGAATACCGGCTCATAGAAGACTATGCGATGGAGATCTTTAAAAGAGGTTCTGAAATTGCAGCCTCTCATGGTCTGATTCTTGTAGATACCAAATATGAATTTGGAAACAAGGATGGTGTCATAATGCTTATTGATGAAATAAACACGCCCGATTCGTCACGTTATTTTTATGCCGATGGTTACCAGGAGCGTTTTGACAAGGGACTTCAGCAAAAGCAGCTGTCGAAAGAGTTCGTCAGGGAGTGGCTTATGGAAAACGGCTTTCAGGGTAAAAAGGGCCAGCAGGTGCCCGATATGCCGGATGAATTCGTCAGCCGGATTTCAGAAAGGTATATCGAGCTTTATGAAAAAATCACAGGGGAAATATTTGTGAGACATGATATTTCAGACATCAGGACCAGAATCGAAAACAATTGCCTGAATTTTCTGAAAACACTTTAAACGTTATTATGAATACTTTGGGAAAGTATAAATCTCTGGCTGTATTCCTTGCATTACTGCTGTTTTTAGCGGCGCCGGCCAATGCACAGGTCAGGGTTGACAGATCGGGAGAAAAGGTTGTCATCTCAGGTGTAACCTATTACATACATACTGTAAAAAAAGGGGAAACCTTATATTCGGTTTCAAAGGCATACGGAGTGAATACACAGGACCTTATCAGGGTGAATCCGACTGCAGGCGAAGGTCTCAGGGAGGGGCAGAGCCTGAGGATTCCTGAAAGGCTTGTCGATACCGGGCCTGCAGCAACTGCTCCTGAAGTTGTGCAGAGGCCCGGAAATGAAAATCTGTACATCTATCATAAGCTCCAGGCCGGTGAGACGATATACCGCTTATCAAATGTTTACAAGGTAACTGAAGATGACATTGTAAGAAGCAATCCGGGCATTGATATCAGCAAACTTCCTGTGGGATATGAAATAGCCATCCCCAGGCAAAAGCCTCTTAACGAAAAGTCCGGAACCGTGTATCAGAAGCCGCAGCCAGTGATACAAAGAACTGAAGCGGTGCAGGATAAAGAAAAGCCACGGACCGGAAGGACTGTGGTTACTACTCAGCAGGAGAGGCCTTTTTATCATAAAGTGATTAAGGGAGAGACGCTATCGTCGATAAGCCGGAAATATGGAGTTGCCTTGAGGAATCTCAGAAAAGAAAACAGGGACATAAAATTTCCTCAGGTGGGAGATTCTCTGAGAATCCCCGGGATGAAGACAACTGCACCCGTAGTTGAAGTGGCAGAAATCGAAGCCGACACAATTACAGAACCCGAAGAATTGCCCGACACACTGGTAAGACTTTCTGGACTAACGCCGGTACCCACCGGTCTTACAGGAACATATGATGTGGCTGTGATGCTGCCCTTCCACCTGTGGGAAAACTCAAGGAGGTTTGAGGTCGATTCGTCTAAGGTTGTAGCAGGCAAAAAAGTTTACAGGGAGATAAGCCGTCCTGATGACTGGATCTATCCCCGAAGTCTTGGTTTCGTGGAAATGTATGAGGGGATACTGCTGGCAGCCGACACCCTTAGATCGCTCGGGCTGAATATCAATATTCATGCATTTGATGTGAAGATTGATACAATGGAAGCAGTAAGGCTTATCCGATCGGGAAGGCTGGATAACATGGATCTGATTATAGGTCCGGTTTATTCGGAAAATCTTGCTGTTGTTGCATCATATGCCGGGCGGCTTGGAATTCCGGTGGTTTCTCCCGTTCAGCTGGAAAAAAATTCCGTGCTTGAGAACAATCCCTTCCTGTTTCTTTCCAGCTCATCCCTTGATGTAGCCCAATACAATCTGGCCAGTAAGATGAAGGATTATGCAGGCTGTAATTTTGTTATCATCCATTCAGGCGCACCAGAGGAGATGCAGGGTGCGGAAAGACTGAAAAACCTGATTACCCGGCAGCTGGGGCAAAGCATGCCGCCGGAGGAGATCAAAATCAGGGATATGGTCTTTTACAGCAGGTCGGTGTACGGGAGTGATTCCATAAACCGGCTTGCACATTCACTGTCGGACAAAAACGGGAATGTTATAATCATTGCTTCGGATGAAGCTCCCGTGATGAGCGAGACAATAACAAATATTCACTCCCTTTCGAGGAAATACCGGCTGGATGTTTTCGGATACCCGGGTATGAGATATCTTGATAATCTCGATCACAGGATATGCTTCGATCTTGGCCTGCTTATCTATTCGCCCTACTGGATTGATTTCAGGCAGCCGGATGTAATCCGTTTCAATTCGGTATTCCGTAAGAAATTTCTTACGGAGCCTCCGGAGATCAGCTATGCATGGCAGGGTTATGATATTCTCTACTATTTCCTTTCCGGCATGGCAATTCATGGCAGGGAATCCTTCATCTCTCATCCGCAGATTCATAATCCCGATCTGCTTCATACCGAATTCGATTTCAGAAGAAGCAATCCCGGCGATGGATATGAAAATCAGAAGTTATATCTTGTAAGATATTCGAAAAACTACGAACTGGAGCTTGTTGATGATGATAATCAACATATTTTCAACATCGAATAACTCCGATTCGCGTAATCTGGTTTCGAATGGAATTTCGAATGTTAATAAAAATTAACAAAGCGGGAATATTGTTGTCCTTTTAATTGTCTATAAGACGTATGATCAAAGAATCGTACAGGCAAAAGAGCGACGGGGAACTGGTGAAATCTTCACTTGAGGGCGACAAACAAGCTTTCGGAGAGATAGTTACCAGGTACCAGGGAATGGTGGCGAGAACGGTAAAGGGCATGCTTGGCGATTCGGTGTTCTCTGAAGACATAGGGCAGGATGTTTTTGTAAAGCTGTTCTATTCACTTCCGGATTTCAGGGGAGAAGCAAAGCTTTCGACCTACATACAAAAGATAGCTGTAAATCTGACCCTGAATGAGATAAAGAGACGAAAACGGTTCTTTTCCACGTTCTCTCAAAGAGGGAACAATGAAATGTACGAATTTGAGGTTGCCGACCATGATACGGAAGAAAAGAAGGAAGCAGAGGAACTGGTGGGCAAGGCTCTTATGAATCTGGATCCGAAATTCCGGGTAATTGTAGCTATGAGGATGCTGCAGGGTTACTCGACAAAAGAGACCGCCGAAATTCTGGATCTGCCTCTCGGAACAGTCCTTTCAAGGCTGTCGAGGGCACAGGAACAGATGAAGGATATTCTGGAGAAATTGTAATTGAAATGAAAATATCAGAGTTAAAAGAATTGGTGATCAGATCGCTCGACAGGGACAGCGATCCTGCACAGGCTTCCCGGAAGCTTGAGGAAGCCGGGGTAAGCTACAGGTTCAGTGAAGGATTTCAGGATAAGATTCTTGAGAGACTTGCTGCAGGAGGCAATACCGTGTTAAGGGAAATAGAATCGGTAAGAAACCTGAATAATGTTTTCTACCGGATAGCCCTTTCGGGAGTTGCTGCAATAGTTATATTGCTGATCTCGATCTTCATGGTTCAGGGGTCCCTTTCTGTTGACTCCTTCCTGGGGCTCGGTACCGGATCTGATGAAAGCCTTTTGTATCTTCTTACCGGAAATTGAGAGTTCATGAGAACAAGACAAATATTATTTGCAATAACAATTCTGCTGATAGGTTTTGTTATCGGGATGCTTACATCTGCCCAGCTGAGGCTGAACAGGCTCAAACCGGTACGTATGTATTTCTCCGAGGAGCGCTTCCGCGAGGGTTTCTACAGAACCATACAACCCGACGAAGCACAGAAGGCTAAGATTGACCTTATTCTTGATAAATACGCCAGGATAAACAGCGAAACCCAGAGCAATTTCAGAAAAGAGCTCGATTCCAATATCAAGGCTATGAGGAAGGAGCTCGATTCAAATCTTACAAAGGAACAGCTTGCCCGTTTGAAGGAGATGGATGAGAAGCGCCAGGAAATGATGAAGCAGGAAAGGATAAGAAGGGAGAGCGACACAACGAGGTTCCGTGACGACAGAAGATATCCCGGCAGGAGACCCGGACAGGGCGATCAGCAGCCCCCCCCGTATACTCACAGGCATGATAGCGCTGATTACCCTACAGAAAATAATAAGTAGTCGAGAAGTATCGGAAGATCATCCGGGTTTACTCCAAGAATCAGGAGCAGAGCCCGGTCATCTTCAAATATAGTCATGAATTCTTCCTTTGAAATCTGACCGCTGTTAATACCAAGCCTGTAAAAATCAACAGCTTCTTTCTTCTTTCCCTGGCATAATGCAAGATGCCCCTTGTTTATATAATCGTGAGCATTCAACTTGCCGGTCGACAGACGTTCATAGTATTTCTCGGAATCGGCATAGCGGCCAAGGGCAAAGTAACAGAAAGCAATAGGTCTAAGAATCTTAAGGTTTCCAGGGTCATTGTACTCAACCCTGAAGTAATATTTCAGCGCTGTTTCATAATCGCGCAGATCGAGATAACAGTGCCCGGTCATTATTGCAGTATGCATATCATCCGGATCCATGACACCTGCCTGGAGATAATGGTCGAGAGCTTCCTCCGTTCTGCCGAGGCGTCTCAGGCATAAACCTATCTTCTTGAGCGTCCAGGCCTTTCTTTCAATCAGTTCGGCTCTCTGATAGAATCTAAGAGCTTCCCCGATTTCATCTTCCTGCTGATAACAGAATGCTATCTTCTCATAAAGCTGTGAATCGTCATGGTCCGATTTTGCAAGCCTGAGGAATAAATCGAGCGCATCCGAAAAATAATTCTTGCTGAAGAAATACTCGGCAAGTCCGGCTACAACTTCGCGGGAAGGACATGCTATCCTGAAAAACTCCGAGTTGTAAATATCGAGTTTGCCTGAGAAGATATCCTCAAATTCCTTTCTGTAGGGCGAAAGTTTGAAAAACCTGTATATGTCCTGAAGATACTGTGTCACATTGGTCCGGAATACTTTGTACGGATCGGTACCGTCATCTTCACCTCCTAGTTCCCTCAGTCCGTCGAGTTCCATCCTGAATACCTTGAGCATCATTGTTTTTTGTGATGACGGGAGATATTTAAGGTTGAGAAGCAATGAGTATTTGTCAGAATTGCAGATGAAAGGAGTCTTGTCGAGGGCTTCTGCAAGCTCGTTAGTGCCGGGTCCCAGTATCTCGTCGTGGTAAATCTCATTAATAATATCGTGATCGGGATAGAAAGGGACAAACCAGTTGTGGAAATCCTTGAAGAAGTCGAAATGCTTGAGGTTTGCAAATGCCGACATATATACATCGGCGCCCTCCATCTGAAGGGTTGTAAGCTCTTCCATCGTTTTGAAGATATCTTCGGAGTCGCCGAACATCTCGGACCAGTCGGGGTTCTTTTCCCCGTATTTGTCTTTGGGAAGGATGTTATCCAGATCAAGCTTTTCCTCAATCCTGGGTTTGAGTTTTGCCACCTTAGGAAGGATTTCATCGTGAAGCTTTCTGCTGAGATTTTCTGTCTCCCTCGACCTGATGGTCTGCAGGACAATGATTCTGCAATGTTCGCTGAAGCTTCGGTTTTCACTGAGACTCCTGATCTTGTCAATAATTTCGGGATACAGGAGGATGCGTGAATTGTAGTAATGAAGATTAAGAATAAGCCCGGCAAGGGCTCTTTCCGTAACCTGGACTGATCCGGTTTCGTAAAACCGGATCAGGTTAAGAAGTTTGTTTGTCTGGAAAGTCCTTAATGAACTGAGAGTTATAGCACTTATGAAGATGCTTGTTTCGTGCCACCTGAATTTCCCGGAACTCATAATAATATTGATCAGACTCTCTTCCGCCTCTCCATAATAATCAGTCAGCCACAGATGGTTGAAAATTTTCCTGATAAGCTCCCTGTGCTTGATGGCCAGTTCCGATTCAGGATCAGGATTTATCTCGTTGCTGAGCTTGAGCCACTCGTCAAGTTCCGATTTGAACATCAGGTCGTCAACGGTTTCAACGAGGGTTTTTCCTGAAAGCTTCTGTTCTTTCATGGTTTGCTGCATCACCCAGTAGGTGTGCCAGCCGGAATAATGTGACAATATGTCCTGTCTGAGACGGTCGGCGAGACTAAGAATTGACTGGATGAGTTTCAGATGCACCCTGTTTCGCTCCGGATCATTTATTCCCTCTATTGTATACGCGAGCATGTTCCTGTAGGTCATGACGATGTTGTTGTATTCGTCACGAAGATCGCCAAGAGATGACACCTGGATCATATCCTGCAGTATGTCAAGGCTTTGCTTGACTTTCTTTTCGGACACAAGCTTACATATCTGTTTATGCTGCACTATGACTTTTAAAGTATTCACAACCTGAGGATTTTATCAAATATTTCTGCGGATCTGGTAGTCCACGTAATTTGATCACTGCAACAATCAGACCGTTACCCGAATTGCCCTGAAAAGTGAAGGAAAATCCGGGATCCATGACAAAATTTCGGTTTTTGTCTGAGGGCCACTTAATCAGAAGTTGAAGCCGATGCTGATGAATCCCTTCAGTTCGCTGAAATAGCGTTGTGTACTGCTGAAGCCATGCATTAATCCTATTCTGGATGGTCCGATCACCGACATGTATCCCAGACCCAGTCCGTAACCGCCAAGGACGGTGTAGTCTTCTACGCTTGAGGGTTCTTTTGCCAGGGCAAAGGAGGTCAGAAGGCTCGCGTGAATATCCCTGTGGATTTCCCAGTCGGTATCGAATCTGATGCCTGCAAATTGGCTGACCTGTATCTCGCCCGGATGAAATCCGGTCAGAGGAATTGACTTTGGCAGAGGACTCTCGTATCCCCCTGCAAAGTAATAGTCATGAGGAGATATTGTTGAATCAGCGGTGCGTGTCAGTATTATATCAACGCCGATTGTGAACGTTACCTTTTTTCCCGATGAAGCATAATGTCTGATACTTCCGCCGCCTGACCACAATCGGTTAAATCCGAAATCGCCCGGCTGGTCGGCAGTGAATTTATTCCTGAAATTATCACTTATTATTTTACCATTTTGCAGTTTTGATACATTCAACGACAACTGAAAGTCTGTTCCGCTGTTGGGAAAATGTTTTGTGTCGAGAGTGTTAAGCTGATTCTGGAATCCTGCATTTACCGAATTGAAGATGATCCTTTTCACCGGTTCGTCGGTGATGAAGTCAGGGGAAAAACTTGTATTTTCGAGGTTTAGGGACAGGCTCATGAAGTGGTTCAGTCCGGATCTTTTGTTCAGGCTTATCCCTCCTGTATTTGTTCTCAAGGTATATTCTCCGGTTTCACCAAGAAGTTCCATCACCGGAATCACGGTATTGTCGGTATTAAATGAAGCAGAAAGTCCGAAACTCTGGTTTCTGTCGATGAACTGTGTTGAATTGATCCTGAAACGGTAATACTGGCCGATAAAGGCATCAATATCGAGCATTGACCTGTGTAAGATAAGGTTTTTCACCGACATCTTCAGCAGGATTCCGGCCATCAGGTTGTTGTCGTAATGAAGTGATCCGTAGAGCATTGCCGGTGGTTTTTCCTGGCATTCTATAACGAGTTTAAGTGAATCATTACCCGGAACCACCCGGTACTTTACTTTTTCAAACCATGACCGTCCATAGAGGAGGTCGATCTTATCGCCGAGCATTTCACTGGTTACCTTCTGGCCCGGTAGTATGTCGAGGACTCCCAGGATCTGGTCATCGTGTATCAGTTTATTTCCGGTCACTTCAATCATGTCGAATTCAAAGGTTTTTCTATTGAGGATGGACTCAACAGGTTTTTGAGGGCCAAGTCTGTCAAGTGAATCGGCAAGCTGCCTGAATTTTTCCCTGAAGGGAAGGGCTGCAATGTATCCGCTTTTAATTATTGAATCGGAATTTGTGAAGACTGTGGATGAAAATTCCTTTACATCCGGTTCGATAAGAATGTCGATGAGTTTCTTCTGCCGGGCATAGTCATTTATCGAATTGAAGAAGCTGAGCTGTTTAAGGACACCTGTCACCGACTGAAGCTCCTGTTCGTTATAGCGGTGAAATCCGGTATATGAACCGATTACGATATCGGCTCCCATTTCCCTCAGTTCCGATACAGCAATGTTTCTTACAAATCCCCCGTCGATAATTATTGCCGTGTCGATTTTTATGGGGG
The DNA here is from genome assembly GCA_049294075.1 of Bacteroidales bacterium. Classification (GTDB taxonomy): domain Bacteria; phylum Bacteroidota; class Bacteroidia; order Bacteroidales; family VadinHA17; genus LD21. The sequence goes on along the minus strand of JBAQCK010000044.1, from coordinate 8,583 downwards.
TGAATATGGAGGGTACAGCCATACTGGCTCTGATGGCATCGGCAAGATACCCGGTTTTGAGCACCACTTTCCCGGTTGATACGAGGTCGGTGCCTATACAGAGGAAGGGTATAGGCAGTTTTGAGAAGTCATTTATGTCGGCAGCCGGCCATGTAAAATGACTTAATGCCTTTTCTATCTGCTGTCCGTTTATCAGGCCTGAAGGCAGTCTGACTTTTCTCGACAAAATGGGAAGCGCAATGATGCTGTTATTGAAATATTTCTTTTCTGTAAAGATCACCCTGTTTTCGGGGACATTATTTGACAGGATGAGGCCCCAATCGATATTGCGGAATAAAAGTTGTATGGTGTCGGCGCTGTACCCGAGTGAATAGAGCGACCCTACAATGCTTCCCATACTTACTCCTGTTATGTAATCGGGCCTTAGTCCCGCCTCTTCCATTACTTTAAGCACGCCCACGTGGGCCATTCCGAGCGCCCCGCCTCCGCTGAGAGCCAGACCTGTCTTAGGCCGGGCATTAACAGACTCCTGGCCGGCAATAAACTGGTTCCCTCCGGCGAAAAGAATCAGAAGAGTCAGTGCCAAAACTCTCTTTCCCCGTAACCATGTGAAAATCAATTTCATTTTTAAGAATACTGGCAGAATTGTATTTTGCCTGCAATATAACGGCAAAAGTAAGCAAGATATTAATTTTGCGTAATTTTGCCGCGTGAATTATTCAACAAAGAGAGGAAATAAATTTCTCCCCTCCACGGTGAAGGAGATAGAGTCGCTGGGGTGGGAGCAGCCTGATGTAATTATCTTCAGCGGTGATGCTTACGTGGACCACCCCTCCTTCGGCACCGCGGTCATAGGAAGGGTGATGGAATCTGAAGGTTTCAGGGTTGCTGTTGTACCGCAGCCAAACTGGAGGGATGATCTGCGTGATTTCCGCAAGATGGGTCCGCCGAGGTATTTCTTCGGGGTTACGGCGGGAAATATGGATTCGATGGTGAACCATTACACTGCAGCCCGTCGCCTCAGGTCGGACGATGCCTATACCCCCGGCGGCAAGGCGGGATTCAGGCCTGACTATCCCACAGTGGTGTACACCGGAATTCTGAAGAAACTATTCCCCGGCATACCCGTTGTTGCAGGGGGAATTGAAGCTTCAATGCGTCGCCTGACTCATTATGACTACTGGCAGGACAGGGTCGATCCGTCGATTCTGCTGACAAGCGGGGCCGACATGATAATCTATGGAATGGGAGAACAACCTCTCAGGGAGCTGGTGAGGCTGCTGATGAAGGGAATTCCGTTTTCTTCGCTTACAACAATTCCACAAACAGTTATTGCGCTGGATAAAAAGTCGGATCTGCCTGTTAACAGGAACTGGAAGGATATCACTCTTGAACCTTTTGAAAAATCGCGGAGTGACAAAAAAGTATTTGCATCCAATTTTGTACTTTTTGAAAAGGAGTCACACAGGATAGCTGCTTCGAGGCTGATTGAACCATCAGGTGAATTCAACGTATTGGTAAACCCGCCCTTCCCGCCGATGAATGAGGCAGAAGCCGACCTGACATACGACCTTCCCTACACTTATATGCCCCATCCCAGGTACTGGGATAAAGGGACGATACCTGCCTACGAGATGATAAAATTCTCGGTGAATATCCACAGGGGTTGTTTCGGAGGTTGCAGTTTCTGCGCAATAGCCGCGCATCAGGGCAAGCAGATTGTAAAGAGGTCGGAAAGTTCCATTATTGCCGAGGTTGAAAAGCTGAAGGGCATGCCCGGTTTCAAGGGGTATTTTTCTGACCTTGGGGGGCCCTCTGCAAATATGTTCAACATGAAGGGCCGGGACCGGGATGTTTGCATGAAATGTTCGCGTCCTTCCTGTGTCTGGCCCCGGGTTTGTGCCAATCTCGATACCGATCACACTGAACTGACGGAATTATACAGGAAAGTGAACAGGATGCCGGGAGTGAAGAAGGCATTTATCGGGAGCGGGATAAGGTATGATCTTCTTTTTCCCGAATGGAACGGCAATGCCGGCAGGGGAGAGAAGGAGTACCTTGAGGAGCTGGTAAGGAACCATGTATCGGGAAGGCTGAAGGTTGCTCCCGAGCATACTTCTCCACATATACTCACCCTGATGAGGAAGGTGCCGTTCAGTCTTTTCAGGAAGTTAAGGGATCAGTTCATGAAGATTGCGGCAAGGGAAGGTCTTAAGTATGAAATCATACCTTATTTCATATCATCGCATCCGGGTTCAACGGAGGCTGACATGGAGGAACTGGCAGGGGAGGTGAGGAACATGGGAATCAAGCCGGAGCAGGTTCAGGATTTTACTCCGACTCCGATGACACTCTCAACGGCAATGTATTATTGCGGGTTTGATCCTTACACCGGCAGGAAGGTGCATGTCGCAAGGGATTTGACTGAGAAACGCAGGCAAAAGGATTATTTTTTCTGGTATAAGCCAAAGGGCCCGGGAAAGAAAAAAGCCGGAACACGAGGTTCCGGCCATGATCAACCTTTAAAAAAATCGTAATAATCAGCTATTCATACTCTTTGAGTATCTTCTTTACATCATCGGGAGCTACCCTTCCGTAGGTTTTGTCGCCAACCAGCACGACCGGCGCCAGTCCGCAGGCTCCAACGCATCTCAGGCTCGAAAGTGAAAATTTACCGTCTTTGGTGGTCTGTCCGACCTGCAGGGCGAGTTCTTTCTTGAACTCATCAAGAACCTTTTCAGCACCTCTGACATAGCAGGCGGTGCCCATGCAGATGCTTATGGGATGTTTCCCTTTAGGCGTCATTGTGAAGAATGAATAAAACGTCACAACACCGTAAATCTTTGCAACCGGGATGCCTGTCTCCGCAGATATTACTTCCTGAATTTCTGCAGGAAGGTACCCGAAGTGTTCCTGACAGCCATGAAGTATATTTATCAGTTCCTGGGGATCTCTGTTAAAGGAAGTGCAAATCTCCTTAATCTTATTGACATCCTCCTGTCTTAATTCTATTTTTATACTTGACATAACATTGATTTTTATAGGACCTTACAGGTTCTGTTCTACTGTTTAACAATAATTTTCTTTTTCTTGTCGAAATAGCTTGTGTGGAGCAGGTGATGAGCCTTTTCACTGTTGGGCTCACCAAGGAATTCCTCGTAGAGTTTGATGATGAAAGGATTCTCGTGGGATTTCCTGATGGGCTTGTTGGCGTCTTCCCTGTAGATTGCAGCCGCCCTGGCCTTCAGAATTTCTGATTTGCCATGATGCAGCGGCTGTCCGCCACCTCCGATGCAGCCGCCCGGACAGGCCATTACTTCTATTGCATGGAACTGTGATTTGCCGTCCCTCACGTCATTGAGAAGCTTTCTGGCATTTCCAAGTCCGTGGGCAATCCCGATGTTAAGCGGAAGCCCGTCGAAGTCGATAGTTGCCGAGCGGACTCCTTCCAGACCCCTGAGTTCTGCAAAATCAATCTTTTCAAGTTTCTTGCCTGTATAAAGCTCATATGCTGTTCTGCACGCAGCTTCAATAACACCTCCCGTTGTCCCGAATATTACACCTGCACCGGTCGATTCACCCATGGGATCATCGAATTCACCGTCTTCGAGGGTGTTGAAATCGATGTTGGCCTGTTTAATGAAATTAGCGAGTTCTCTTGTTGAAATCGAGAAGTCGACATCCCTGTTGCCATCGACAGAGAATTCCTCCCTCTGGCATTCGTATTTTTTCGCGAGGCATGGCATGACTGATACCACAACCATATCCTTGCGGTCGATTTTGATTTTGTCGGCAAAATATGTTTTTGCTATTGCACCGAACATCTGCTGCGGCGATTTTGATGTTGAAGGAACATCTTTCAGGTCGGGGAAGTATTCTTCAAAGAAGTTTACCCAGCCCGGGCAGCATGAAGTAAGGATCGGGATTCTTGCTGTCTTGTCGCCGTTGAGATGTCTGGTCAGCCTGCCGAGAAGTTCAGTACCCTCTTCCATGATGGTAAGGTCGGCGCTGAAATCAGTATCAAAAACATAGTCGAATCCAAGGGCTCTCAGCGCTGATACCAGTTTTCCGGTTACCAGTGTTCCCGGTTCCATGCCGAAGGCCTCTCCCAGTGCGGCGCGAACTGCAGGGGCTGTCTGAACGACAACTGTTTTTGTCGGATCGGCAAGCGCCCTGAGAACATCAGGAGTGTTGTCGACCTCTGTCAGTGCTCCGGTAGGGCATACTGCCACGCACTGCCCGCAGTAGGTGCAGGTTGAATGTTCGAGGTTCTGTTCGAACGCGGGAGCAACTGCTGCCATGAATCCCCTGTTGACTGCCGAGAGGGCTCCCACTGTCTGGATGTTGTTGCACATTGTTTCGCATCTGCGGCACATTATGCATTTGTTAAGGTCCCTTTTTATCGAGGGAGATGTATCGGGTTTGTAGGTTGACATTGCAGCATATTCCTGTCCGGGAATTTCCCTGATGCCAAGTCTGTTGGCCATATCCTGGAGTTCGCAGTTACCTGATTTTGCACAAACGAGGCAATCCTTGGGATGGTCGGACAGGATAAACTCCATAACCGTTCTACGGGCATTAAGAACTCTTGTGGTGTGTGTTTTTACCACCATTCCGTTTTCGCAATTTGTTGAACAGGCAGGAGCCAGATTCCGTCTTTTCTCAACCTCCACGGTGCATATTCTGCATCCACCGGGCTTGTTCTCGATATTCATGTCGTGAAGATCCAGATAGCAGAGGGTTGGGATTTCGATTCCCAGTTGCCGTGCAGCCTTCAGGATTGTAGTACCTTTTTCTACTTCAATCTCCTTGTTATCTATATTTAGTTTTATTGTTTCCATTAATTTACCGGTTATCTGATAATTATTGCATCGAACTTACATTTCTCCATGCATGCGCCGCATTTTATGCATACATCAGGGTTGATCGTGTGAATCTCCTTGCGTTGCCCTGATATCGCATTCACCGGGCATACTCTTGCACAGGCGGTGCAACCCACACAGTTCTCAGGAATGATGTAATATTCCATCAGGCTCTTGCACTTTCCGGCCGGACATTTCTTGTCCTTTACATGGGCAACATATTCATTCATGAAATTATCCAGAGTGGAAAGCACAGGATTGGGTGAGGTCTGTCCGAGTCCGCAGAGTGCAGTGTCCTTGATGACCTGGCTCATGTTTCTCAGTCTGTCAAGATCCTCCATTTTTCCTTTACCTTCAGTGATCTGAGTCAGAAGTTCGTGCAGTCTTTTATTACCGATTCTGCAAGGAGCGCATTTCCCGCATGATTCTTCGACTGTAAATTCAAGGAAGAATTGTGCCACCGAGACCATGCAGTTATCCTCATCCATAACGATCATGCCGCCCGATCCCATCATCGATCCTGCAGCAATCAGGTTATCAAAATCGATAGGAGTGTCGAGATGTTTTTCAGTAAGACATCCGCCTGAGGGTCCTCCGGTCTGAACGGCTTTAAATTTCTTGCCGTCTCTTATTCCACCTCCGATTTCGAATATAATTTCTCTGAGCGTGATTCCCATCGGGACTTCAATCAGACCAACATTGTTGATCTTGCCGGCAAGGGCAAAAACCTTTGTGCCTTTTGATTTCTCTGTGCCAATCTTGTTGTACCAGTCAGCGCCCTTGAGAATAATTACCGGAATTGCAGCAAAGGTTTCGACGTTATTAACATTGGAAGGTTTTCCCCTGAATCCTGATTCAGCAGGGAAAGGAGGTTTAATAGTAGGTTCACCCCTGAGTCCCTCCATTGAATGAATAAGGGCAGTTTCCTCACCGCATACGAAAGCGCCTGCGCCATAGCGGAGCTCGATATCGAAACTGAAGTCAGATCCAAAAATATTTTTCCCGAGCAATCCGTATTCCCTGGCCTGGCCTATGGCAACCTTAAGCCTGTGAACGGCAAGGGGATATTCAGCCCTGATATAGATAAGTCCGTGGGCGGCTCCGATAGCATAACCGCAGATAGCCATTGCTTCAAGAACTGAATGCGGGTCGCCTTCGAGCACCGAACGGTCCATGAATGCCCCGGGGTCACCCTCATCGGCATTGCACACGACATATTTCTCGTCCGACTTGTTCTTGCTGGCGATCTCCCATTTCAGTCCTGTGGGGAATCCTGCACCCCCGCGGCCTCTTTGTCCTGAATTCTTTATTTCCCGGATCACGTCCTGGGGTGTCATTTCCGAGATTACCTTGCCCAGAGCCATGTAGCCGTCCCTGGCTATGTATTCGTCGATGTTTTCAGGATTAATGAAACCGCAGTTGCGGAGAACGATCCTAAGCTGTTTCTTGAAGAAACCCATGTGTTTCGAGTCGCCGACAGCATCCTTTGTCTTCGGATCCCTGTAAAGAAGCCTGGATACTTTTCTTCCTTTTATTATATGTTCTTCAACGATAATCTGGGCGTCTTCAGGTTTGACCTGGACATAGAAAGTATTGTCCGGCATAATCTTGACGATCGGACCTTTTTCGCAGAAACCGAAACAGCCGGTAAGAATTACCTGAACCTGATCGGTGAGCCCTTTAGCCTCGAGTTCGTCTCTCAGATTCCAGACGATTGCATCGCTTTGGGAGGAATGGCAGCCCGTGCCCCCGCAAACGAGAATATGCATGTTGTATTTTGACATGTTTGATCCTCCTATTCTTTTGAGTCAATGGTTTCGTAATTTACCGGGATGATGCCGTCGATCAACTCACCCTCCTTGATATATTTCTCGATGATCAGATCGGCTCTCTTGAGATCAACATAGCCAAATACCACGGGATCTTCTCCGGGGAGTTTAATTTCAACGGTAGGTTCGGCAAAACAATAACCCATACATCCTGTCTGTGTAACGATGCCGGGTATATTCCTCCTTTCGAGCTGCTCCACGAAAAACTCCATGATTGGTTTTGCTCCCGAGGCAATACCACACGTAGCCATTGCTACCTTGACCTGAACATGATTCTCCGGATCAATTGCCTTAATCCTGATATCCAGCCCGGTCCGTATTTCTTCGCGTTTCTTCTTCAGATCCGCAAGCGACTTGATTTGTGACATGCTTCCTTTTATTTAGTTAAGTTCATTTGTTAATTCAGGACAGATATTCTCATTAAAAATATTCAAAATATCATGTTCTGCTTATATTGTTTTAAATAATTAATTCAGTTTATATCAGATGCACCCATATCTTTAAGCTTTTCGTTGTCTGTGTCAATCTCCACGGTGCCTGAATATGCATGTGCAACCACGTTTACCTCAGCTTCGTAAAGAGCGATGACAATCCTTTTGGAAACCGCGTGATCAATATTCAATTGCCGGAGGATCTTTTTGACAGAACTCGCGATGGTCCCCGCTTTCGAGAAATCACCGCCGGCTATTTTGTACCTGTATTGCATCCGCTAATACAAAGGATTGATTCCCGCAATATACAACCCCCCCGAGATCTTAAATACGGAATGAGGACATTCAATCAGCACCATTCTGCTTTCCTCGGCAAGGGATAAGATTTCGCTGTTGATCTTCTTGTTCCTGGCAAAAACGATGCAGTTGATACCTGACATTTCAGAGGTCCTTATTGTCTGAAGGTTGGCCAGACCGGTCGGTGATGAGGAGGATATTTTCCCTGTCGGCTTTAAGAACATCACTCATCAGGTCGGAAGAAAAGGCATATTCAACTACTTCAGATAATCTTTCCTCACCGCAAACAACCCTTCCGTTTATCATTTCAGCTATTTCTTTGATAGTCATACACTTATCATTTAGTAAGCCATATGTCAACATCTATATTTAATGATTGACGACACAAAGGTACATAAATTAGTGTTACAAAAATAACAATGTTAAAAAAATAACAATAATATGATTCGGGATTTTTAACAGGTGGTTTCACGATAAAACTATTCCGCTCCATACGAGGGCTGGGAACCAGGGTTGTTTCTGCCAGACGGGGCGTTGCCCCGTTCAATGAGCAGGATCAGAAGTAAGAATACAAAACCTGATCTCATGGTAAGGAAATTTATGTTTTCAAAAGGCCTCCGGAGCATTAGCAAAGAATTCAGCGAAGGCTGGCAACTATCACCTGTTAATTCAATACACTCCTCAACGGTTTTATCAGCCTGAATATAAGCCTGCTGTTGTCTGTTATTATATCTGCCGTTCCGGTCATCTCGTTTATAAAGCCAAGGTTAATTCCGTATGTCGATCTCAAGCCGTTTACAAGGTCAATCTCCGCTATATAATACTCCCCTGCAGGGACCAGCGACAACATGCTGATCCTCCCCTTTAAAACTCCATATTCCATGTAAGGAAATCCCGAGAGCTTGATATTCACCTCCTGACCGGTCCTGACCTTTCCGAGTCCCGAAACCGGCACATTTGCCCTGGCAATTATCCTGCTGGGATCATCAGGTATTACAGTTGCAAGTATCTCTCCTGCCTTTATTACCTGGTTGATATTCCAGTAACTCGTGAAGGTTATCCTGCCTTTAACAGGGCTCTTTATCAAATATTTCTCTTTCCATTGATCTATCGCCAGCGAAAGCATCTTGAAGGAATCATCGAGGTCGAGCTTATACTGGTGAA
>JBAQCK010000043.1:0-17066 GCA_049294075.1 Bacteroidales bacterium | reverse complement strand
GTAAAGGGAAGGATGAAGAACCTCGACTATATTGACCAGCAGATTCAGGCCTGCAACAATGCCATCAGCAACCAGGAGGACCCCTACAGAATAAGCAAAAAAAGACTTGGAAAACAGTTCAGTCAGGGATCCATAAATGAGAACCCTGCAGTCAGCTTCGACGGGAATGCCATTGTTTACACTGAACGGCGCGGTCTCATAAACGCGCTGATGTTCTCAAGAAAGATCAGCGGCAAATGGCAGACTCCGGTGGAGATAAACTCCCAGCTGAATTCCGGAGACGATTGTTCATCGTGCTCCCTTAACAGAGACGGTACAGTACTTTACCTGTATAAAACCGATAATTTCGACGGAAACATCTATTCATCCCGGTACGAAAACGGATCCTGGACCCCGATCACAAAACTGAACCGCAACATCAATACGAAATACTACGAGTCGCACGCCGCAATCGCACCCGATGGCAATAAACTATATTTCACAAGCAACAGGAACGGCGGACAGGGAGGACTCGACATATATGTATCAGAGCTTGATGCTTTTGGCGACTGGGGACCAGCCATCAATCTCGGCCTGTCTGTCAATACAATATACAACGAGGATACTCCTTTTGTTACAATAAACGATTCTCTGCTTTATTTCGCATCCGAAGGGCACAGCGGGATGGGAGGCTTCGATATTTACCGCAGCTCCGGAAACGGAAAAATGTGGGGCAGTCCTGAAAACCTCGGGTACCCGATAAATACAACTGATGACGACAGATTCTTCCAGCCTTTAAATAACGACGAAAACGGATTCTACTCCATCAACACCGACTATAAAAAGAAGGAGATATTCTACATCACCCTTACCAGTTACAAGCTTAACAGGGTCTATGAACTTTCAGGAAAATACAGTCTGAAGGATACCATAGCGGAATTCGACGAGAACAATGCCATTTACCTCATCGACAAAGCTTCAGGCGACACAGTCGATACAGGGTTCCCCGACGCTTCAACAGGAAATTACAGCTTTATAGCGGCCCCTGGCGCTTACCGGCTCCTGTATACCGCTCCTGGATACTTTACCCAGCATCAGGATACTACCATTGCCGGCAACACTCCTCCTGGTATCATTCAGCTTGATGATATCATCCTCGACAAGAATCCTCCTGCCGGCGAACGACTCGACCTTTCGGATATTCCTGTTGCCGACCATATCGATCCTGATATCCTGATAAAAGATCTCCGTATTTATGACGTGACCGACAACGATCTTCAGGATACAACGATTCTCTATTACACGGTACAGGTAATGGCACTCTATAACCCTGTCGATATAAGTTACTTCAGGTATGTTGACGATATAAGGGTGTTTTATAACGCTTCCGACTTTTTCTACAGGTATACAACAGGCGTGTTCAAGGACAAGAACGATGCTTATGCCCACCGCGATAAGCTATTCAGACTGGGATACCCCAACGACCTGTTTATCAAGAAAGTGATCCGTGGTACCGATGAAAAAGATGTCCCAAGCCGGAAATCCTGGTCCATTCAGCTGAAAGCTACCAGCGTTCCGCTGGATATCGTTGCAACCTTCCCGGGGCTGAAAGGTGTCAGGGAAACTAAAGAAGTTGACGGGATGTATCATTATCTGTATGGCAGCTATTCAACAGCCGAAGAGGCAAAAACCATTATGAAAAGAAGTGAACTAATTGAGTTTAGTGATGCCTTCGTGAGAGAAATCAGCATTCTGTTGAAGAAATAGCTAAATTTACTTTTTTAGTTTTCTCCAATAGCTTGGAAATATTCTACATTTTTGTAATATATTTATTGTCATTATAATTTACAAAAAGATGAAACACTTTTACCCCGCCCGGAAATACTTCATCGTTGCGGTTCTGCTTGCCTGCCTTGTACCGCTTGGCGCCCAGGAAATACCATTGAGAGATTTTCAGAGAGCCTTCAGAAATGCTGACATGTACTACCTTTATGATGAGAACTACCTTAAGGCCGCTTCATTGTACGAGCCTCTGTATAAGCAATACCCCGACAACTATAACCTGGCTGCAAAACTGGGGATCTGCTACCTGAACCTCGAGGGTAAAAACGAAGAGGCCCTTTCCCTCCTCAGAAAGGCTGCTGCAAATGTGGTGTCAAGCGAAAAGGAATATAAGCAGACAGGAGACATGGCACCCCTCGATACCTACCTGTATCTGGCGATTGCATTCCAGCGGAACGACAGTCTCGAGCAGGCTCTGACATACCTGAATGACGTAAAAAAGAAACTCTCTCCTTCCGACACATACCAGCTTGACTTTGTCGATCTTCAGATCCGTAACTGCAGGTATGCAATGGAGATGAAGAAAAGACCGGTAAGGGTGATAACAGAATACTTTGCACCATGGCTCGCAAATTTCCCGGGCGCCTGCAACCCGGTCCTGGCCAAAAACGACTCGGTGTTCGTATTTACAGTTAAAAACGAAGGTATAACCCAGATATTCTGCTCATACAAGAACACGACCTGGAACGAACCATCCAACATCACGGATCAGCTGGGCGGTTTTGACAGATTTTACACAAACTCCATTACCGGCGACGGTAAAATGCTTGTCATGTATCTGGATGACGGAGGAGACGGCAACCTCTACTACAGCACGAGAACCGGCACAACCTGGTCAAAAATCAAATCAGTGGGCAAACCTGTTAACTCCATCTATTGGGAGTCGCACGGATTCGTCACTCCCGACGGTCAGACAATGTATTTCGCGAGCAACCGGCCCGGCGGCGAGGGCGACCTTGATATATGGTCATCGCGAAGGCTGGCCGACGGTTCCTGGGATGCTCCGGTTAACCTTGGCAACACAATCAATACCCCCTATGATGAAGACACACCCTATTTTGATGTAGAAAACGATGCATTGCTCTTCAGCTCAATAGGACATATCACAATGGGCGGCTACGATGTCTTCAGAAGCCAGAACAGGGGCGGCGCCTGGACCCAACCGGTGGGAATGCCCTACACCTTTAACACCGTTCAGGAAAACAGCAACTTCATCCTGAACAACAATACTCCCGGTTTTGTCGCAAGCCGATTTGACGAAAAGTCAAATGAAAGGAATATTTTTGCCATAGTTGCAATCGATCCGTCTGATGAAATGACCACTGCCTCGGGAACAATCTCGCTCGAAGATGGCATGAATGTCGACCCGAAAATCTCACTTATCACTCTCAAAAACCTTAAAACAGGCGAGATTACCCAGAATATTCCTGTGAAACCCGATGGTACTTTTACCTTCGACATCAAACCGGGCGATTATGAGGTTTATATCAGCCACGATGGATATAATACTGACACAATAACCCTTAACCTGCCACTATATTACACCGGCAGCTACCTTGCCGTTAACCCGTCTCTCTCTCCCGAGAAAGTCTTTGGAGGTGATTTCCTTTCAATACAGAATGTGCTTTTCGATTTCGATAAATATGACCTTAATGACGAGGCAAAACAAACCCTCGAAGTGCTTAAGAATATTCTGGTCACCTACCCCGATCTTACAATCGAAGTAGCAGGATATACCGACTCCAAGGGAAGCACCGATTACAACAGAAGACTTGCAGACAAACGCGCTCAGGCAGTTATTGACTACTTCACAAAAACAGGCATCGAGGGAGGGAAATTCCTTAAAAAGGCTTTCGGCGAATCAAATTTCGTGGCAGTAAACACTAATCCTGACGGATCCGACAACCCCGAAGGAAGAAAATACAACAGGAGAGTTACTTTTGGAATCGTCAATCCCGGAACAGGGGTAGTGATAAGGCACGAAGTCTACACTCCAAGGCACCTCAGGCAACCAGGCGCAATCAAGTATAGTATTGTGCTCAGGCAAACCAAAGACGTGCTTTCGACTTCCTATTTCAGCAACGTCATCAAGGACGAAATGCTCTTCGTCAGGACAGTCAAGACTGATACAGCCAACATTTATGCCCTCGGTGTGTTCTTCAACAGATCGGATGCCGTGACTTATCTTGGTTATCTCAAGGGACTTGGCCTCAACGATGCATATATTATCAACCAGTATGAACTCGACAACCTGGCTGGCGACGGTGATCCGGCAATAATGCAATTACCCGCCACAACTCTACTTGTATACTCCATCCAGCTTAAGGCAACCAGGAATCCCATCGACGTCAGCAGAGTCTTCCCGGGATATGAAGGTGTAAGAGAAATTGTCGCCGACGACGGATTTTACAAATATGTCTGGGGAGAATTCAGGTCAATAGCTCAGGCCAAAGAGGCTCTGATCGAAGTAAAAAAAGATTTTGAAGACGCCTTTATAAGGCAAATAAATGTTGCCAGATAAACCGGCAATCAAGAGACCGTATACTTGTTGTTGAGATACAGGGAAATAAGCTTGCGGGCCCTTGAACCTGAGGACCTGGAGTTGCTTTACGAGTGGGAGAACGACATATCTAACTGGCTCATAAGCAATACTGTAACTCCATTCTCGAAATATACTTTAAGGCGATACCTCGAAAATTCCCACAAAGATATCTATGAGACCGGACAGGTTCGCTTCATGATCGACCATATCACTGACAATAAAACGATTGGAACAATTGATCTGTTCGATTATGACCCCTTCCATAAACGGGCAGGCGTGGGAATACTGATTGCACCCGAAGAATACCGCAGAAAGGGTTTTGCCACGATGGCACTTGAATGCCTTATAGACTATTGTTTTACAACCCTGATGCTTCGTCAGCTCTACTGCAGTATCCTGTCAAATAATAAGGAAAGCATGGCGCTGTTCAGTAAACTGGGTTTCATTCAGGCCGGGGTAAGGAAAGACTGGATAAAAGTTGCAGACGGGTATCTCGATGAACATCTTTTCCAGCTTCTCAATCCGGATGCATGAGATTCACTTAAGCCCTGAAGCCAAAAGACCGCAGGCGGCAAAGATATCGGCACCTGTGGATTTTCTGACAGATGCTGAGATGCCTGAAATGACAAGTTCGTGCTTGAAATGATCCATCGTCTCCGGCGAAGAGGATATATTTCCGTCGCCAGGCACTGAATGATATGGCAGGAGGTTTACCCTGATGCCAGTATTCCGGAGCAGCTCCTTCAAACCTTCCAGATGCCTCCGGGTATCATTCAGATCCCTGATCATGATATAGGCAACGCTCATACGCCTCTTTCTGAATGTCCGGGCTGATTTCATCACCTCAATAATCTCTCTGGCAGGATACTTTTTTTCTGCCGGAACCGAATTTAACCTTTCTTCCGGAAAAGGCGAAAAAAGACTGAACGCCATGTTGCATTCACATGAATCCAGGAACTTTAGCACACCGGGCGTTATCCCGACTGTCGAAACCGTAATGTTTCGCGGACTTAAGGCCATTCCCCACTCTGCCGTCATGATATCGCACGCCTTCAGGACATTTTCAATATTATCCATCGGCTCTCCCATTCCCATAAAAACGACATGGGTAACTTTGCCGTCAATGCCCCGGCCGAGAACCTGGGTCAGAATATCCCTTACAGACAGATCGCCTCTGAAACCATATTGTCCGGTGGCGCAGAAAGGGCATCCCATCCTGCAACCCGATTGCGAAGAGACGCATACCGTCGTTCTCTTCGGATTTGTCATCAATACTGTCTCAAATTCCTTATCCTCTTCATTCCTGAACAGGAACTTCACTGTTCCATCAACAGACTTTATTGAAGAACCCGGGCTGTAGATACCTTGAAATGATCTCTCCTTTAACTTCTCCTTTACCTTCAGCGGAAGGCCCTTAATGAGCATGAAATCGTCCGACTTCCTTTTGTAAAGCCAGTTGGCTATCGCCAGGGCATGCCTCTCATCGCATTCAGCCAGATCACTGATCTCTGATGCTGTAAGCCCGCAAAGGCTTTTCATATCATTATTGTGAAATCAGTCCCCTGTTTTTCAGAAGAGGCTCTATCTGAGGCTCACGACCGCGGAAATTCACATACATCTGCATGGCATCCATTGTGCCGTCTTTCTGAAGAATATTCCTGCGGAACGATTCGGCCGTTGCCCTGTCGAACACTCCCTTTTCCCTGAAGGCTTCAAAGGCATCATTATCGAGAACGGCTGCCCATGTATAACTGTAGTAGCCCGAATCATACCCGTCGATGATGTGAAGGAAATAAGTACTCCTGTACCTTGAAACAATCTCAGGTATCAGTCCGATCTTATCAAAATATTCCTTCTCAAAACTCTGAACATCAACCACTGCCGGAGCCTCCTGTGTATAATACGCTATGTCGAGCAATGAGGCTGCAAGCAGCTCGGTGTTTATGAACCCCTGATTGAAATACTTGCTCTTGTCCAGTTTTTCAACCAGGGTGGCAGGGATCGGTTCGCCTGTTTCGTAGTGACGCGCATACACCTCAAGCAATTCAGGCTCGGTAACCCAGTGCTCCATTATCTGCGAAGGCAGTTCCACAAAATCCCATGCAATGTAAGATGAGTTGTAAGTGTTCTTGCAGAACAACCCTTCAAGGGCATGTCCGAATTCATGAAAAAGAGTCTCCACCTCTTCAAGGTTAAGCAGGGCAGGAAGTTCATCCGTGGGGCGGGTAAAGTTGCAGACTACAGTTACGACCGGAGTGACGGGTTTCCCATCAACCACATGATGGCTCCTGTAACCTCCGCACCATGCTCCCTGCTGCTTGCTTTCGCGCGGATGGAAATCCATGTAGAGAACTCCGATATGCGATCCGTCCTCCTCTTTGACTTCATAGGCTTCAGCATCAGGATGTGGAAGAGGTATGCCGGTTAGCGGAGAGAATGTAATTCCATACAGCCTGTTCGCACAGGTGAAAACACCTTCCCTTACATTGTCAAGCAGAAAATAAGGCCTGAGAGCGTTATCATCAAGGTCGTACTTTTTCTTGCGCACCTTCTCTGCGTAATACCACCAGTCGGATGGTTCAAGTTTGAAATTTCCGCCCTCGCGGTCAATGATAAGCTGCATCTCCTTAACCTCATTTTTGGCTACTGGAACTGCCTTGGACCAAAGGTTATTCAGAAGATCCAGGACATTCTCCGGGTTCTTTGCCATCCTGGGCTCAAGAACAAGGTGTGAGTGTGTCTTGTATCCAAGCAGTTTGGCGCGCTGAGCCCTAAGTCTTACTATATCGGCAAGTATCTTGTTGTTGTCATATTCATTACCGTTGTTGCCGCGGTTGGTGTAAGCCCTGAATAATTCACGGCGCAGATCCCTGTTCTCCGAATACTGAAGGAACGGAAATATGCTCGGCCTTTGCGTCGTGAACGCCCATTCACCTTCACGTCCTGCAGCTTTTGCAGTCTCTGCAGCAGCATCGGCAATAGATTCAGGTAATCCGGCAAGTCCGTCCTTTCCGACGAACAGTTTATAACCGTTTGTCTCGGCCAGGACATTCTGGCTGAATTTAACTGCCAGCACCGACAATTTCTGGTTTATATTCATCAGAGTATCCTGGTCAACCTTGCTCAGGTTGGCTCCGTTCCTGACAAACTCCTTGTAAAGGTTCTCGAGGATGAATTTCTGTTCATCGGTAAGTGTTTCGGAAGCCTGGTTTTCGTAAACATGCTTTACCCTCTTGAAAAGCTCAGGATTCAGCACTATTTCATCCTGATAAGCTGCAAGTTTCGGAGAGATCTCCATTTCAATGTTCTGCAGCGAATCACTTGTATTTGCCGAAGCCTGGGCAAAAAACACCTGCGATACCTTCGACAGGAGTTCACCCGACTTGTCGAGTGCGCCCACAGTGTTCTCAAAATTGGGTTCTTCAGTGTTGCTGATCAATTTCTCAATATCCTTCTTTCCCTCTTCCATTCCTTTTTCAAAGGCTGGCATATAATGTACTGCATGAATTTTTTCGAACGGCGGTACGTCGAACGGAGTGTTGTAAGCGGAGAAAAACGGATTGGCTTTTTCATCAACCCTGTTCTTGCAGGAACCCGGGATAAGGCATGGCAATCCCATGATTAAAAGGATTTTAGTTAGATTTTTCACTATCGCAGGTATTTAGTTTATTTTACTCGTTTACTGATAATATTGCAAAATAAGTTTATTAAAAACTGTTATCAAAAGAAATATGGATTATTTTTGTCATCCCGTTTCAGTCACCCCGTGTGGAGCCGGACCGGGCGCAACAAACTAAAATCCGGTTGCGATCAGGAATCCTGGAGAGATGGCAGAGTGGTCGAATGCGGCGGTCTCGAAAACCGTTGTCCTGCAATCGTGGGACCGGGGGTTCGAATCCCCCTCTCTCCGCAACTCCAAATTACTCCCGTCCCGCCCATTGAGCAAATGAATGTCCCTCCTAAATGGGATCATGGGCGCAGCCCATAATCCTCCCACTTCATCTTTCCCTCATCCCACTAGGTTTTTACATTTCAAAAACGACAGAATTTTTATCGATATTCAATATCCAGGTTATTGTTTTACAACAAAAATTTTACCTGAAACGATATGAAATTATTTCGGGTATCAGGAATTTTATCATAAATTTTCCTTATATTCAAATGTTAAAAAAATAAAAAACAGTAATATTGTATAACGGTTTCTAAAAATCTGTATATTCGCACCAATTTTCCCAAGGGGAATGATTAAAACTATATAATCGGAATTTAAAAAAAGCAAGGATTTAAAAAAAATGAAAATGAAAAAAAGAGTATTAATGGGATTAGCAGTCATTTCAATGGTTGTCGCCCTCACAAGTTGCGGTAAGAAGCCCCAGGTTGAAATTGATGCTGTCAATGCAGCCATCGAAGCAGCAAAAGCAGCGGAAGCTGACACTTATTTACCCGCTGAGTTTGCAGCTCTCCAGGATTCACTGAATTCCGTTATGACCGCCATCACGGCCAAGGAAGGCAAGATGTTCAAGAATTTCAAGGCTGAGACTGCCAGGCTTGGAGAAGTTACAGCTAGTGCCAATACTGTAACAGCAAATGTTGCCGCTAAGAAGGAAGAAGTGAAAGCTGAGGTTTCCGGCATGATGACAGCAATCAAGACTGTCATTGACGAGAATGCCCTGCTTATACCAAAACTGCCGAGGGGCAAGGAAGGTGCTGCCGTTATCGAACAGATCAAGGCTGACGTTGCCACTGTTGATGCAGCTGTTGCTGAAGCTCAGGGTCTCTTTGACAAAGGAGCCTTCATGGATGCGTTGAACAAGATTAAAGCAGCAAAAGAAAAAGCTGATGGTCTTAATGCTGAAGTGAAGGAAGTACTTACCAAAGCACGGATAAAATTCTAATTCCTGGCTTTTAAAATTTAGAAATCCCCGGGCCTTCCCGGGGATTTTTTTAAGGTTAAACCCGGATGAGACTTAAAAAGAAGTACAAAAGGATTTTTTTAAGTGCTGCTATTGTGATAATTGTTACGGTAGCAGGTTTTATCCTTTCAGGTCTTATTCCGGAATCCCCCGAGGAGCAGGTCACCCGGGCCAGAATAGCTCTTTCGGAAGCAGTGTCAAACGATGCCCACACCTATTCAAAGAGGCTTTACAGGGAGGCAAAGTCGTTGTACGATTCCGCGATGGTCAGCTGGCAGAAGGAGAACGAAAGGTTCATCTGGTTCAGGGATTACAGCCGGACTGCAGAATTGGCTCAGATGTCGGAGCAGAAAGCCCGGCAGGCTTCCCGGATATCAAGAAATAATGTAACTGACCTGAATATTTTTCTGGGACAGAAGCTTGAAAAGCTTAATCATATTGCAGGTCAGATAGACCTTAAGTTTGACTCCTATCCGTTATCAGCTGAAGTCTGGAGCCGGATATCAAAAGGCAGGATGCTTCTCAAGGAATCGGAAGTGGCTTACAACAAGGGTGATTACTCAGTGGCAAAGGAGAAGGTGGCAGGATCAGAGCTTCTTCTCGTTGATGCCTATGAAAATGCAAATGAACACCTTAACAGGTATTTCAATTCCTACCCAACCTGGAAGCAATGGGTCGACAGGACGATAAGGGAATCGCGTCAGAAGCAGAGTTATGCCATCATTATCGACAAGTATTCAAGGAAATGTATTGTGTACCTTGGGGGTGTCAAAAAATATGAGTATAATGTCGAGCTTGGAAAGAACTGGGTGGGCGACAAAAAGGAAAAGGGCGATAAGGCGACACCTGAGGGTATGTACAAGGTTGTAAAGAAGTTCGGGAGCGGAAGAACGAAATATCACAAGGCACTTCTGATCGACTATCCAAATGAGACCGACAAGGCAGAGTTCAGAAAGGCTGTCACGGGCGGGGCACTTCCAAAGACGGCCAGGATAGGAAGTCTTATTGAAATCCACGGTGAAGGGGGAAGAGGGTACGACTGGACGGAAGGATGCATTGCCCTGACCAATGAAGAAATGGACGTTCTTTTCAGGATCGCCGGGGAGGGCACCCCGGTGACTATAGTCGGATCAACGGTCAGTCTCGACAAGATTCACGAATGACAATCTTATGGATGACAACAGGACAGATATAAACGAAACAATGCCGGAAGAGAACCGGGAGGGGGACCTCTTGGCCAAGTTCCGCTCACTTCAGGAAAAGTTTGGAACGAACCCCGGATTCAGCAAAGCGGCAAAAAAAACCTTGCTGGTACTTGGAGGAATTTTCTTATTCCTTTTACTGACGGCATTTGTGATTTATGGTGTTCCCGGCATGCAGGAAGCACTATCGAAACATAAACCCGGGCTTGACAATAACCCGGAACTCAGGGAAGATAAGAACTACAAAAAGCAGATATCCACCCTGTCGAGAGATGTTCAGAGACTTTCAAAAAAATATGCTTCCTATACCTCCGGACAGTCATACATTGTTATAAATACAACCGATAACAGGTTTTATCTCTACAGGAACAAAAAGCTGATAAGGGAAGGATTCTGCAGTTCGGGAAGTTACACTATGCTCAAGACCGAGGGTGAAAGAAAATGGGTGTTTAAGACTCCTAAGGGAAAATACAGGATACAGGGCAAGATCACATCGCCTGTATGGAGAAAGCCCGACTGGGCCTTTGTTGAAGAAGGCCTTCCCATTCCGTCAGCCACTCATCACTCGAGGTATGAATACGGGGTGCTTGGCGACTATGCGCTCAGCATCGGCGACGGTTACCTGATTCATGGGACGCTTTACAAGCGCTTTCTCGGGATGCCCGTTACTCATGGCTGCATCAGGCTTAACGACGAGGACCTGAAAGCCATTTACAACACTCTCGCGATCGGTTCGAAAGTTTATATTTTCTGATTTCAGATAAGGCAGAACTATGGAAGAGAAAAAAGAGGAAGCCGGATTGAAAAGGAAAAAGAACCTGCTTATCATTTCGGGGTTGATCATAGCTGTGATCCTGGGATTTTTCACAATCATGTCGCTGATGGCTCCGGGAAAGAAGCTGGAAGATATCCGGCAAAAATATGGTCCCGAAGAATCTTCAGAGAACAAGATTGATGAACGGTTGTACAGAGATTCATCCTATATGGCCTTGCTTAAGGAGAAGTCATATCTTCAGGCCAGGACAAGCATGGCTGAAACGGATTCGGTCTATATGACGCTTAATCTTTCCGACAGCACCGCAAACCTTGAAATAAGCGGTGTCACCGTGCATTCCGTCAGGATCAACAGTTACAGGGTAAGCGGAATCATTCGCAGAACGGATGAATTTGCAATTTCGTCGATGCTGTCATTACCCATGAACATTGTAAGCGACCTGTCGACCATAAAGAAGGAACCGCTGATGATCAAAATGGCGCCAAAGGATACAAGTGAATTCAAACCTGATATTATTCCCGACACTTCTGATTATGAGCCTGTCAGTTATATCCTCGAAATGGACAACGGAATCAGGATTTATGTTTATCAAACCACCGACACGCTGAAAAGCGACGGCCGTCAGTTATTCTTTTTTGACCTCAGGGACCGGTTCAGAACAACATGGAGTTACATGAAGAGTATAGCCATGCTCCGGGTTCCCGAATATCATCCCTTCATAAAGATCAGACTGCCAAAGGCTGATGCAAAGATCCTTTACAGGGCAGTTCCCCGCAGGGGCCAGATAGCTGTTTACACTTAGCATCTTTTCCCGGTCAGGGTTATCATTGAATCAAAAAAAAATGTAGGTTTGAGTCAGACTCTAAACTAATTCATTCCTGCATGTCACGATTCACCGGTATTATTGGAATCATAATAATTCTCGGACTGGCATTCCTGTGGTCGAATAACAGGAAAGCCATTAACCTGAGGCTTGTTATTACAGGCCTGCTGCTTCAGCTTGCGCTTGCAATTTTTATCCTCAAGGTGCCGGTCGGTCAGGATATTTTTGCCTGGCTTGGCAAGGTCATCAATAAACTGCTTGACTTTTCGCAGGAAGGGGGCCTTTTTGTTTTTGGTGATCTTACTAAGGTTTCGGAGATTTTACCTCCCTCGATTGTCAGCGGGGGCGTATTCCTGTTCACTCTCCTTCCCACCATTATCTTTGTCTGTGTTCTGGTTGCGATGGCCTATCATGTAGGGATAATGCAGCGGGTTGTTGCCGTGCTTGCCCGTTTCATGCACTGGGTGATGAGAGTGAGCGGAAGTGAGGCGCTGTCGAATGTGGCCAGTGCTTTCGTTGGCCAGGTGGAGGCGCAGATCATGATAAGGCCGTATCTGTCGGGAATGACCATGTCAGAGCTTCTTGCCTCGATGACCGGCAGCATGGCCTGCATAGCGGGTGGCGTAATGGCGGTTTATATTTCAATGGGGGTTCCTGCTTCTTATCTTCTTGCTGCCAGCCTGATGGCGGCGCCGGGGGCTCTGGTGATATCAAAGATTGTGTTCCCCGAAACCCAGGAATCCGAGACCAAGGGGGTTGTGAAGATTGAAGTGAAAAAGGAACAAACTAATATAATGGATGC
This sequence comes from Bacteroidales bacterium, assembly GCA_049294075.1. Lineage (GTDB taxonomy): Bacteria > Bacteroidota > Bacteroidia > Bacteroidales > VadinHA17 > LD21. Next base: position 4,188 of record JBAQCK010000043.1, on the reverse strand, counting down.
CATTTCACATGGGGCAAGCGACGGGATGACCATTTCAATTAACGTGATTGCCATGCTGATAGGCGTCATCGCCCTTGTGGCACTGGTAGATGCCCTTCTTGGATATTTCGGCCTCTTCCTTGGATGGACAGGTCTGTCACTCGATTTTATCGGGCTCGATGTAAACAGTCTGAGGCTTAAGGATGTATTCGGGGTTTTCTTTTCTCTTTTTGCAATTGTCATGGGTGTTCCGGTGGCGGAATCGTTCGATGTGGGTTCATTGATGGGAACCAAAATGGTTATCAATGAGTTTGTTGCTTATTCCGATCTGGCACCGATGATACATCAGGGTGCTCTCAGTCCGAAATCAATAGTAATAGCAAGTTTTGCCCTTTGCGGATTTGCCAATTTCAGCTCCATTGCCATTCAGCTTGGAGGAATAGGGGCTATGGTTCCCTCACGAAAGGCCGATCTGGCCCGGCTGGGATTCAAGGCGATGATCTGCGGAACAATGGCGTCATATATTTCGGCCAGTCTGGCGGGGATACTGATGTAATGTGGAAAAGCCGGCGAATATCGAAGATTTCGAGTTTCAAGCCTGACGTCCTAGTCTATATGAACTTGCACATTTGTTGTTTGATTAATAAGATATTCCTGTAAAATAACGCGTAACCAAATGAAACAAAAGTCGTTTTTTAATCGTTGTTTCCCTCGCGCTCATACTGCCTGTTAGGATTCGCTCCAGGTGCAAGCGTGAGTGCAACCTTCAATCTCACTTCAGGATGGGTCCAGGAATGCCCGCCAGCCAACCCGACAGAAGCGCCGGCCGCTTCCCTGACGGTGCTGACAGCGACTTCAATTGCCGCGATTTCTTATTACAGACCAGCATCACACTATTGGCCCCGGCTGCAGCCAGTTCAACTAATATCAAAGTCGCAAGTGTGGCAGACCTAAACGCTGGTCAGAAGATTATAATCGGCAAAGGAACAAACAGCGAGACAGCAATTATTGCAGCTGTAGGAACACCTGGTGGCACAACAGTAGGAACTTTCGCCAGCGCAGGAAAGAAAGTCATCGTGGTTGCAAGTGTGGAAGGCTTTAATCCCGGACAATCTGTCACCATTGGCAGTGGAAAAAACAGTGAGACTGTTGTAATTGCTGCAGGCTCACAGGTATCAGGAAGCGGTGTGATGCTGGTACTGGCCGGGTTCGGTTGCCGGAAGTGCCATATGGTTCACAATCGTGCAGAAATGGATCATTGGGGACTTTTGCCCCTTTTGCATGATTACGCACATTACCGGGTTGCTGTTGACAGGACTGATCATCTGGCAGGCTGTAAGATATTTAACAAGTCAGGATATTCGTCTCCCAGCAGTGTTGTTCAGGTTTCTGACCGGTCTCATTCTTGCGGGATTGCTTGTCCTCTCGCAGGTTATTCTTACTTCTGGGACTGTTTACAGTGATGGAGAGTATGAGGAAAGTGTCATTGCCATCGATTACAAAAACGTACCTGTGATCGGGCCTCCTGATGCACCTTATGTTGTCTCCTTATTATTTGATTATCAGTGTACGCACTGACACAAAGCCAACGCTTTAACTATACTTCGACAGGTTCTGAAACTTTCAGTTTTTTGCCAATAACAATCTTGCGGTGCTGCAAGCCCCATTCAATCATCACATCCAAAACATCCTTAATTGACTCGCCTGATTTCGTCAGTTGATATTCTACCGTAACAGGAATAGTATCGTAAACCATTCTTGTTACAATTCCGTTGGCTTCCAGGTCCTTCAATTCTTTGGAAAGCATACGGGGCGTGATCTTTGGAATTTCCCTTTCCATCTCCCTGAAACGCTTTTTACCGTAAAGCAATGAACCTATTATCGGCAGCTTCCATTTGCCATTCAAAACATTCATCGTGTCGTTGACCGCCAATACAAATGTTGCCGAACACTGTTTTACCTGTTCCAATTGTGAAATTTTGCTCATTTTTCCTCGTTTTTTACAGTCGCTATACAAAAGTATAGCGCTATATTTTAGTATAGTACTTATTAAAGTATAGCAAAAGTATATATCTTTGTCCTATTAAAAAAATATTTCACTAAATAATAATGAGCAATGAGCAAAATTCTTATTACAGGAGCAACAGGACATTTCGGAAAGGCAACGATTGACTTTCTTTTACAAAAAGGGATTGCCGCCGGTCACATTTCGGCATTGGCCAGGGATGAAAGCAAAGCAGCAGACTTAAAAACCAAAGGTATTAATGTAGTAAGAGGAAACTATGACGATTATGCTTCACTTGTGGCTGCATTTAAAGGCGTTGACAAATTGTTGTTTATATCAGGCAGTGATGTTACCAAACGTGTAGTTCAGCAGGAAAGTGTTGTAAAAGCAGCTAAAGAAGCAGGCGTAAAACATGTGATATATACCAGCTTTGAGCGAAAAAACGAAACGGAAACTTCACCCATAGCCATAGTTGCTGAAGCACACCTCAAAACAGAAAAATGGCTGAAAGAAAGCGGCCTGACTTATACCATACTGAAAAACAATCTTTATATGGATTTCATCCCTGTATTAATCGGGGATAAAGTATTGGAAACAGGGGTGGTCTATCTTCCTGCGGGAGAAGGAAAAGCTGGTTTTACACTTCGTAACGATATGGCAAAAGCATCAGCCAATATACTGGTTACGCCAGGACACGAAGGCAAAATATACGGCATTACCAATGTAGAAACCTACACCTACGGCGATATAGCCAGTGCTATTGCCGGTATTACGGGAAAAGCGATCAAATACGTTTCACCCACGGTTGAAGAATACATCAGTACGCTGACGGGAGCTGGTGTTCCGGCTGAATATTCAGGAATGTTTGCCGGGTTTGCTTTGGCCCAGGCCGAAGGAGAATTTGATTTTGTGGGAAATGACCTGGAGCAGCTTTTAGGCAGGAAGCCAACAACACTTAAGGATTTTCTGAAAACTATTTATAAAAGCAACTAGTGTCATGTCACAATTAATATGACGTAATAAAAATATTTTGTATTTTAGCCAAAAAAAGGCTATGAATACTTACAAAGTTACTCTTACAAAGGAAGAACGAGATCAGTTGACTGAAATGACCCGAACCGGAAATCACGCTGCGAGGAAGATTATACACGCACTGATTCTGCTGAATGTTGATCGTGGGCCATATAATACTGAAAAGCAGATCAATGAAGACATCTGCAATGTATTGAAGATCGGGATGCGAACCATTGACAGGGTAAAAAAGCGGTTTGTTGAAGAAGGACTTGAAGCAGCTTTAAAAATGGCCCCTACTTCCCGTGTATATGATAAGTTGGTGGATGGAGATATGGAAGCGCACCTGATTGCATTAGCTTGTGGTGAACCTCCTAAAGGATACGCTCGGTGGTCTTTGCGATTATTGGCAGATAAGTTGGTTGAGCTTCGGTTTGCGGATAATATTTCATACGAAACGGTACGCCGGACGCTAAAAAAAACGAACTTAAACCTTGGAAAGTAATAGGCTGGGTTATTCCGGCCAAAGAAAACGGAGAATTTGTAGCAGCCATGGAAAAGGTTTTGGATGTTTATAAGAGACCTTATGATCCAATGCGACCGGTGGTTTGCATGGATGAATCTCCCAAACAGTTGATTGGTGAGACTCGTGTTCCTATACCCATGAGCAAAGGTCATGACCGTAAACGTGATTATGAATACGAACGCTTAGGAGTTTGTAATATTTTTCTCGCTAATGAACCGTTAGCCGGATTCCGCAGAGTGAAAATCACTGACAAGAAGTGCAAGGTTGATTGGGCAGAATTCATCAAGGAAATCGCTGACGAGCATTATTCGGAAGTTGATCTCATAACCTTAGTCATGGACAACCTCGGCACTCATACCCCAGGTGCACTTTATGAGAGATATGAACCGGCAGAAGCAAAACGGATATTGGATCGATTTGAGTTCGTTTTCACTCCCAAGCATGGGAGTTGGCTGGATATGGCAGAGATCGAACTTAACGTATTGAACAATCAATGTTTGGGCCGAAGAATTGGAACGATTGAAGAAGTCAGAGAAGAGGTTGAATCCTGGGAGCACGCTCGTAATGGACTTGACAAGAAAGTTAACTGGCAGTTTACAACAGAGAAAGCCCGCATCAAACTGAAAAGACTTTATCCGTCATATGAGAGTTGACATGACACTAGAAA
>JBAQCK010000042.1:0-30357 GCA_049294075.1 Bacteroidales bacterium | reverse complement strand
GAGGATGAGTGTTGGTACGTATCATCATCTATTTGTCGCTCAACCTTTTTGTACCTGACATATGTAAGCAAGCTCATCAACGTGCCGAAACCGACAAGGAATATTCCAACAATTGACGAATATCCATGAGAAGGAGGCAACGTATTTTCAATAGTTGAATTCCCCAAAGTAATCGACATTTGTTTCATAAACAAGGCAAACTTTTCAACGACAAAACCGAATGCCATTATCCCAATGCTTGTTCTGATCCATGCCAGAAATGTTCGTTCATTCGCCATATGAACGCGGCGATTACGAACTTTTTCTGATTCCTTATTTTCATTTATTTCGGACATAATGCTAAAGTTAAATGAAATCGAATAAGATTGACTAAGGGTGATAATTTGGGTTTACTTCCGATACCGGCAAAGCGATTACCCAATCCCATGAATTACCAAGGTAGATGGTACCGCCGACAATAGCTGGATTTACGATGCCAAAACGCCCCCCGATGTGTTTCTGCCCAATCAGCTTTCCGTCTTTCGGATCAACAGCAAATACCGATGGACCTGTTGACATATAAAGCACTCCTTCGTAAAACGTCGCGGGTCCACGCCCGGCTCCTGCCGGCCCTGCATCAGGCACATGCCATGTCCATAACAGTTTGCCTGTCTTTAGTTCATATGCCTGATAGACACTGTTTACAGGCGTACCAACATAAACAACGTTATCATGGATCATTGGCATTCCGCCTTTGAAAGCCGGTGGTTTAGGACCTTCCCCCATTAACTGGGTCCATAGTACTTTTCCTGTATTTGCATCGTAGGCGCGAAGACCTGTATTCATGGTATCCTTGCCGCTCTTGGTTTTTATCATGCTGACGGCATCCATTACCACAACACCGTCATCTACTGCGGGAGAAACATCGCCCATACCCGTGTTCTCAGCATTGGGAACAGTGCCCTGCCAGAGCACTTTGCCAGCCTTTGCGTCAAAACAGTAAATAAATGCTTTGAGCGACATTGCTGCATAAACTTTTCCATCATAATAGGCAGGACTCGACATATTTGCCATACCGCCCACTTCATTTTTCCAGATCTCTTTTCCGGTTTTGGCATCCAGCGCATACACCGTACCATCACCTGCTGAAAAGAATATTCTATCTTCTCCAAAAGCAGGGGTAGGCATAGTTCCTCCATTCGTTAAATAGTACCAAACGAGTTCCCCGGTATTCTTATTTAGCGCAAACACCCCGTTATAGCTGATATCACCTCCACGGATCGCCATTCCGGTTTTCTTGTAATCCTGAACATTGGTAAAATTAAAACCAACGCTTCCGGGTGTAACATAGACAAGATCGCCAACAACTACGGGGGTTCCCATGAATGTATTGCCTACCGGGCTTGTCCGCCAGATAAGCTTTCCGGTTTTTGCATTTATAGCATAAATGAAATTGTCATCACTCTCCGCATAAACAATTCCATCAACAACGCTCACCCCCAAAGCATTTCCGTATGACTGTGTTATTGTTGTCAGACTTCCTTTTACACCATAAGCGCTTTCACCAAATGCCTTTTCCTCTGACAGGGGCCATGACCTTGCTTCAGCAAATTGCCACGAAACACCTTTTGCCATCCAGTCCGGAGCATCTTTGGCAATGGTGAATGCCGCGTTATGCTGTGCATTGCCATAACTTTGAACCCATTCATGCGGATAAAACGATACATCATTTTTGTCGGGCATGTTTTCAGGAAAATAAACCAAATCGAATGGTCCACCCTTTAACAGAGGAAGCGGAAAGTCATTTTTCACCTGGGCCTGAAGATTTTCTGATGAATTCAAAATCATGAGTGCAATCGCTATTGCAGGCATTACCTTTATTAGCTTAACTGTCTTCATTGTCTTCTCTTTTTAAGTGAGATTTTGCTTATTCTTTTATTCTTATGTCAGTAATTATTTTTACCAATCCCCATCGGATTTCTTCCGGCAAGTCGCTAAATGGATACATTACAGTCCCGGAATAACCATTTGTTATAATATCAAATGCTCTTTGCGGCAATAAGCTATAAACAGAATAGTCCGGAGGTGGAGGCTGAAATCCTTTTGAAAGCGCTGTTAATTTACCATCTGTTCCATGGCATTGAGCGCAGGTTTCAGTATATGTTTTCTGTGACTGCTGTAGTACTGCATCAGAGATTTTAACAGAAAGAGGTTCAGGCAAGATCAGAACGCGATTCTTTTTATCAAGATAATCAGTCAGGCTTTCCAGCTTGTACTTGTCAAAAACAGTAAAATAAGGCATGGCAGAACCGGAAATGCCTCCGGTAAGAATTGTGTGCAGATATTGGCGTGTAGTCCTGATAGCCGTAATGTCTTCAGGCAGGATGGCAAGATTTTTTGCTTCTGATCCATTACCGTCCATATTTTCTCCATGGCAGAAAGCGCAACTTTTTCTGTAAATCGTTTCTCCATTATCATATACAACATTAATTTCGGACTTATACTTTTCGAGGGCTTCCCGGTTATAAGTTTGCACCACCTTTTGATATGCCTGAGTGTTTGCCTGCAACTGTTTTTCAAAAGGTATAAAATTTTTATCCTGAATAAACTGCCTTATTAAAAGCATCGGAATAAGGATGAGCATTAAAATTAAAAGAGGTAATACTGCCCGGATATTTAAAGTGCTCCTGCTATCCATACCGAGATAAATTACCCACAGCAATAAAGCAACTCCAATGACGCCAATAAATAAAAAAACATTGGCAACGGAATCAGGCTTTCCTAATAAAGAAGTATAGAGGATTATGCCAAGAAAAATCTGAAGCAAAATACCACCCACAACCCATTTAAGCAGTGATTTCTTTTCTGTTTCATCCTTTGTTGAGAAGAAATAATGAAATGTTGCACCAAACACAAGAGCAGCTCCCAGAACATGTAAATATCTGAACAGCCAATGATATGCCAGCGAGCCGTGTAATTTATAACCGTGAGTAATTATGGGTATCCACTTGTCAGAATTCTCTGCCGTAACCAAAACAGCAGCAAATATGGCAGGAACGGTAAGGAGTGCAAGAAGTGCAATAATTCCAAAGATCAAGTGGCGGTCAGGATGAACGTTTATTTTATGGCCTAACGTATCAAATGAGATAAATGCGACTATCAGAAGAATAACAATGAGTATCCAGAACGGAGCAAACAGATTAACCGCCGTAAAAAAAGGTACGGTATGGCCAACCTGAATTAACAGTAAAGGAGCGATTCCTAAAACTACAGCGAGACTTTTATGTGCCATAAATATTCTTATAATTCTTTTATCTAATCTCAACTCATTTGTTTTTCCTCCCCACCGGGAATCGATAAAATAGTAAACGGAAAGTATGGCCGTCCCAACAGTTAAAAGGACGAATACCATATGCAGGGTAAAAAAAATAAAAAGCAGGCCATGGATCCACTCATCGGGAAGTGGTTTCTCAAGCAGGATGTCATAGATGTTATTCATTTCCTTTTCCCCTCCTTAATTGGGGCAAAACGCGAAGGCGCTTTTATAGTAATATCCCTGTTTGCCAGTTGGTATAGAAAGCGTGCCATAATCTGCCGTTCCTGTTCGGTTCCTGAAAAAGGAGGCATGAAGGGCACCATTTCATGAGTATGCCCGAGGATGACAAAAATGCCATCTTCACTTCTGCCCTTAACCGCATCCTGAATGCTGCTAATTCCGCCTATGGTATGGCACGCGGAACAGTTGCGGCCAAAAAGATTTGCACCTTGATTGATATTATCATGTTTATCAGTAATCGCTTTGTACCAGTAGTCATTTTTCAGCATACTGTCTCTTTCTAAAAAAAGACTTTCGTCAAGCAACACCTGGTTGGCGTACATGTAACCTGGCATCAGATAAGGTCCCCTGATAAACTCCCGTACCCTTTCAAATTCCGTTACAAAGCCCATACAGAATAAGAGTGCCGGAATGATTAAAATTTTTGAAAAAGAAACTGAGCCCCTTGATGCAGAAAAGGCAATAAGCAACATGATAAATATGCCCAGGGCATTAATTGCATAAAAGATTTCGGGCTGCTGAGAAAAACGGGGAGTGAGTATTGAGACAATGGCATGTGTTTTGAATGTTGTTGGGACTACCGTGAAATACCACCAAGTAAATACCGTCATTGCGGTGAATGAAATGATGAAAACCTTCCCGAAAAGGCGAAGCGCCTCCTTCCGGAAAACATTTACATTGTGTGTAATAAGTAGAAATGCCATAGAGAACAGGGCACCGAGGGCAAATGCCAGGGATGCTCTTAAAAACAATTGAGGAAGAAAGCTCGGATTAAAAAATGCTGACAGGAATTTTTTATCCCATAGCCAGCCATCAGAAGTGAGCATAAATCCCAATATCCCGGTAATCAGAAATGCGGAAGAAACCGATAAAACAATATAGCTTATGCCCAGATATATATGCTGCTTTTTCCTTTCGCCTGTCCACTTATCCCAGGTAAAGTAATAAACAAGAAGTACGACTACTTCTAAGGTGAAGATTATCCATTCAATAAACCACGGCCAGAAAAATATTCGCAACATCGATCCTATCCCGGTTGGCGCCAGGGCGCTGGTAATAAGCCATATTCCGACTCCGGTAACTGCTCCGATTCCTGTAATAACTATAATGGTAACCTTCAGAAAATTCTTTGCAAAATTTTCCCAGTCTTTGGATGCCTTTCTGAAGCCGAGATATTCGCTTATTACGATAAGCGATATTGCACCAATTGCCAGTCCGTGACTGATAAATACATGTAACACGGCATTCAATGCGATTGTCATGCCGTTGCCTAAATAGGGTACTTCGTAGATCGGAAATTCCATATACTCCTCCTATTTCTTTTTGGATGTAAAGTGAGGTCTCGGTTGTGCAGAAACAAAGACCGCCACATCCAACGCTTGTTCAGCAGTGAGGTAGGGATTGGTCCTCGGCATATTTTGAAAGGCAAATGCTGCGAGATTATCCACCTTATTCATTCCGGCACCGTCATTGAATGAACCACTTCCCCATAAGGGAGGCACTTCCATCCTCCCTTGTCCGTCATCACCATGGCATGCAGCGCATTGTCGCATGAAGATCTGTTTTCCATTTCCCGGTTCGGGAGTATGAGCTATTTTGATAAGTTTAATGCCCAACCACGGGATATCCTCATATATCGGCAACCCATTCGAAATCCATTGATAGTAGGTAACAAGGGCAATCATCTCTTTGCTATCCGACGGGAGAGGTTTCCCATTCATGCTTTTTTCGAAGCAGCTGTTAGTACGGGAAAAAAGATCGCTAACGCCTTGTTCCTGCTTTCTGTATTCCGGGTATTTTGTTGCTACGCCAACCAGAGAAAGTCCTCCATTTTTTCCGCCTTCAGTAATACCGCCTCTGAAGTGGCAGTCATCACAATTGAGCCTGTTGCCGATATATCCGGCGGCGTATTTCCGGGTGTCAGTCATGATGTTGTACCCGAGCAAAACTGCGTCCTTTATGTTTTCGGGCGCATCCTGCGGCATAGGCGGGTTATAAGAAACTGTGACTGTCAGTTTTGTTTTTGGGGCAGTAGTCTCAATAGACTTTGTAGAACTAAAATCAATGAATTCATTTAAGAAAACAGAAAGTCCTCCTCCAATTATGGATAATACAATTATGATGACCAAAGCGAATATGATTCTATTACTTCTCACACGCAATCGGGGTTAAACGCTTTTACCTTACTGAAGCATTTTCAGAATCATTTGATAGAAGAGATTCAGCTGCAAACAGATTAAGCTGGAAACCGTGAATGAGTAAAGGTAGAACATTAACTATACTGCTGTTATGCACTGGGCTTTGTACTTGTCTCAGCTTTGCGTTTTGTGAAGTATTCTATTACTTCTTCTTTAGTCATCTTTGACAACTTCCTACTCAATTTGTCCCGCTGCTCCCGCATAAATTTAACAGCGTCAAATTGTTTCTCTATTGTCATTTCTATTGTTTTCATATTTCTCAAATTCTCTATGTGAACGTATCTCTAATTGTTTATAACCTTTTTTAATATTTATGGAGTTATAACCCCTTATTCGGTCTACATTCACGATATGTTTAAAATTCCAACTTATTAAATAATCAGCCCGGTTTATTGTCGCCAAGGCTATATGTAAGCAGTCAGCAAAACGTGTTTGCCCTACTACTCCTTCTGCGATATATTCAGTTGCCAATTCTGTTGCTTCATCAGTCACATCAAGAAACTCAGTCCACTCAGCTTTTAGTCCCGTTACTAAGTCTTTAACTCTAGCAGGAGCACTATTTAGCTCATCCTGAGTCACGGATGAAAATAGTAATTTAAATTCGTTGTTTTTAAGCCTATTAAACAACGGCCTTGTGTGCTCTGCGAATTCATCATCATAATATCCGCCAAAAACTGAAGTATCTATATAAACTCTCTGTTTCACAAGTCAAATTTACGAAAAATAGTCATTACTTTCATTAGAAACGGTCTCTCAGCCTTGTGCCTAACGGGAGTCTGTCTAAAAACCTATGATAGAGTTGTAAATCCGGCTTCATTTAAAGCTGTTTAAGACTTAGCCTGTTTCTGAAAGGCATTTGTATGCCAGAGAATAATAGTCTGTCACAGACCTTTGAGATGCTTCGTACAAGGTCAAAAATGGTCAAAAACAAAGAAGCGAGCATCCTCAGATACTCTTTCAACAGATCGCTTGTTAAAATATTACCAATCCGCCTGAGGTTATATGCTATAAACATAAACCCGACATCGGAACCAGCTCTTGCGATTCCTTTCTTTGTCAGGATATAGTTAAAACCCCATTGTCGCTTTATCGTCCCATAAGGATGTTCAACTATTGCCTGGCGACGTTTATAGAGCTGTTCCTTTTTTTTAACGTTTACCCTGTTAGCCTCGTAGTAATCAGCATATTCGCTTCTTTGAATGAGCCTTTCCTTCTGTGATCTGGTGCACTTTGAGCGCAGAGGGCATTTCCTGCATGACTTTGTCTTGTATTGTTTGAACCAGCTGATGCTCCCAGTGCTGGATAGCTGCTTATACCACGACCCGTTGGTGCGCAGAACCTGTCCTCCCGGACAAGGCCATAAGGATGGGCTGCTCCCATCCCTAAATCATGTAAGGCCTACGGCCTTAGGCCTGGCATGGAAGATACTGCAATGATATTACACACGCACTTCCAATGACGCAGATCCCTCGCCTATGTAGTCCATGATTACTCGCTTTCCGCTATGATTGTCTTCCAGTTTGGGGATTACCCCGCTTTACGATGACAACCTGCGAGGGATGCGGGATCTCCTGAACAGGCACTGAATATCCAAAGCGAGTCCCATACCTGAGAAATACCATTCCAGAGTGATCCACCACAACGTGTACTGCACATTCAAAAAAAAGAAATTACTCGGGCAGTTCACCGCACTAAATGTTACAAGTCAAGACAAGGTAACCCGGAACGAAGATAATCGTTGGTAAAGCTGTGAAGTTGTTATATCTTTAAGGGTTGTTCCTCTTGCTTAACCTGAAGATACGTGGGAATAACCACTTGATTGGTAAACTCAGGCTGATTGTTGTTATAACTAATTTTAAACGGCTTCACCCATGAAAATCAAACTGCAAAAAGTTACAGTTTTAATCGTATTTTCTCTCCTGATGATGGCTTTTATGCCCGGTGGTGAGAAGGTAAAAAAGCCGATTTACCTGAATCCCGCGTATTCATTTAATGAAAGGGCTGCCGACCTTGTTTCGAGAATGACGCCCGAAGAGAAACAAAGCCAGCTGGGAAATACAATGCCTCCCATTCCCCGTCTGGGAGTGAATCATTATGATGTCTGGGGCGAAGCGCTGCACGGAATTATGGGCAGAAACAACAACAGCGGCATGACAGCAACTTCTTTCCCAAACAGCGTGGCCGTTGGTGCAACCTGGGATCCGGAGCTGATTAAACGAGAAACAAAAGTGATTTCCGATGAAGCCCGGGGGTTTAATCACGACGTTATTTTTACACTTACCTACTGGTCACCTGTTATTGAACCGGCCCGTGACCCGCGTTGGGGACGAACTGCGGAAACTTTCGGTGAAGATCCTTTTCTTGTTTCCCAAATCGGCTTAGGTTTTATCCGGGGCTTAATGGGCGACGACCCGACCTACCTCAAAGCCGTTCCCTGCGGAAAACATTATTTTGCAAACAATACCGAGTTTAACCGCCACTCCGGCAGTGCAAACATGGACGACCGCGATATGCACGAATTTTATCTTTCACCTTACAGATCCCTTATCAGGGAAGGTCAACTTCCGGCAATCATGACAGCCTACAGCGCCGTAAATGGAATACCGGTTTCGGCTGGCAAATTTCTGGTTGATACAATCGTCCGCAAAACTTATGGACTGGATGGTTATGTAACCGGCGACTGTGGTGCAATTGACGATATGGTAAGAGGCCATCATTATGCCGGAAGCAATGAAGCAGCAGTTGCAATGGGAATTAAAGCAGGCGTTGATACCGATTGCGGAAGTGTTTACCAGTCGAGTGCCCTGAAAGCCGTGCAGCAGGGAATACTTACCGAAGGCGAAATTGACAAGGCGCTTGTGAATATTTTCACAATAAGAATGAGAATTGGGGAATTCGACCCGCCTGAAATTGTTCCTTATACCGGAATTAAACCAGGCATAATCAACGACCCTTCCCATAATAACCTCGCACTTGAAATTGCAACCAAAACACCAGTGCTGCTAAAAAACAGTACAATCACAAAAACAGGCAATAAGGCGCTACCGATTGATTTAACTCACGTTAAAAAAATCGCTGTACTGGGACCCCAGGCCGACAAAGTTGAGCTGGGCGATTATTCAGGGCGGGTTGAACCTCATTTTAGTATTTCACCACTGGAAGGTATTCAAAACTACATTAAAGAGCATAATCTGAACACAGAAATAGTATCCATGGTCAGCGGAAATACCGATAGAAATACTGACTTTATAACAGTGAACTCCTTTTCAATTATTCGGAATGGTGAGGTGTTAAAAGAATACGATGCAACAAAATTTGTTTCTTCAGCTCCCGGTCTTATTATAGCTTCGAGATTTGGACGGACTTCAATAAGCGGTATCAAGGATGGAGACTGGACTGCCTATGATAATATTAACATTACAGATGTTGATTCAATAAGATTCAATCTGAGTTCATCCGCCGATGGCGGCATTCTGGAAGTGAGGGCAGGGTCTGCTGCCGGTAATGTGCTGGCATCAGCAACAATCGGCAGCGTTCAGCAAAGTGGAGGATTCCCCGGCTTTGCCCGTCCCGGGATTGAATCTGTTAAAATTAATACGCTGGGCATCACAGGCCCGCAAACCCTTGTTCTGGTGTATCGCGAAGCAGCAGAAAAGGAAATAGACGCTGAGACACTTAATCTGGCAGCCAGCTGCGATGCCGCTTTGATTTTTGTGGGTACCGACCAATCCACCGGCAGGGAGGAATCAGACCGTTTTGCGATTACCTTGCCGGGCAATCAGAATGAACTGATAAATGCGGTTGCCGCAGTTAATCCCAATACAATTGTAGTAATGCAAACCATGGGAATGGTTGAAGTGGAACAATTTAAAAATCTCCCCAACATTTCCGGTATTATCTGGACAGGCTACAACGGACAGGCACAGGGAACGGCAATGGCGAAAATATTGTTTGGCGATGTAAGTCCGGGTGGAAAATTAAATGTGACCTGGCATAAATCGTTAAGCGACCTGCCTGATTTTAACAATTATACCTTGCGCGGAGATGGCACCAACGGTCGAACCTACTGGTATTTCAACAAAGATGTTTCGTTTGAATTTGGATTTGGTTTGTCGTACACCACATTTGCATACAGCAATTTTGCCATCAGTAAGACCAGCATTACACCAAACGATAAAATTACAGTCAGCGTCGATGTTCATAACACCGGATCGGCCGACGGAGATGAAGTGGTTCAGGTTTATGTAAAAACACCCGATAGTCCCGCATCGCTTGAAAGACCGATAAAACGGTTAAAAGGATTTAAAAGGGTGAGCATCCCCCGGGGACAGGTAAAAACAGTTTCAATCGATATCACCCTCGAAAAGAATGTCTACTACCTGAATTTTGACGCAGAATCGGTAAGCGATGAATTCAATGGCGGAGCTGTTGACTCCCGGTGGGAATGGATTCGTGAAAACCTTACAACCCACAGTTTATCCCGGAAAACAGGTTCGCTAACCATTACCAGTGAGACCGGCGGTGTTCTGGAGGCTACAAACAATGCGAAAAATATACTGCTGCAAAGTGCCAATAACGACTGGACCATTGAAACCCGGCTGGTTTGTTCCAGAACTCCGTCTCAGCCCGAAAATGCCGGAATCCTGGTTTACCAGAACGACGATAATTTTGTGAAACTTATGTTCAGGGCAGTGATTAAAACAACCCGGGCCAGGGGAGTGCAACCCGGTACAATCGACCTGGTTATGGAAGAAAACGGCATTGCAAAATCACTGGCAACCTTCAACCTCAGAAATAAAGTCATTGGCGACAATGCATTGACTCTCAAACTGGAGAAAAAAGGAAGCAACTACACTGCTTTTTATTCAACTGACGGAAAAACTTTCGAGTTCCTCGGAACCGCCGGTATGTTGTTGAAAGACATCAGGGCCGGCTTAATTGTATGCGATGGTATCGTAACTCAATACATGAAAAGCACTTTCTGGTTCGATTCTGATTCAACAAAACCAGACACGCCCTTTGATGTTTGGTTCGACTACTTCCGCATAAAGAACAGCGGATTAAAATAGTTACCGGATAATCTAAAAAAAAATAAATATGAAAAATCTTTTATTAGTGTTGCTGCTCATGTCAATTGGTACAGTCGGGTTTACACAGGAAACCGTTTTTCCTGCGGGAACAAAACCAGCATCAACCAACATCTTAGGCGCTGATTATCCCCGGATCGACTCTCTAAGCAGGGTACATTTCCGACTTCGTGCCCCTGATGCAACAAGCGTTTCAGTTAGTCTTGGCAATGTTCCGTTTACAAAAGGCGAGGATGGTTTCTGGACAGGCGTAACCCAGCCTCAGGACCCTGGCTTCCACTATTACACACTTAAAATTAATGGCGTGGATGTAGCTGACCCGTCAAGTGAGTCCTTTTTTGGCGCCGGCCGAATTATGAGTGGTATGGAAATTCCTGAAAAAGGTGTCGATTTTTACAACATCAAAAATGTTCCGCATGGTGAGGTTCGTTCATTCTACTATTGGTCAAAATCGTTCGGCGAAACCCGCCATGCATATATCTATACGCCACCCGGTTACGACAAGGATATAAAGAACCGCTACCCGGTGCTGTATTTGCAACACGGGATGGGTGAAGACAGGCGTGCATGGCCAAATCAGGGCCGCACCAATTTTATTCTCGACAACCTGATTGCAGAAGGCAAAGCCTTACCTATGATTGTGGTGATGGAAGATGGCGGAATTGCCAGAGGTTTTGGGACACCTATTCGCGATAAATCCGGCAAAATACTGCCCCAGCCACAAGGTCAGGGCCCTGGCCGCCGGGGCGGTCCCGGACAGGGTCCTAATTTCTGGGACGAATTTACTGAAACCATTATTACCGACCTGATACCTGCTATCGATGAACATTTCAGAACCTTAAGCTACCGCGAAAATCGTGCTATTGCAGGTCTTTCACTCGGCGGTACTCAAACTTACCAGATTTCACAGGCCAATCTTGATAAGTTCGCCAATATTGGCGTTTTCAGCGCCCCATTCGGATTCCCCGGCGTTGAAACCGGATATAAGGGTTTATTGGCAAAACCAGATGAATTTAACAAACAGGTGAAAGTTTTCTTCATCAGTATGGGGTCAAAAGAAGGTCCGACCACAGGACGCACCATCCACGAGACTCTTGATAAAGCAGGTATAAACAATGTGTATTACGAAGCTCCCGGTACAGCTCACGAATTTCAGACATGGCGTAAAAGCCTGCATCTTTTTGCCCAACTTTTATTTCAGAATAAATAATTGATAATTTCAGAGCTCCTGATCTCTCGCAGGAGCCATTGTCGCAGTTTTAAAAACCAGCTTTAGTTTTGTACCCGGAAAGACTGCTTCATAATCATTTAAAACCTGGCATATTTCCCTTACAGCCATATTGTCTCTTGGTGTCGCCAGACTATTCAATCTTACTGTAAGGGTATTTGTATAATAGTCCGGATATAAATCAGCCTTTGCAAATATAATACTCTTTACCAACGCTCTTATTTCATTTGAACTTTTTCGATAATTAGCGGCAAGCAGATTGGCAATAGCCGTTTCAGCTCTGTAACAGATTATTTTGATGATATTTTGCAAGTGCTTACTTTCTGTTTTCAGTTTATTATATCTGGCATGTTCAGGCATTTCTCCAATGCTTATTTTGTAAGGGTGTTGCGCTCTGCGGGCCAGTATTTCCTGTTCTTCCGCTTCAAGTGATTCAATCTCGTGCCTGAAGTATAATTGTTTCTCAACATTCTTTCCGGTTTGTTCCATTTCGCCTTCAATGTTTTCTTCCACTAATGCATAAAGTTTCGCCTGACGGCGGGCTTTTCTTTCTCTTAAATTCTTGAGTTTATAGGAGAAATTACTGTACTCCCGGTTAACTACCATGATGGTTTTATCTAAATCATCTACACCGTATTGTATTATCCTGTCTATATCGTATTCCTGCCTCATATACCTAAAAAAATTTTCCTGGGCCCACCTGGAAAACATGTATAAAGCGATCTGAGACGTTGGCATTTTATAGTTGGTGGTGATCACACTGGTTTGGTGACCGGTATCGGTAAGCCTGCGTACTTCCCGTAATTCAACGCCATTGAGCTCTGCCTGTTTCTCGCATAACTCCATGGTGGTCTCTAACCCGGTATCAATATCATAAACAGAAAAATCTTTCTCGTCCCATTGATCTTGTACATTTTTTCTGTAGGTGATTACCGCTATGCGAAAGCAATCCCACAGATGCTTGAAAAAGGTGGGACTGTATGCTTCTCTGTCGAACACAAGTGTGAACCTTGGGAGTGACTCGTCCTGGTCAAGATCTTCCTGGCTGACTCTGCCATCGGTCAGCTCAAGCAAGCGGGGAACCAATTGGGATGTGATCATCTCCTGCAGCTTCTCATTCACTTGGCCGGTCACATAAAAATAGGGCAGCCCATCAGCATTATTCACCCAGAATTCAACCATCCCGGGAAGGCAAAGCTTTTGGCGGCTAATGTGTTTTTTGCCCAGGTTGGCAAGGTGGCCATGATAAACCTGAACATGACCGTCGATATAGTATATACCCGTGTCTTCCTGGTTTATCCAATCCTCTGAAAGATAGGCATTCCACTCGGAAGCTCTTTCCTGACCGCTTAACTCTTTGATGATCCCCCTCAGGCAACGGGCTTCCGGGATCCTGTCCAGACCCAGCAATTTTCCCATCTCGCCAGGACTGAAGTGCTTGAGTTGTTCCACGCTCTTGATACGGCACAGGTACATGAATGCCAGGGCTAATATCACACTGTCAAAATCATAGTATCCCGAATGCCTCCCGGAATAGTATTTCTTATAACTCAAAAGGCCGTTAGCTAACAGAAATGGAAGTAAAAACAGTACTCCTCCGTACTCAACACTTTCACAGGAATCAAAAGAGATCTCCGCGTTTTGCAGGCCCAGGGAAGCAAACACCCGGTCCTCAATCCGTGTAGCAGCTACACCGATCATGTCCGAAACCAGAAAATCAGCAATATCACGTTCCCTGGGGGTGGTAGCTGGCAGCACGGTAAAAACCTCTACTTTTTTTTAAAAGTACCTGCATTTATGTGGTAACGGATAGCACTTTCACTTACCCCTATCGCTTTTGCCGTGCCTTGTTGTGAATGACCAAGTTCTAATAGACGCTGAGCCTCTTTTATTTTTTCCGCGGTAAACTTGTGGCATTGACCCCGTGTTTCCTTCCTGTTAAAAAAGTGAGACATACCCTTTTCCCTTAAATCCCTGGCATAGCGCTCTACATTTTTCTTGTTCACTCCCAACGCTTCGCTCAGTTCTTTAATGCTGCAAAATTTATTATTAACAAGGGTTCCCAGCACATAACGATAACCGTTCTTATCATCCACCTGATGGCAATAGACAGGCATTCCATTTACAAAATAATGGACAAAGTCATCCATCTGCTTGAATCCAACCTGATAGTTGACCATCTTAAGATCATCAGTAAAAATTGGAAGTATCTGCTGCATATCTTATTTTTTCCTGCTAATTTACGACATTTTATTTCTGCGACATAAATGTCGTAATTAACTGATATCCTGAGATGGGATCAGGAGCTCTGAAATATACTGTAAATCAAATACAATATTATTTAAATGTGTTAATGTGTTAATATTCAAACATATAAAGATTTTTTCTTCATGAAAAAATCCTCCAGGTTTATGTCGCCAAAACACATTCATGCAGTTACAATTGATGGGTTTTTGATGAAGGTAATCTTCTTTATATTCGTTTTTACTATAAATGAACTTACATAAAACAAACAAATCAAAAAAATGAAGATCAATTTATTGCTCCTGAATTTCTGTCTTTTGGCAGTGTTGTTTATTACCGATGCCTCTGCGCAGCAAAAGAAACCACGTATAGGAATTGCCGGAATACAGATTGAAAACAGCGTTTTTATGCCCAACCGACAGGCTATAACAGGGAGGACGCCTTCTTTGCCAGCCTATCTTAGTAAGGATTCCGTTATGGGTCAGTCTGCAATCTGGCTTCCTTCCTTAATTGGTGGAGGCAGAGGACGAGGGCCGGTAACCAGAGAATCATTTGAAGCTTTTGTTAATAGTGCGCTTGAGATTATCCGGAGTAACATGCCTTACGATGCATTCTGGTTTTACAATCATGGGGCTTGTAGTGTTGATGGTGTTGATGATCCGGAGGGGGAATTTATGGAGAGAGTAAGGGCTGTAATAGGTAACGACGCCCTTGTTACAACAACTATGGACCTCCACGGAAACGTCTCCTGGCGTGTGGCTCTCTACTCTGACCTTATTACCACATATCGTAAAGCTCCTCATGATGATGCGGTTGAATCACATCGTCGTGGCGTGGTTAATCTGCTTGAGCGATTATCGTCCGGAAAGGGACGTCCGGCTTATAAAGCCTGGGTGGCAGTCCCTGTACTTCTCTCCGGAGAGTGGACAAGTACCCGGGTTGAACCTGCCAAATCACTCTACGCAATGGTTCCTGAAGTGGAGTCGTTGCCCGGTGTGGTGGATGCTGGTATTTGGATAGGCTATGTATGGGGAGATGAGAGACGTAATCAGGGTGTGGTTATGGTAGTAGGTGATGATGAAGGTCAGGTGGAAAGCGGTGCAAAAAAGCTTGCTCAGAGATTCTGGGATGTGCGCCGGCAATTCAGTTTAGAAGCGCCAGGGTATCCCCTCGATAAATGCATTGATCTGGCTGTTGCCAGTAATAAAAGACCTTTCTTAATCAGCGATATGGGCGACAATCCTGGTGGTGGCGGTTCAGGCGAGGTGACCTGGACTTTGGCAAGGGTATTGAAGCGGCCGGAATTTAAGACTCCAGAAGGAAAAAGTCTGCTTTATTGCTCTATTCCGGGAAGCGAAATGGTGGAAGCCGCCCGAAAAGCCGGTATTGGTGGTCAGGCAGAGGCTTTTGTAGGGGCAATGACAGATAATTCATATGAAGCTCCTGTTCGTTTATCAGGTACAGTAATATATGTCAGTCCTGTTCATGAGAAGGACCAGCAATCAGAAAGTAAATCACCCCCGAACCGGATGCTTCCTGACATAGCAATTATTAAAACGGGAAGCATATTTGTGGTTGTGGGAACATCTTCACCCACACCAAACTTAGCAGGTACAGGAATTGATCCTAAGAAAATGGATATTATAATGGTAAAGCAGGGTTATCTTGTGAGTCAGTGGTATGATATGCAGGCCGATTGGGTTATGGCTCAGACACGGGGAAGTGTTGATCAGGATTTTAAAAGTCTCCCTTATAAACGTGTTGTAAGGCCTATCTTTCCACTGGATCCTGACATGCCGGATCCGGAACTGAATGTTATAATGGTGCCATCTGCAAAACAGATGTACGGCAGATAAAAAGTATTCAACTAAATTTCTTTAAATCAAATCGAATTTAGAATGATAAGGACGATAATGTTTCTTGTTGTTTGTCTCGTATTATTTTCCAGTTCGAAAGTAAGCACAGACAGCAAATCCAAAAATCCTCCGGTTCAGAATTCCCCACTGTTTGCGGATTTCGTTTATCAGGGAAACGATAAAGTATACAACGATTTTCCTCCGAAACCGGATGAGTTTTATAACCCGACAGAACTTGATGCACGCCAATGGGCCCGGATATGCAGGGACGCAGGGTATGCTGATATTGATGTTATAACCGATTGATATAGCTTTAATCAATGTGCTTGGTTAAGAAAGATATCAAATAATTCAAAACCAAATTGAACCTGACCATATGAAAACCCGTACATTCTTTTTACTGCTTCTTTTTGTTTTTGCTTCAGCAAATGCAGCAGAAAAACAGGTAACCAGTCCCGATGGCTTACTTATTGTAACCGTGTCCGCTGAAAACGGCATACCGTCTTACAGCATAACATTGAATGGAAAACAATTCCTGAATCAGTCGCCGCTGGGACTGAAAACAAATATCGGCGATTTTACCCGGGATCTGTCGTTCAACGATTCAACAGGTACAAAACAGATTGACGAATCATACGAATTGCCAAACATTAAACAAAGCAAAGTCCGTTACGTGGCAAACGAAGCGGTGTTTTCGTTTTTAAAGGAAAACAGACCTGCATTCGATGTGGTTTTTCGCGTCAGCAACAACGACGTGGCCTTTAAATACAAGGTCTATCCCCGGCGCGGAAGTTTTTCATGTGTTGTGAATCAGGAAGCGACCGGTTTTGTTTTTCCGGAGGGAACAACAACTTTCCTCACCGCACAAAGCAAGGCAATGGTAGGATTTGCCCGGACCATGCCGAGTTACGAAATACCTTACACTGCCGACGCCCTGATGGGAGAAAACGGCCAGGGAAACGGCTACACTTTCCCCTGTCTTTTTAAAGTGAACAGTAACGGCTGGGTGCTGGTTTCGGAAACAGGTGTTGACAGCCGTTACTGCGGCAGTCGGCTTATAGGTCATCCTGAAGGTTTATACACTATCGGATTTCCGATGGAAGAAGAAAACAACAGCAACGGGACTTCGTCGCCGGGCATCACAACCCCCGGAGAAACACCCTGGCGTACCATAACCTTAGGAGAAACACTGGCTCCGATCGTTGAAACTACCATTCCTTTCAGCGTGGTTGAACCGCGTTACGAAGCATCACAGAAATTTCAATACGGCAAGGGAAGCTGGAGCTGGATCATGAAAATGGACGGCGCCACCGTATACGATGTGCAAAAAGAATACATCGATTTCAGCGCTGCCATGGGATATCAGACTATTCTGGTCGATGCACTGTGGGACACCCAGATCGGACACGATAAAATCGAAGAGCTGGCCAGTTACGGGAAAAGTAAAAATGTGGCGCTCTTTTTATGGTACAATTCCAATGGTTACTGGAATGATGCGCCCCAGGGTCCTCGGGGAATCATGGACAGCCCCATAACCCGCCGGAAAGAGATGGCCTGGATGAAAAGCATCGGGGTGCGTGGTATTAAAGTTGACTTTTTTGGCGGCGACAAACAGGTGACCATGAAGTTGTACGAAGATATCCTGTACGATGCCAACGATTTCGGACTGCTGGTGATTTTCCACGGTTGCACGATTCCACGAGGATGGGAACGCATGTATCCCAATTACGCCGCCAGCGAAGCTATTCTGGCCAGCGAAAACCTGCATTTCACACAACAAAGCTGCGACAATGAAGCGTTCAATGCCTGTCTGCACCCGTTTATCCGCAATACAATAGGCAGCATGGATTTTGGAGGCAGCGCCCTGAACAAGTTTTACAATGCCAACAACACACCGAACCGGGGATCAAAACGCCTGACTTCATATGTTTTTGCCCTGGCAACTGCGGTTATGTTTCAGAGCGCCGTTCAGCATTTTGCACTGGCGCCCAACAACCTGACCGACGCTCCCGAATGGGCCATCAACTTTATGAAAGAGGTCCCCACAACCTGGGATGAAGTTCGATTTATAGATGGATATCCCGGGAAATATGTTGTTATTGCCCGCCGTCATGGTGATAAATGGTACGTCGCCGGTGTCAATGCTCAAAAGGAGACCATGAAAATCAAAGTAACCCTGCCGATGTTTCAGGGAGTAAAGGAAGTCAGACTGTACAGCGACGATGAACAACTCAACGGCAAGCTGTCTTCGGCCAAATTTGGGAAAAAGCAGGAATTCGAACTTACAATTCCCGGAAACGGAGGAGTGGTTATTGTGAATCGATGATTAAACCAAACCAATTAACCGAGATCACTACTGTCCGGACAAAAACATGTCGCTCCTCCGGAGCTTAACAGACACGGGGGCGAGCAGTACCTCCGGTTTCACCGGAGGTTATTAAAATCCTTCTCCTGCAGAGAAGTTGACAATTGCTCGATGATCCTTCGGAGCATGTCATGAAAAGAGTGTCATGTGCTTGAGGCCAGTTTCCAACTTCCATATTATCCAACCCTGATGATGGTAGTGCAAGAGAGGTATCTGCTGAAGGGGGAGTATAGGTTTCAACCAAGAACAGCTGCGAAGCTGCTGGACAAAAAAGTCACGTAAGTGACTGAATGTGAATAACCCCCGGTGCAACCGGGGGAAATGCACTATATATGATTTTAAGCCCTGAAGGGGCGACATTGACCCGGATTCAAACTGCATGAATACACACTCTCAGTCAGCCATTTCCACATCCCTGCATGACTTGCACGACCTGCACGACCTGCACGACTCTTCTCTATATAACCTCGCCCTCCTTAGCTTATACCTCTTCGCTGTTGTGTTAAGCCCACGCCAGGCAAAAACTCATCCCGCTACTTTGCTGTTACCCGGAAATTGTTTAATTTTCGTACGATAAAGGATAAGTGAGGTCAGACAATAAGTTACAAGGCTGGATACGAGGCCGTAGATCATCCGTATGTTTTCGGGCTAATAACTTTCTGCTGTAAACAAACTCCCGTTACCAGCAATTTTGGAAAATCTTCCAAGAAAAATTGTTTCCTAATATGGAAACCATTATCTTTGCATAAAATAGCAAACTGTGACTGTAAGATTTAAAGTCCGTTTCTTAGAAGAGGCAACAGAGTTTCTTGATAATCTTGATGGGAAAGCCAGAGAGAAAATTATTTACAATGTCCGTAAGGCTCAAGCAATCAATGATAAATCTCTCTTCAGGAAACTTTCCGGTGAAACCTGGGAATTCAGGACTTTATTCAATCAAGCACATTACAGGTTATTTGCTTTCTGGGACAAATCTGACAAAACTGATACTGTAGTAATATCAACTCACGGGATCGTTAAGAAAACAGACAAAATTCCAAGGAAAGAAATTGAAAAGGCAGAAAAATTGAGATTACTATACTTTGAACAAAAAACTCAAAAGCGATGAAAAAGGGAGAAATGAAGACATACAGCCTTGAGGAGATTACCGATAAGCATATCGGTAAGCGTGGGACTCCTAAAAGAGAAGCATTTGAGAATGAACTTCGTCTTGACTTACTTGGAGAAGCTATTAAAAAAGCCAGAAAAGAGCGTAACCTGACACAAGAAGAGCTTGGAAAGCTTGTCGGTGTCAAGAAAGCTCAGATTTCAAAGCTTGAAAACAGCTTGACTGATGCGAGATTTGAAACTATATTGAAAGTGTTCAAAGCCTTAAATGCTAAAATCAACTTCAATATAGAATTGTTGGACCAAACAATAAAAATAGCCTAGAAAAAATGCTGGCAATAGGTCGGTATATGCAATTGGCTTTCTGCACCGCGACTGTTTTTTGCCAACGCCACAATAAACAAATAACTGCTTAACCCTGCATCGCACCGCGAGTGCAAAAATACCCTGACGCCGTCGTCTGGACAGTCACGCCACCGTCCCGGGGATTAGGGACGCCAGTTGCACATACCGCTGAAAATCAGAGGTAAATCCGAAACATTAATATGTCGTGATAAAGATTAAATTTGTATATTCTAATAACTGCAGTCGAAATGTTATAAACAAACGAACGGATAACGCTTGGGATTAATACAGTTTGATATGATTCGCAATAGATATATAATCAGGTTTGCACCGTTAATGATCAATGCAGCAGTAATGTTTTCCTCGTGCGGCAGGGATGATAAACCAGTTTATGGCTATTATTTAAGCGGTGAATCTGCAGGAGAGTATCAGGAGGTTGAAATTAACGGTAAGCTTAACGTTCTTGCCCGGTCATATCCGGAAATTTCCGAGCTTGGAACATTTATCTCGGACGGAGTAAGTATCTACAGGATAACTTATACGAGTGTTGTTAAAGGTAAAAACATAACAGCTTCAGGACTGGTTTCTGTTCCCATGACACCCGGAGAGTATCCTGTAATTAGTTTCCAGAATGATATCAATACCCTGAATTCAAACTGTCCGAGTGAAAATCCAACCTATTACCTTTATCAACTGGTAGAATTTGTTGCTTCAATGGGATTCGTGGTTCTGATCCCTGATTATCCGGGTTTCGGAAGTTCATCCGGAATCCCTCATCCATATCTTCTGAAGGTTCCGACATTAGAATCAGTGATCAGGATGATCCAGGCAGTTTCTGAGGCTGAGAATGAATTCGGGGGCATAAAGGTGAAAAATGAGTGTTATCTCATAGGTTATTCCCAGGGAGGACTGGCCACTTTCAATGCTCATACCAATCTGGAACTGGGTTTTTCATCTTATGGACTGAACCTCAGGGGAAGCGCCTGCGGCGCAGGACCATATGAACTGGAGCAAATGATGTCGGATATGCGTTCCGCCCAATCGTACCCCATTCCGGCACATATCGGATACATTATTAACGCCTGGACCTATTATGACTACATCAGTAATTCAATAAATGAATTGCTTAAGGAGCCTTATTCATCAAAGCTGAAGCAACTATATGACGGTTACCATTCAATTGCTGAAATTAATTCCCAGTTGACTACTTCCATGCCGGATCTTTTTACGGATGAATTCAGAAACAACAGCAGTCCGGTTGATTTTGCTTCAGTTGGCGCCTCGCTGGTATGGAATAGCGCTTATGCCTATGAATCAAAAATACCTGTTCTGCTTGTACATGGTGACGCCGATACCGAGGTGAATGTCTCAAACACCGAAACTCTGCACAATCTTATGATTCTTCATGGCACATCACCAGAAATGTGCAAAAAAATGATTCTGCCGGAACTGGATCATGGTGAAGCTTTAATCCCATTTATGGTAGAAGGCCTTAAATTCCTGATGAACCTCAGGGATAACTGATAGTAAGGATTTACAACTTTTTCTTGCTTAAAAAGAAGACTCATTCAACGCGATAACTGAAATTATTATACCATTAATTGACAAAATTAGCCGGACTTTGAGTCACTGATATTACAAGGAATTCAACTGACAAGAACCGAAAAAAGAAAACGCTAACACGACAATGACATTTAACTGTTGAAGAATTGAATGGATTCTTCGACGACGATGGCAATCAATATTAATATCAAACCAAATGAAAAATCCGTCTATAAAAAGATGCGCCTCCGGAATCGCGGGGTTAACGTTGATTTATATTACATTTCAATCTTGTTCCACTTTCAACAAGGTTTATTCAGAAACCGATATCGTATACTCTTCTCTTAGGTTTGAACTTAAATATTATGTTAAGGATCGGGATCGCAGATCTCCGCTATTCTGTTTCACGCAGTCAATCATAAAAGAAATAAACTCACAGGATGAGATATCTTATTATGCCTATGATGTCTTGTCATTATCAGGTTCAAGCTTCAAACCTGACGAAAAGGTATTTCTCCTTATTGATAATGAAGCTTATCCAATGGTCATTGATAAAATGGAACTTGAAAATGTAAGAAGCATCTCTGAGAATACAGGTAATATTTCAACCTCTGATTCCACATCTGTCTCTGTAATAACAGGTTACTCAGAAGATAACAGAAAAATAACCAGATTCAGATACAAAATCCCCGCCAGTACTATGGCTAAAATCAAAGAGTCAGATCAATTCTCGCTGCGTTATTATTCGGGACCAAGTATGATAACTGTCAAACCAAAGAATAAAAGCATAAGAATGATAAAACAGCTGATAGATACTACTGTATAGAAATAAAACGTTTGCAGAAAACAAGCTGGCAATCATTAAATCAAATTCCCAAATATGGCAAGATCGTTGATTTTCCTGATTTTCTTTATAGTTTTTAATTCGTGTGCAACCATTGTCAATTCCCCTTTTCAAAAAATCTATATCGATCATGATCCCGAATTGGATGTAAAAGTGGACAGTTCAAGGTTTTCATTCCGAACTAACGAAGTTTACAATGTCTATATCCCTAAAAATTATGTCAATACAGATTTATACTTTCTTAGGAGCAGAAATGAAATTCCCTTAATCATAAATGATTCTTCCATTTTTAATCTTAAGCCTCACAGATCCTATTTCACCTATTGGTTGGGCAATATTTATTTTTCGTACGGTCTGGGTATGTTAATAGACTACCAGAAAGATAAAAGCTTCTCTTACCCAATCTATAATTATATTACAAGGGAAAATAACCAAATCAGAAACGTAAGGTTCAAGCCAATTCCAAAGAATAAAGTTAGGCCAACTATTATAATTCCATTGATAAATGTTTTTCACCTTCAAACCGATAGCGGTAAGGTAGCTTTAGGATCTGGATTGGGCTTTTCGGCAGGCCTGGAGTATTTCATAAAAGAGAAAACTTATATATCATTTACCGCTGGAATAACTTTGGATTGCTTCTCTCCCAGACATGATACAATCAATGACAGGTTCGATTCCGGAGATTACCAGATTGGATTTGGCCCTCTTTCATCAGCTAAATATCTAAATTTAAAGATAAACAGTATTTCGCCATGGCTGGAATACGGTATTGGAGTTACCCTGACAAACTTAAGGTGGGGAGAGAACCATAAGACTAATATTACCGATACAACATTTTATTATTTGCCTGTTCGATATAATAGTCTAAACATTGGATTAAGCACTGATCTGAGATTAAGATTAACTAAAAACTTTAATATTGGTATTTTGTACCAACCCTTATTTTATGACTTAAAACATGAAAGCTATAATTATCAGCATTTTATAAGCACTGAGCTAATATGGAGATTTTAACAGCTGCGTCTGCTCTTAATTCGCATTATTAATTGAAAAAGGCGTACACCTGCTACCCTTAATTATGTTCCCCCCGGTGCCTAAGTGGGGAAAAAATCCCCGTATGTCAAATAAAACATATAAAACCATGGTTACAATTATCGGTACAGAAAAGAGACAAACCAAGGATGGGAATGATTTCCTGGTCATGGTTCTGCAGGGTGAAATTGAGATTGCAGTCAGTAAAGAAACGGGGAAGCCCTATCTGACAGCCCGGAAAACATCTATCCCTTGCACCTTCGATGAAAATACTGCAAAAACCCTCATCGGTCATAAGCTGCCGGGTGGGATTGAAAGGGTTGAATCAAAACCTTATGAGTTTGTGGTCCCCTCGACTGGGAAGAAAATCAAGCTCAGTCATACGTATCAGTATTCGAAGACGCCTGCCACAATAATGGAAGTGGTTGGATAGTGATTCCTGATGTTTGGTCAGAGTTTATGGGGTTGGCAGTAATTGCTGACCCCTTTTATTTTTTACACTCTTAAATAAATCAGTATATGACAGATAATGACATTCGTGAAGAATTAAAATTACTCCATGGTACTTCAAAGTATCATAAACACCTTTATCCTGGCAAGTCCCCTATTATACTTACAGACGGATGTAAGTTTATCCGTGACCAATGCAATGCTTATTGGCTCTTTGATGCGATTCTAAGCTATCAATGTGACTATCGGCTGAGTGGCATTAATTTCCAAATATGGGAACTACGACAGCAAAAAAAAGATCTTACCTGGTTGTTGACATGCAGAGCTGATAAGGGGAAAAAGACACTTATTAATCAGTCTGTTGAATATTCAGACTTCCCGCTGGATCATATCAAATTGTGGGTAATTGATAAGGTTGCATTGTTACCATCAGAATACTAGCCTATGAGTGATGAGGAGAAAATGAAGTACATCGAGGAGGTTTTCAAATATTGCAAAATCGACAGCATTCTGGTTATAAATGAAACGGGTTCACTGGAACGCCTGGATTGCCCGTTTGAAGCTGTTGTCATACAAAATGTTGGTGAATTTAAAAAGGTTTTATATGCCTTGTAAATGCTGTTAAAATGGATTTGCAGTTAATTGATGTCTATATAGTTGGCACTAATGCCTATTACTTCTTTAATTTCAGAGTATTAGGACGCAAATGAAGGAATACCGGCTATTAGGTCGTATAGCTCCGAACTCCGGTTATCAGTTGAGTCACGCTGCATTATGTTCTCGGTCCTTTTGAGACGGTTCAGCTCAAATTAAAAATCTCAAGAACCCCTGAAAACGAACCGTGCTGAAGCCATCCATCTGGCGAAACATCCGGGTGGATGGTTTATTAAATTTCTTCAGGTAAATAGGTGTTCAGGTTGCTCTCTTTATGTTGCATTAGGAAATCTATAGAGACTGTGGGTATGCAACATAAATCGCAACCTTCACTATTTGATTAGTGCTCGCCTGCGGCATCCAATTTTATACGGCAAAACGTGGGTTTGCTTAATAGCAATATTTCATTACACAGCAAGGCCAAGCCCTTCGGGTTATTTCATAAGTCTTGCTTTAGTCATGAAATACCCCCACTTTCTTTGCCGAAAATTGTCTGCTACTCACAACGGCTCGCGCCAGACTTCAAATTAATGTTGCTTTTTGATACTATATAGACTGTAATAAACAGTAGTGCTTGAGCTTTCGGTTTATGGTCCTTGGCTTATGTAATTAATAGAAATAGCTATAGATTGACCCATAATCAGGTATATTACTGTATGTCAATATTATACAGAATTATCAAAATGCCATTTAAGGCCATTTATAGCCCTTTTAAGACACTTTCACAGTTGCGGTAATATCCACCTATCACTTTAGCACAATGTGCCTTAAGCCGCTTTATATCAGCGTAATAGAGCATCACTCAAAATATGAGTATTAAGTAACACATTAATTATCTGTGCTATAACAATACTCGCTGAGGCTAGGAATCATATTTATACTTAAGTTAAAAACAAAAATAAGAAGTTCATATATTTCAAATAATTCTTTGTCAAATTTCCAATATAATATTTAATTTTCGTTGGATATAGGATTAGTGAGGTCAGGCAATAAAATAACAAAGAGGGAATTTGGGATCGATGATTGAATATTTATTGTGACTGACGGGGCAGCGTTTTGAGAAAGAACAAAATTTTATAAATTGGATAAAATGTATTAGACGTAAAAGGTAAACAATAACCACCAAAAATGGAGTTTATGTTTACTAAAAGGAAATATATAAACAGTTAGTGGTAATGCTTTCATGCGGCACAAAGCTTAATATCAACAGTTTATAAGACATTTTGTGCGACAGGACAACTTCAAAATATAGGATAATTTGCGAAACAGAAAAAGCCTTCAAATTATAATTCTTGCACCGCGACAGCTCAGATCTCAAAACGCTTTGTGCCTTAAAAACATTTGCATCGTTAACACAGCACTACCACACTAACACGGACGGTATAATTCATAAGCTCGTCATGGTTTTTGCAAAACCCTGCTCTCAAGACAAATACTGCCAAAACTTGCACCCGGACGCGCTCACCTGCCCGCAATATAAATCCTGCACCGTGACAGTTTTCTGGCTCCGATCAAACTTGTACCGCGACACTGCACCAGTACCCATTTTGTAACATTTGTTATATCTTGACAGATCCGTTCCATTTATCAACTTTGTACCGCGACACGCCCGGCTTCGATAAAACTTGTACCTGGATTTGCAAAAACCACGCCATACCCTCCTTGCACCGTGACAGCTTTCTGGTCTACCGGGACAGATTTGTGGCGGTGCTGTCGTCGGGTAACGCTTACGAAATTATACCGCCGGGCCGTTAGTGGTAATGCTTTCGTGCGGCACAAAGCTTAATATCAACAGTTTATAAGACATTTTGTGTGCCAGGACAATCCCAATTCTCATGACAATTTGTGAGACATAAAAAGTTTTCAAATTATAATTCCTGTACCGCGACAGCTCAGATTTCAAAACGCTTTGGCCTTAATAACCTTGTGCCATAAACACAGCACTACCACACTAACACGGACGGTATAATTCATAAGCTCGTCATGGTTTTTGCAAAACCCTGCTCTCAAGACAAATACTGCCGAAACTTGCACCCGGACACGCTCACCTGCCCGCAATATTAATCCTGCATCGTGACAGTTTCCTGGCTCCGATCAAACTTGTACCGCGACACTGCGCAAGTGCCCCTAACCAAAATCCTGCACTGTGACAATTTACCGGCTCCGATCTTACTTGTACCGCGACACGCGTATCTTCGATTAAAACTTGTACCCGTGCCGATAGCTATCGGCAGGCAAAAACCACGCCGTACCCTCCTTGCACCGTGACAGCTTTCCGGCTAAAGTATCAGGACCGTGACCGGTGCTTGAAAGTATCAGGACCGTGACCGGTGCTTGCGTCGGGTAACGCTTACGAAATTATACCGCCGGGCCGTTATGCGTCATGTGTGGCCCCCTCCTTATACTAGGATAAGACATAAAACACCATTAACAATCATAGCATGAAAACAATCTTAATTGGAATCCTTCTTGGTATAGCTGCCGGAATAATCGACGTGATACCCATGATAATTAAAAAGCTTACCTGGGATGCTAATATCTCAGCATTTTTAATGTGGGTTATTGTTGGTTTCTTCATTGCCACTATTGACTTAAATATTAATCCCGTCATTAAGGGAATTGTAATTGGTTTCCTTGTTTTGACTCCAAGTGCAGTTTTAATTGGATGGAAAGAACCTAAATCCTTAATTCCAATTATTGTAATGACTTTGATTCTTGGAGGACTACTTGGATTTCTAATCCCAAGACTGACAAGTAATTAAAAACAACACGAACGCATAACACGGACAATATGGGTAAGTTGCTTGTCATGGTTTTTGCGGCACCCTGCTCCCATGACAAGTCCTGCCAAAACTTGCATCCGGACACGCGCATCTGCCCGCAATATAAATCCTGCACCGTGACAGATTTCTGGCGCCGATCAAACTTGTACCGCGACACTGCGCCAGTACCCCTAACAAACATTCTGTACCGTGACAGTTTTCTGGCTCCGATAAAACTTGTACCGCGACACGCCCGGCTTCGACAAAACTTGTACCTGGATTTGCAAAAACCACGCCATACCCTCCTTGCACCGTGACAGCTTTCTGGCTCAAGTATCGGGATCTTGACCGGATGCGGCGTCGGGTAACACAACCTCCCCATATTGCCGGGCCGTTAGGGACGCATTGCCCCCCTTATTTTTGTTGATAGTTCAAATGAGGTCTAAGCAGTCACAGCGCGTGTTGGATGTCTGGAAGATTAAAATAAATGATCACCCGCGGTCCCCGCTCGCGGCACTTGCATATAGCATCCGCGGTTTTGCAGGAAAGTAATATACAAAACCGGCCCATGAATGCTATCTGCAATTGCCTGCCCGAGCTTCCCGCGCGGCAACGCCCCCTAAAAAGCCGGTAAATGCCATGCTGGCACACGATATAAAGGAAAGAGTTCGTTTATTAAGCAGATTAATACCAGAAGAAAGCTTAAGTAACATAAAGGCCGCGCGGCACTTACCGGCTGATCGTTACCGCCAAGCAAAAGGAACATACCTACCCCTGAAATACGAATCAGATAATTGATTATATTTGTGTTATGAGAAAATCGAACAAAATAATTGATGAGATAGTCAGGATGGCCAATTCAAAATATCCTGACTCAGAGATTTATTTATATGGTTCGCAGGCTCGTGGCGATTCAAAAAAGTTTTCAGATTGGGATTTATTAATTTTGCTTAATCGACAGAATATTCCCTTTGCCTTTGAAACTAAGGTAATGGATGATTTTTATGATGTTGAACTGGAGACAGGAGCTGTAATATCTCCATTAATTTATTCCAAATCTGATTGGGACGAAAGACATTCAATTACCCCCTTATATGAAATTATTAAAAAAGAAGGGATAAGAATAAAATGACTGGATCAAAGACTGATTTAATAGGATATCGATTATCAAGATCAAAAGACACCTTTATTGATGCAAAGATATTAGCAGATAAAGAGCGGTGGAATTCTGCGATAAACAGGCTATATTATGCTGCTTATTATGCGGTTATTGCAATACTGTTAAAATATGATTTAAAACCAACTACTCATAACGGAGCCAAAACGGTATTTTCTGAGCATTTCATAAAGAAAGAAATCATGCCAAAGGAATTTGGCAAGTTATATTCACAATTATTTACATGGAGACAAAAGGGTGACTACGATGATTTGTATGATTTTAACAAAGAAAATGTACTTCCCTATTTTGAGCCTGTACAAAAATTGATTGCGATAATTGAAAACAAGATAAACGAGTAAAATTGCCTGGCGGTAATAAATTAGGACTCTGAGCGGTCTGCAAGACCCAGCGATGAGTCTGTGTTGAACTACATCAGCCGGGCCAGGACCTATGCACTTAATGAAGGTTTTTTATGATTTCAGTGATATTTTTCATCAGAGTTCTTTGACATTTTGCAGGATTTTTCTGCTTATCCATGACAAAAGAATACGGGAAGGTTATTAAAAAGATCTCTTCTGATCTCATTTTGTCCATGATAGGACATACCTTTCCCGTTTGCCGTGGGAGTGCAAAACGTACTGATGATCAGGAATTAGTATTTTGGAAGGAAAGAAAAGACCATCCCGGTGATCGGATACGCGGCAGTTCCCTGACAGTAATCATCCTCCCGGTTTTACACGCCTGACAGAGGTAAAGATTAACGCCCGTCAGGCGTTCGAAGCGTTGCTGTTTTGTCTCTGGTGGCAGCTTTTTTTCTTTCGGATTACTGCTTTTTTTCTCTGATGTAAAGTGTAAAGCCATGTTACGTTTAACCGTATGGTTGTAAATACCATAACGACGGATCTTTACAAATCTTTTTGGCAGGATGTGCATGGTAAACCGGCGCAGGAATTCAATGCCATCGAGGGTAACCGGCTTTTTGATGGCCCTGTCGCGGTAATCTTTGGCAATGAAAGTTACCTTTCCATTTTCTATGTTCAGGATGCGCTGATTTGTAATTGCCACCCGGTGAGTGTACTGACCCAGGTATTTTACAACGTGCTCAGCACCCGCCATCGATGGTTCGCAGTGTACCACCCATTGCGATTTGTATGCTGCCTGAACCTTGTCGTCAAAAAGCACAAGCTCGTCTTGCTTTCGCAGGGCACGTTTAAGGCTGTCGAGGAACTTGCCTTTAAAGGTATCGCTCAGCTGATGCACCGGATAAAGGTATTTGCCGGAATGACCGATTTCCTTCCACTCTGCGTCAAGAGTATATCCAACAGCCGGAACGATACAGTGGATATGAGGATGGAGCGACATGTTCTGACCCCATGAATGGAGTACTGCTACAGCGCCTGTTCCAGAGCCATAATGAGAGTATCCGAATGAATAGAGAGTGTTCCATACCGCAGCAAAGAGAATGTCGTAATACATCCTCTGGTTATGCAAACAAACGGCATTAAGATAAGTTATACAGCGTATCGAGAGGACTGTGAGGTTTTATCAAAGGGCATTGTGCAACATGCAGGTAAAGCATTGTTGTGGTGATGTCGGCATGACCAGGAAGCTCTTTAAGTGTTACGATATTGAGTCCCTGCTCAAGCAGGTGTGTGGCATACGAGTGTCTGAGTGAATGAAGGTTTACATCCTTTTTTATGGAGGTCTTTTTAAGATTTTCACGCATCACCCACGATAGTCCCCTTACGCTGTAACGGCCATCGGGTTCCTTGCCATTGAATAACCAGACGTGAGGGTTCTCTGCACTAAGGTATTTTTTCAGTCCTACGGCCATGCTATCTGCCAGAGGAACAATACGGTCCTTCTTGTACTTGCTCTGTCGTATGTGGATTACTTTACGTTCAAAATCGACATCAGGCATTTTGAGGTTTATAACCTCCTGTCCACGC
>JBAQCK010000041.1:0-16730 GCA_049294075.1 Bacteroidales bacterium | reverse complement strand
TTAGGCACAATAGACGATCAAATATGGAGACAATCTTCGATGTACTCATAAGAAGGATGGTTTATTCTAAGCCTATTCGCTTACAATCAGTTAATTAACTTGGGCTGTCTAAACGCCTATACCTATTCATTTATTTCTTTCCGATTAACGACAATCCCTTTTCTATGCGGGCGATAGTCTCGCCCTTCCCGATCCAGCTTATTATATCGAACATATGTGGTCCGCGCAAAGATCCCACGATCACCAGTCTGAACGGATTCATCACTGCACCCATATTGTAACCGCGGTTTTCAATCCACGATTTTACAGCCTGCTCGGCAGATTGCGGTGAAAAATCCTCCAGTCCCTTAAGCACCTCCCTGAGCTCTTCCAGAATAGCGCCTGTGTTTTCCTGCCATCTTTTCCTGATAACCTCCTGGTCGTACTCTTCAGGGGCTTTGAAGAAGAAGTCAGTCTGGGCCCATAAGTCCTTCATGAAGCTCACCCTCTCCTTCACCAGTTCTACAAGCATTTCAAGACGGAATAAATCGATATGGAATCCCTTTTCCCTGAGGAACTCCCTGAATTCCATGGCAAGCTGGCTGTTTGATCTTTTCTGAAGATACTGATGATTGAACCATTTTGCCTTTTCCGGATCGAATCTCGATCCGGATTTCCCCACCCTTTCAAGAGAAAATGCTTCAATCAGCTCATTCATTGAGAATATCTCCTGTTCCGTGCCGGGATTCCATCCCAGAAGCGCTATCATGTTCACAAAAGCTTCCGGATAATATCCCTCTTCGCGGTACCCCTTTGCTGTTTCGCCGTAAGGCCAGTAAAGCGGGAACACCGGGAATCCCATCCGGTCGCCGTCGCGTTTGCTGAGCTTTCCCTTGCCGTCGGGTTTCAGAAGCAGCGGAAGATGGGCAAACAGTGGCGCTTCCCAGCCGAAAGCCCTGTAGAGCAGTACATGAAGCGGGAGCGACGGAAGCCATTCCTCTCCCCTTATCACATGACTTATCTTCATCAGATGGTCATCAACAAGATGAGCAAGATGATAGGTGGGCATGCTGTCGGATTTAAACAAAACCTTATCATCGAGCGTCGAAGTGTTGACAACGATATGACCTCTGATCAGATCATCAAAATCGACCTCTTCATCCTCCGGCATCTTAAAGCGGATAACATAAGGTTCTCCCCTGTCGAGCCTTGCATTCCATTCAACTGCATTGAGCGACAGGGAATTGTTCAGTCTGCCGCGGACAGCGGCATTGTAAATGAATGTATTACCGTTCTTCTCATCTTTCAGCCTGAGCGCTTCCAATTCTTCGGGAGTGTCGAATGCATAGTACGCATGGCCTTTATCGACAAGCGTATCTGCATACTTCCTGTAAATCTCTTTTCTGTTGCTCTGCCTGTAGGGTCCATACTCACCGCCCTCCCTGATACCCTCGTCAACAACTATTCCGCACCATCTCAGCGACTCCATTATATAATCCTCAGCGCCCTCAACATATCTTGTCTGATCGGTGTCCTCAATCCTGAGAAGAAACTTCCCGTTGTTCTTCCTGGCGAAAAGAAAATTATAAAGAGCGGTCCTCACCCCTCCGATATGCAGCGGACCTGTCGGACTTGGCGCAAATCTTACTCTTACCTGCGGCATATATTATCAAACTGTTAATTATTAGTATCAAAGATAGCTAAAACATGCAATTATTGTTCCTGCCAGGGCAGCAATTTGAGCAGGTCAGACCCTGTTAGTGACAATAATCATGAGCAGGCTGAAAGGAATTATATTAATTTAGTACTCTAAAACCAGCATTCATGAATAAGATGAAACCCACATGATTGATTTCAAACACAAACACGTAATGAATTTAATTTTCAATCATGCGCGGTTCCATCGTACCGTTAAAATCAAAATTATATTATGATGAAAGCACTTGTAAAGGCGAAGGCTGAGAAGGGGATATGGATGGAGGAGGTTCCGGTTCCCGATCCTGGCCTTAACGATGTGATAATAAAGATTAAGAAGACCGCAATCTGCGGGACTGACCTCCACATCTACCTTTGGGATCCCTGGGCCCGGAAGACGATAAAGGTGCCAATGGTAATCGGACACGAATACATGGGCTATATCGAGAAGACGGGTGCAGGTGTCAAGAATCTGAAACCCGGCGACAGGGTGACCGGCGAAGGACATCTTGCATGCGGCCACTGCAGGAATTGCCGCAGAGGGAAGGAACATGTCTGTGAAAATTCAATTGGTATTGGCGTCAACATCGATGGCGCTTTTGCCGAATACCTGAAGCTGCCGTCGCTCAATGTGGTACCTCTCGACTCAAGGATACCCGACGACTGGGCAGCGATTATGGATCCCTTCGGAAACGCGACACATACGGCGCTCTCATTCCCTCTTCTCGGGGAAGATGTACTTGTCACGGGAGCCGGCCTTATCGGAAGCATGGCAATAGCCATTGCAAAGTATGCCGGCGCCAGGTTCATTGTGGCGAGCGACCTGAGCGATTACCGTCTCGCGATAGCCAAAAAGATGGGAGCCACCCTGACTGTCAATCCCATGAAAGGCGAAAAGATAGCCGATGCAGTCAGGAAACTCGGTATGCGGGGCTTTGATGTCGGTCTTGAAATGTCGGGATCGCCCAAAGCCTTCATCGAGATGATAGAAAGCATGTACAACGGTTCGAGCATCTCATTGCTTGGCATCCTGCCTTCGAATTTTGAGGTGCCATGGAGCGACATCATCTTCAAGGCAATCACCCTGAAGGGAATTTACGGAAGGGAAATGTGGGAAACATGGTATAAAATGGAACAGATGATCATTGGAGGAATCGACCTCAACCCGGTGATCACGCACAGGTTCAGCATCGACGAATTCCAGAAGGGTTTTGATGTGATGGAAAGCGGTGATTGCGGAAAGGTGATACTTAACTGGGATTAGACCCCCATCCCCCGTGGGGGCTTACCCGCATCCCGAAAGCTTTCGGGACCCTAAAGGGGGCTTACCCCCAACCCGAAAGCTTTCGGGACCCTAAAGGGGGCTTAAAGAGGGGGGCTTAAAGAAACTAAATAGACAATATAATGTATAAAGATTATCAGCGACATCTCATTCAGGTTCTCTCCGAAATAAGGGAAGCCGGTCTGTACAAGAATGAAAGAGTCATCGTATCGCCCCAGGGGGCTGAGATTACACTCGACACCGGGCAAAAGGTTCTCAATTTCTGCGCGAACAACTATCTGGGTCTGTCGGCTAACCCGAAACTTGTTGAGGCTGCGAAAAAAGCCCTCGACACCCATGGTTACGGCATGTCGTCGGTGCGATTCATCTGCGGCACAGGCGACCTTCATAAGGAGCTGGAACAGAAGCTGGCTGACTTTTTCGGAATGGAAGACACCATTTTGTATGCAGCCTGCTTCGATGCAAACGGAGGTGTGTTTGAACCGCTGCTCACCGAAGAGGACGCGATTATTTCGGACTCCCTGAACCATGCCTCTATCATCGACGGGATACGTCTCTGCAAGGCGCAGCGCTACAGGTATGCCAATGCCGACATGAGCGACCTGGAGGAGAAGCTGAAGGAGGCTCAGTCTCAGCGATTCAGGCTGATAGTCACCGACGGCGTCTTTTCAATGGACGGCAATGTGACGCCGCTCGACAGGATCCATGAGCTTGCTGGCAGGTACAATGCAATGATAATGGTCGATGAATCACACTCTGCAGGAGTGGTCGGTGAAACAGGCCGGGGTGTTACCGAGCTTTACAACCTGAAGGGAAAGATCGAGATCATCACCGGCACCCTGGGCAAGGCCTTCGGCGGAGCCATCGGCGGATTCACCACGGGGAAGAAAGAGATCATCGAGATGCTACGTCAGCGCTCGAGGCCCTATCTCTTCAGCAATTCCATCCCGCCGCTCGTTGCTGCTGCAGGCATCAGGATGATTGAGATGATGACTGAGACCAATGAACTGCAGGATAAACTGCATTACAACACGAAGTATTTCATGGAGAAGATGATGGCGGCAGGATTTGACATCAGGCCCACCCAGTCGGCCATCTGTGCCGTCATGCTTTACGACGCCAGACTGTCGCAGGACATGGCAGCCAGATTGCTAAATGAAGGCATTTATGTCACAGGCTTCTATTACCCGGTGGTTCCGAAAGGCCAGGCCAGGATAAGGGTTCAACTTTCGGCCGCCCATGAAAAGGAACATCTCGACAAGGCCATCGCGGCCTTTGAGAAGATCGGCAGAGAACTTGAGGTGATTAAATGATCAACCACATTTTGACGATCCGCAGTCTTTGCAGATCAGGCATCCTTCCTCGTACACAAGATTATCGGAACCGCATTCACCGCATTTTCCCTTGGCTCTCGTGCCGTTCGGAATGTATTTCTTAAGTGCTCTCTCGACGCCGTTCTTCCAGTTGTTTATCGATTCGCTGTCGAGTTTCAGCGACTGAACCAGGTTCACGACATCCTGGATGGGCATCTCGTGGCGGAGCACTCCCGATATGAGCTTGGCATAGTTCCAGTATTCCGGCTTGAACATGTGCGACAGTCCCTCAAAGATCTTTTTGTACCCATATTTATCGGTGTACTGGAAGTCATACCTTGTTTTGCCGTCATCCAGCTTAACCTTGATGATCTTTCCCTTTACGATGGTTTTTGGAATCGGAAAGACCTCATCATCAGCCAGACCGGTGAATATCTCATAGGGTCTGCCGTCCTTGAGGCCCACGAATGCCACCCATTTTTCCTCGTTGAAGTTGAAGCGGATTACGTCGCAGTCGAGGACTCTCGGGCGTTTTGGCCTTTCAGCCCTGGCATCGCTCTTACCGGCGATCAGAACCCCGTCGCGCGATCCGTCGCGATAAACGGTAGCGCCTTTGCATCCCGATTTCCAGGCTGTCATGTACAGTTCACTCACCATTTCCTCCTTCACATCCGACGGCAGGTTGATTGTAACGCTTATTGAATGGTCGACCCATTTCTGGATAGCGCCCTGCATGCGAACCTTTGCCACCCAGTCGACATCATTTGCCGTGGCCTTGTAATACGGTGATTTAGCTATGATTGCATTGATTTCCTCATCGCCCATGCGGGTTACATTGTCTGGATCGTAGCCGTTCAGTTTCAGCCAGTCGACAAACTTGTGGTGGAAAACTATGAACTCTTCCCATGAATCGCCTACCTCGTCCTTAAATGAAATTTTGACGTCTTTATCGTTCGGATTAACCTTTCTGCGGCGCTTGTAGAACACCGAGAAGATGGGTTCGATTCCCGAGGTAGTCTGGGTCATGAGGCTGGTTGTGCCCGTGGGTGCTATCGTGAGAAGGGCTATGTTACGGCGTCCGTATTTTACCATATTGTTGTACATAACCGGATCGGCCTCTTTCATTCTGAGGATGAAGGGATTGTTCATTTCCCTTTTAGCATCGTAAATGGTAAAGGGACCTCTCTCCCTTGCAAGGTAGGTTGATGATTTGTATGCTTCGAGAGCAAGAGTCTTATGCACATCGACTGAGAAATTTATAGCCTCATCACTGCCATACCTCAGACCGAGCGCTGCAAGCATATCACCTTCGGCTGTTATCCCGATGCCCGTTCTTCTTCCCTGCTCCGATTTCTTCCTTATGTTCAGCCACAGGTTCTTTTCGACGCGTTTCAGTTCTTCCTGTTCAGGATCTGCTTCGATCTTGGCCAGGATCGCGTCTATCTTTTCAAGTTCCAGGTCGATGATGTCGTCCATCATCCTCTGGGCCAGTCCGACATGTTCCTTATAAAGTTCAAAGTTAAATGTTGCCTTGTCGGTGAAGGGATCCATCACATAGCTGAACAGGTTGATAGCCAGCAGGCGGCAGCTGTCGTAGGGGCAGAGTGGAATTTCGCCGCACGGGTTTGTTGAAACTGTAGCGAAGCCCAGGTCGGCATAGCAATCGGGAACGCTTTCCCTTATTATTGTGTCCCAGAAAAGCATGCCGGGTTCGGCTGATTTCCAGGCATTATGGATTATTTTGGTCCAAAGCTGGACTGCATCAACATCCCTGACAAATTTCGGATTATCTGATACTATTGGGTATTGCTGCCTGAAGATCGCTTTATTTTCGACAGCTTTCATGAACTCATCGGTGATCTTCACCGAGACGTTTGCTCCTGTTATCTTGCCGCTTTCCATTTTGGCGTCGATGAACCTGCCGCTGTCGGGGTGCTTGATGGATATCGAGAGCATAAGCGCACCGCGTCTTCCGTCCTGTGCCACCTCGCGGGTGGAGTTGGAATATCTTTCCATAAAAGGGACGACTCCGGTTGAAGTAAGGGCGCTGTTCAGAACGGGCGATCCCTTCGGCCTGATGTGGGAAAGGTCGTGTCCGACACCTCCGCGGCGTTTCATCAGCTGAACCTGCTCCTGGTCGATCTTCATGATTCCTCCGTAGGAGTCGGCGATACCATCATTGCCTATCACAAAGCAGTTTGACAGCGATGCTATCTGATAGTCGTTTCCGATGCCGGTCATAGGCCCTCCCTGGGGCACTATGTATTTGAAATCCTTCAGAACGCTGTAGATAAGTTCCTCAGGAAGAGGGTTTTTGTATTTGAGTTCCACTCTGCGGATTTCTCTTGCCAGCCTTCGGTGCATGTCGTCGGGTGTCTTCTCATAGAGATTTCCGAACGAATCCTTCACGGCATACTTATTAGCCCATACCCTGGCTGCCAGTTCATCACCATTGAAATACTCAATGCTGGCTTCGACTGCTTCATCATGAGAGTATGTGACCTTCTCAGATTTCTTTTCAGCCGGTTTGTCAGGATCCTTCATTTCTGTTCCTTTCTTGTTTTCTTTTGCTGCCGCATCACTTGCTTTCGCGGATGCGATGACTGACTCCTGGACAAATAAATCTCCCATCTTGAAAAAATAAATCTGTTAACTTTTGATAATGTTGCGATTATATGACCGTTGATTTTTGTAGCGGGTAATCGCTAAAATAGACAAGCATCCAACTTGATGCAAGCTTAAAAATTTAACTTTATTAACATTCTAAGGGAGAGTTATTAACTTAGGGCTAAGAGGCTGTATGTCAGCTACTTAACTCAAATGATGCTCTAACACAAAGCTTTGAGCCAGCCTGGGCTGAAAAAAAGGGCGCCTTATTCAGGCGCCCTTAATTTTTTATATAACCGGAAAGCGCTTAGTTGAAAATATAGCGCAGCCCAACCTGGAGCATCCAGCACTGACTAATGTTAAGATAGGTGTCGTAGGTTTTAGTCGGGTATGCGTCATTAACCTTCACCATTGAGTATGTCGGAACATTTGACTCATCGCGTCCTTCATATTTCAGGATTGAGCCATAGTTACTGGCGGCCATGTTTTTGTAAACACCCCATTTTGAATTTATGAGGTTTCCGGCGTTAAGCACGTCGATGCTCAGCTGCAGAGTATTACTGGTGTTTCCGGCTTTAACTGAGAAATCCTGTACAAAGCGAAGGTCGATCCGGTTCACCCATGGTGCCCGCGCTGCATAAGCTTCAGCATATTCTCCCTTGTGTTTGCTCAGGTATTTATCCTGTTCGATGAAATTGAAAAATGCATTTTCGTCGGCTGAGGTCAGGAATGACACTTCCCCTTTTTGCTTCGGTATGTAAATCAGGTCGGTGGTTACTCCATCGCCGTTCATATCGTTGCTGTAGGTAAAGGAGTTGCCGTAAGGAGTGAAACCTGAGTAGAAGAGGCTGATGGTTGATGCCATATGATCGTTCAGGTAGGGAATGCGGTAGGATAATGATCCTGTAACCCTGTCGGGCATCACATACTGTGACCTCTGGACGGTCGGGTTGTTCGGTCCGTCAACGGAATAAACCCCTATCCATGCCGAGTTGGCGTTGCTTCCGGGCATACCCGAAAGTTCCTTCATCTCGGTCTTTGTATAGGCGGCCATCAGGTCGAGATTCTTAACCGGTTCTGCATTGACAGTAAGGTTCAGGGTATAACCATAGCCCTTACTAGTGTTTGAAAGAACGGATGCATCCTTGATAGTCCCGCTGTACAGATACTCAGCCGGGAAAATGTAACGTTTGTCAGGTCCGGCAAATCTCGACCAGCTGCTCGTGGGATCCATAACAGCATAATTCCGGATCATCACAGCATTGATGTTTTTTGTAAACATACCTTCAGCGGTAGCTGAGAACGGGAATTCAACAGGCACCTTGTAGTCGACTGCCAGTGAAGATTTCCATACCTGCGGCATCCTGAAATCAGGATCCACGCCTGCGATTGAGCTTGGAACGCTTCCATCCTCGGGGGTAACCACGGTCTGGAAATCGAGCCTTTCGATCATTTCATCAACATCTGTGATCATCGGGCCTGCCAGAAGTGCAAGTTTTGGATCGGTGGAACGAACTGTTCCGTCAGAGTTGAAGCGTGTCTGGAGTTTCATCAGAATCTGGTTCATGCCGGCATTCGAAGGCATGTTGGTGAAGAACACCAGGGGCAGACGGCCGGTGAATATACCTGTTCCGCCTCGTACCACGATCGATTTATTTGAATTCACATCCCAGGTAAAGCCGACGCGGGGCGACAGATTGATTCTTGATTTTGGCCATTCCCCGGTATCAATATGCCTGCCACCGAAGTCGAGTTCCCTGATTGCATTATTTGTAATGATATCATCGATAAACGAAAGATTATCAGCACGCAGGCCGACAGTAAGCTTAAAGTTCTGAAGGGGACTCCATTCATCCTGGATATAGGCTCCTATCTGGTTGAATTTTACAGCGTTCGAGGGAACCAGTTCTCCATTGGTACCATATGTCAGGGCAAAGTCAACAGGGGCTGC
The DNA here is from genome assembly GCA_049294075.1 of Bacteroidales bacterium. Taxonomy (GTDB): domain Bacteria; phylum Bacteroidota; class Bacteroidia; order Bacteroidales; family VadinHA17; genus LD21. The sequence goes on along the minus strand of JBAQCK010000041.1, from coordinate 7,903 downwards.
TCCATTGAGGAAATCACTCAGACTGTAGTAGCGATAATATCCGGTCCCGTTACGCATGTAATTATTGTCAGCCATCTGGTATTCGAAGCTGACACCGGCAGTCAGTTTGTGTGCATCAAGATAATAGGTGAAGTTGTCGGTAGCCGTTATGATCTTGTTTTTAACGCCGTTGTTCCAGGTGAAGAGTTCATAACCAGCTGAGATATAGGGAGCAAGGGCATCAGCCCCTGTTGCCAGGTCACCGCTCATGATATCAATGAAGGGGAAAGGCGAAGAGGTTGATCCGCGTACGTCCTTGATGTCGGAATAAGTGACAAGCAGCTGATTTGACATGGTGTTAGAGAACCTGCTGTTCAACTCCAGTGATCCGGAATTGACAATATTATCCATCGAATACATCGAATTAGCATATGAGAACGAAAATTCTCCGACGCGGTCCTTGTTACGGTCACGGTAACTTCCGTCGGTCGAGTTTCCGTTGGGCGGGTTCCATGCAGTGTTCTTGGTATGATTGTAGCGGACGCTCAGCTTGTGGGCATCGGTGATGTTCCAGTCGATGCGGGCCAGGTATTTAAGGTTTGACTCGTCAGCCGGGAAACTATTGAACGAACCCGTTTCGTAGCCGTAATTATTTCTCAGGAAATCTGATACCGTCTGCAAATCGGATTCAGTAACGCGTGAGATGGTCTGCTGGTCGGAGACACCATTGGTGGAAGCACGCCAGCGGATCACCTGCTGGGGAGTTTTTTCATATTCAAGGTTCCCGAAGAAGAAGAGCTTGTTTTTGATGATCGGACCTCCTACGGTGAATCCATAGATAGAATTCGATTCCTTTATGCGATCTCCGAAATCGTGGTTGCCAATCTTGTTACCTCTCATATCCTGGTTGGTATAATAGGTATAGGCAGTGGCCTTATAGGTGTTAGTCCCTGATTTGGTGATGGCATTGATACCTCCCCCGATGAAATTGGTCTGGCGGACATCGAAGGGAGCAATTACAACCTGAACTTCCTCGATGGCGTCGAGAGATATCGGGTTGCCCCCGCCGGGCAGGCTGCTGCTGAGTCCGAAGTTGTTGTTGAAGTTTGAACCGTCGACAGTGAAGTTTGTGGAACGTCCGTCACCGCCCGAGAAGCTCATCCCGTTTGCATAGGGAGAAACCCTTGAAATGTCACCGATATTCCTGTTAATGGTCGGCATCATCGTCATCTGCTCCGCGGAAATGTTTGTGGTAGCTCCGGTTTTGAGCATGTTGAACTTTGAAGGTTTGGCTCCAACAACTGTGACGACATTGAGTTCAGTGCTCGATTCGGTCATGCTGACATTCAGCCCGAAGGTCTCACCGAGCGAAAGATTGATATCCGTGAAGGTCTCCTTCGAGTAACCAATGAAGGAAACTTCAACCTTGTAGGGACCACCCGGACGCATTCCCTGGATTGAATATAATCCCTGGCTGTTGGCCGTTGCGCCGTAAATTGATCCCGAGGGCACATGTGTTGCGACAATTGTAGCCCCGGCCTGAGGGGCTCCCTGACTGTCTGTAATTTGTCCGCTCATTGATGACGTTGTGGATCCCTGAGCCATAGCAAGCACCGGGATCAGCATAAACAATAATATCGCAAGCGTGTGTTTAAAATGTTTCATAATAAAAATATGATTTAGGATTAATTTTCAAATGCAATACTACACTAACTATTTGATTTTTTGGTTACAAACTTATTACATTTCATTCAATAACGGCTGGGCAATTTACTGCTCTTTGAAAAAAAGGTTTTTGTCGTATAAAGTTATGTTATTAACAAGTTATGCGCCGGAATTGTTAATATTTTTTTGCCCCTGTCATAATATTTGCTTCAGGATCGTTGCCGTAGCACCACTGTTTTTCTTAACGTATTCACCAGCAGAGCGGGCAGCTTTCCTGTAGGATTCTATATCCGAAAGCCAGATATCGAGGGACTCCCTGAAATCATTATAATCCGTAAAAACCTTTCCCCCTCCCTCCGTTATCAGTTCAACGGCTTCGCGGAATTTCCCGTGGTTTGGCCCGAACAATACCGGCTTACCCCAGCAGGCAGGCTCGAGAACATTGTGTATCCCTTTGCCGAATCCCCCTCCTACCACGGCAACACTTGCATATCTGTAAGCAGATGAAAGCATTCCCATATTATCTATTATCATGATTTCCGCACCTGCCCCGGCCTCAGTGAACTCAGAAAACCTGACAACGCCCTTCCCCAAGAGTTTTTCGAGCCGCCCGATATTGGATTTATCAATCTCATGCGGCGCGAACACCCACTTCACAATACCCGGATGTTCATGGATATACCGTGCAAGAATCTCCTCATCGGGCGGCCAGCTGCTTCCTGCCAGAACGAGCCGGCTGTTGCCCCTGAACGTCTCCAGAGCTCCTATATCCTTTGCAGAGGAAGCAATCTGAATCACCCTGTCGAACCTGGTGTCGCCGGCCACCGTTACATTGTTTATCCCTGCACTTCTTAACAGGCCTTCCGACCGCAGGTCCTGGACAAAAATATGGGTGAAGCTCAACAGCATCTCCCTGAAGAATGCTCCGTACCATTTAAAGAAATGCTGACCGGGCCTGAAGGTACCGGATACAAGATAAAGAGGTATGTTCCTCCTGCTGGTCTCGGAAATATAGTTATTCCAGAACTCGTATTTTACAAAGATGACTGCCGAGGGATTCACTGCCTTTAAAAATCTTTCAGCGTTTCCGGGTGTGTCGGGAGGGAGGTAGCATACATAATCGGCACCCTGGTAATTCTTCCTTATCTCATAGCCGGAGGGTGAAAAGAAGGAAAGGATTATCCTGCTTTGCGGCTCCCGGCTCCTGAGCTCCTCTATCAACGGTCTCCCCTGCTCAAATTCGCCCAGTGAAGCGCAGTGCACCCAGATATTCCTTCCTCCGGCACCTGCTTTTTCCTTCAGTTTTTCTTCCCAGTCTTTCCATCCCTTCACCATGAGCCGCACCTTAGAGTTGAAGGGCGACAACAGCCTCACGGCGAGGATAAACAAGAGGATTCCGGTATTGTAAAGAAACTTCATCTTGCAATTTGAGGCGTCAAAGGTAATAAATAAACCTTTTATGCCGTTTGGCAAATTCGTGCTATTTTTGCAATACATTGCGCCTGAAATGATACGATTAATAGCCCTGATTATCTCAATAGTCCTCCAGATCATAGCTGCCTCCATAGCGCTCCGGTTTATGAAGCTCACCAAATACCGGCTTTCATGGATACTGCTGTCCATGTCATTCGTTTTCATGGCTCTCAGGAAAATCTTCCAGCTCTTTGAGTTTTTCAGGGGAACACCGTCGTACACATGGCAGATGATCGACTACTGGCTCGATGTGATTATCTCCTTCATGATAATAACCGGGGTGGTTCTGATAAGGGAACTATTTTCTTCGCTTAAGCGTGCCGACATCGACAGGATGAAATCGGAGAAAAGGGTGATCAGCGCAATAATTAACACCGAGGAAAATGAGAGGAAACGGTTTGCCAAGGATCTTCACGACGGGCTCGGTCCGCTCATGTCGACAGTGAAGATGTCGCTGTCGGCCCTGGGCGGTCGGATCACTGATCCGACCGACACCGTTATCCTGAACAATACAAATCACCTCATCAACGAAGCCATCAACACCCTTAAGGATATCTCGAATAATCTCAGTCCTCACATACTGTCGAACTTCGGTGTCTCCAGCGCTCTCTCTGCTTTCATCGCCAAGATAAACCAGACAAGGGCCATTGAGATTGATTTCAAGTCGAACATGGAGAACAGCAGGATCGATCCTGAAAAGGAAGTGGTTATGTACCGGGCTGCCTGTGAACTGATTAACAATTCAATAAGGCATTCAGGAGCATCAAAGATCGAGATCGAACTGAACAGGCTTGAAAAATTCATTACCTTGCAGTTCTCCGACAACGGGCGCGGGTTCGATACAGCTTCGCTCGGCAAGGAGGATAATGAGAAAGGGATGGGGCTGTCGAACATTGAAACACGGGTAAAGTCGGTCGACGGTGTCTTCATCCTCGAAAGCAATCCGGGGAAAGGCACCAGCGCCCTTATCAAAATGATTGAATAAGCTTCACGTGGAAAAGATCAGAATAATAATAACGGACGATCACCAGCTTTTCCGGAACGGACTGAGGATTCTTCTGAACGCCTTCCCTGAATTTGAGGTTACCGGTGAGGCCTCAAACGGTGAGGAGTTCCTTAAGCTGATCAGGGATACTTGCGCCGACGTTGCCCTGATGGATATCAACATGCCTGAGATGGACGGGATCGAGGCTACCAGGAAAGCCCTGAAGATCTGTCCCGAACTCGACATCATTGCCCTGTCGATGTACGGTGAGGAGGAGTATTACTACAAAATGGTGGATGCCGGAGCCAAGGGATTTGTACTGAAGGATTCCGACATATCGGAGGTTAAGGAGGCCATACTTACGGTGAACAAGGGGGGCAGCTATTTCTCGCAGGAGCTTCTCTACCATGTCATTCAGAAGATAAAGCACCGTGAGAACGAAAGCAAGTCAGCCAACCTTTCAAAGCGGGAGAAAGAGATTCTTCTGAAGATCTGCGAGGGACTTTCGAACCAGGAAATAGCTGAAAACCTGTTCATCAGCAAACGCACCGTCGACAAGCACAGGGCCAACCTGCTCGGCAAGACAAACTCCAAAAACACTGCCAGTCTGATTCTTTTCGCAATCAGGCACAAACTAATCGAGATATAATCCCGTTCTCTATAAATAAAAGAGAACTAAATGAGTGAGTCGTCAACTCTCGGCAGGAAAGGGGAAGACCTTGCTTTGTCTTTTCTGCAGAACAATGGCTACAAGATCAGGAACAGAAACTGGAAGTCCGGGAAGCTGGAGGTGGATATCATCGCCGAGACAGAGAAGTTTATTGTATTCGTCGAGGTGAAGACACGGTCCGAAGATTTTCTGGAGTCGCCGCAGGATGCGGTTACGAATCAGAAGCAGAGGTCGCTGGTCCTGGCTGCCGACACTTACATAAGGTGGTTTGATATCAGCAAGCCGGCGAGATTTGATGTGATAACAGTTCTCGCGAAAGGCCAGACATTGACAATAGACAAACACATAGAGGACGCGTTTTATCCAACGCTGAGGTAGGCATGAAGCATGGATTCGGAATTATAGGAGCAGGTTCGATAGCCGAGGTCCACGCGAGGGCCATTGATACCATCATGGATTCAGAGCTGGTTGGTGTCTTTGATCACAATCCGGGGAAAACGCAGTCATTCAGCGCTAAAAATAATTGCAGAGCCTTTGAATCGGTTGAGGAACTATGTAATGACGACGGGATCGACATAGTCTGCATCTGCACCCCGTCAGGCTTACATCTCGAACCAGCCCTTGCAGCCATTACGGCCGGAAAGCACTGCATCATAGAGAAACCCCTTGAAACCAGTCTCGAACGCTGCGACAGGATAATCAATGCCGGCATAAAACACAACGTGCTGGTGTCGGGCATATTCCCGATGAGGTTCAGCAGGGTAAACATGGAACTCAAGAAAGCCATCGACCAGGGACGCTTCGGGAAGCTGGTGATGGGCGATGCCTATGTCAAATGGTTCCGAACCCCTGAATACTACAAGGAGGTTAAGTGGAGGTCCGACCTGGCCGCCAGCGGAGGAGGGGCCGTCATGAACCAGGCAATTCACTCGGTCGATCTCCTGAGGTGGTTCATGGGAAAGGTGTCGGCGGTATGTGCATTTTCCGGACTGGTTGGACATGAGGGCATTGAAGTGGAAGACGTTGCTTCGGCGACCCTCAAATTTGAGAACGGGGCCGTCGGAGTCATTGAGGCCTCAACAGCCGTCAATCCCGGATTCTACAGGAGGATCGAGGTGCTGGGCACAAAGGGCTCGGTAGTGATTGAAGAGGAGAAACTGCTCACATGGAAATTTGATGAAGAAACCGAGTATGATGAAAGGATATGGGAAAAATACTCCGGCAGTAATGTGACCGGAGGAGGCGTGTCGGATCCAAAGGCAATCAGCGACCTGGGGCACCTGCGCCAGCTTCTCGACATAATAAAGGCGGTCGATAACGGCCGCGCCCCTGCAGTCGACGCCCCGGAAGCAAAAAAGGCCGTTGAACTGGTCCTTGCCATTTATGCAAGCGCGAAGAACAAAAGGATTGTTTATCTCTGAAAGTTAATTGTAAACAGGCCTTACTGCAAGGCCATCAGGTTGCAGCCCCGGATGTCGGTGTTGTCAATTCTTCCTGATATTTCAAAAGCCCCGTCTTCATGAAGCCGCCCGTAATCGCCGGCTGCAAGGAAGGAACAGGAATAATAGTTTGCCAGATCTATAATGTTTACACCGCCTGCCCTTCCGGCTTCATCGCTTACATCGAGCGGGTCGTGAGGATCCCGTATAAGTATCTTCATCCATGGCGGGCACCTGAAGATGCCGTTCCCGGCAGAATAAGCCTGGCTCAGAAGTTCCGTCATACCGTATTCCGAGTGTATGACCGGTACATTCAGTTTCGCTGTAAGAATACCGTGCAGTTCATCCCTGGTGATCTCCTTCCCGCGTCCCTTCATTCCGCCTGTCTCCATGACTATAGTTCCCGAAAGGTCGGGCGACAGATCGTTCGCCAGATCGAGCAGGGCAAAGCTGACTCCCATCAGGAATTTTTCCCTGCCGTCAGTCCTGACTGATTCCAGCATGGCTGCCAGCTCTTCCGTTCTTCCCTCATAAAAACCGCTATCCCCGCACCCGCTTTCCCTTATCAGTCCCTCCATCATTGTCACCAGCGACGAGCCGGGCCGCTCTGTATATGAAGGCAGCAGGGCAGCGATCACATATCCGGAAGGATCTCTGTAAAAATGTCTGAAGGCAGTAAGATAACTTAGCCTGTAAAGTTCAGGGTCGATGACATAATGACGTCCGGGTTCGGCACCTGTCGTCCGGCTGCTTTCAAAGACAAGCCCCGCGGGAAGGTTGGCGGATATCACCCTGTGGCTTTTAAAGAACTCCACGGGAAGAAAGGGGATCTCCCTGATATCATGAATTTGAGCCGGATTAATGCCAAGGGCGGAAATGAAGCTGCCGTAAACAGGATTACAGGCAGCCTGGAACCTGAATATTCTGAGGGCAGCGGATGAGAATGATCCGGGATCCTCTATTTCAAAAATACTGTCAGGGAGGGCTCCTGTCATTTCCCCGGAAAGGTTAGCGTTCCGTCAGACTGATATTCCCATTCGAATGTGCATTCGGCGAAAGGCTTTACATCGCCGGGTTCGGTTCTTGTCGATATGATCCTCATCTTGGCATAGTGATCGTTCCCTGAAGTCCTTGATCCTGCCCGGTAGACCCATACCTGGTAAGCCCTGAGGGGCATGGCAAGTCCATCCCACTGGTCTTCGGATATTGAGGCCGAAGTAAGGTTGTCGAAAGCGGTTTTGGCTGAGGATGCATCATTGTATTCGCCCGCCAGGTAGAATGAGTTTCTTTCGTTTTCGGTCATGAACAGAATGTTGGTGCCATCGCTGTCGACCGTTACGTCGGGCCTGGGAGTTTCTCTCGTCGTCACCTTTTTTGCCTGGGAAAACAGAAAGCCGTAGACATAATATGTAGTGGAGCCCAGGGTGGTGGTATTGTCGATGGTTACAGTACCGCCGGTGTCGGGTGTTTCATCCTTTTTGCAGGAACCTGCAAGGACAAGCGTCAGTATCAGAACCGGAAGCAGAATTCTATTCATAACGGGTTATTCTCCCCGGATCGCTGTTATGCCCGGGAGTTTTTTGCCTTCCATGTATTCGAGCATCGCGCCGCCGCCTGTTGAAACATAGCTTACCTTATCGGCGAGTCCGTTCTTGTTGATAGCTGCAACCGAGTCGCCGCCGCCAATAAGGC
>JBAQCK010000040.1:0-24180 GCA_049294075.1 Bacteroidales bacterium | reverse complement strand
ACTATACAGTTATGGCACACAAGAAAGGAGCGGGAAGTTCACGTAACGGCCGCGATTCAGAAAGCAAGCGACTCGGCGTCAAGCTCTTCGGAGGTCAGATAGCCAAAGCAGGCAATATCATTGTACGCCAGAGGGGAACCAGACACAATGCCGGGCTGAACGTAGGTATCGGCCGCGACCATACCCTTTTTGCCCTTAAGGATGGTGAGATTGAATTCAGAAAGAGAAAAGACAATAAGATTTTCGTATCGGTGAAACCGGTTGCTGAATAACAACATCTTAAGAATTTTAAGCTCCCGAAATTCTTTCCCTCAGGGGAAAGCATTACCGGGAGTTTTTATATTTTTGCAGCAGGCTTTCCGGCCTGCTTTTTTTATTAAACTGACAGCAAAATGCTTACGATAAACCTAATCCGGGAAAACAGCGGCTTCATTGTCGAACGACTCAGGATAAAGAACTTCGATGCCGGCGAGATAGTCGGCAGGATACTTGAACTCGACCAGACGCGCCGCGAGATACAGTCGAAGTGCGACCAGATGCAGGGAGATATGAACCGGATATCGAAGGAAATCGGAGGCATGATGAAGGAAGGCAGGAAGGATGAGGCAGCCGTTGCAAAGGAAAAGACCTACTCTCTGAAGGAAGAGATCAAACTGTTGTCCGAAAAACTTGATGTTCTTGAAAATGAGGTAAGGAATGAGATAATAAAGCTCCCAAACCTGCCCTACAGCCTTGTTGCTCCGGGCTTTGGAGCCGACAATAATGTAAAGGTGAAGGAAGGCGGTGTCATACCGGTTCTTCCTGAAACAGCGCTGGCGCACTGGGATCTTATTAAGAAGTACGATATCATCGATTTCGATCTGGGCATAAAGCTTACCGGAGCGGGATTCCCGGTTTACAAGGGAAAAGGAGCCAGGCTGGAACGCTCTCTTATCTCCTTTTTTCTCGACGAGGCAGTCAAAGAAGGATATACGGAGCTGATGCCCCCCATTGTGGTTAATGAGGATTCCGGTTTCGGAACTGGTCAGCTGCCCGACAAGGAAGGACAGATGTATCACGTGGGAATTGATAACTTCTACCTGATCCCCACCGCCGAGGTTCCCGTAACCAACATATACAGGGATGTTATACTTGACGGGGACGACCTGCCGGTAAAAAATGTAGCTTATACCCCCTGCTTCAGAAGGGAGGCCGGATCGTGGGGAGCTCATGTGAGAGGGCTCAACAGGCTTCACCAGTTTGATAAGGTGGAAATAGTGCAGATAGCTCACCCCGACAATTCATACCAATGCCTCGACCAGATGGTCAGCCATGTCGAAAGCCTGGTTTCAAAGCTCGGACTCCCCTACCGTATCCTGAGGCTTTGCGGAGGCGATATGTCGTTCACTTCAGCCATGACCTACGATTTTGAAGTATGGTCGGCAGCCCAGAAAAGATGGCTTGAGGTGAGTTCAGTATCTAATTTTGAATCTTTCCAGGCCAACAGGCTTAAATGCAGGTTCAGGGAAAGAGGGGAAAAGCAGAACCGGCTTGTTCACACCCTGAACGGAAGCGCACTTGCATTGCCGCGAATTGTTGCCGCCCTTCTTGAGAATAATCAGACGGAGCAGGGAATCACAATCCCGGAAGTTCTCAGGCCTTACACCGGATTCGGCATCATTGACTGATAATCCGTATCCATACTCCTCCTGTTCCTGAAAAGGAATAAATTACCTCAGGGCTCAAAGAATGAACAGATCGCGTCTATCATACATCTATGCCGGAATTGCAATCCTGTTCTGGGCGACAATACCAACGGCATTCAAGATCTGTCTTGGAGAGATGTCTGTCCTCCACATGCTTTCAATAGCCTCGGCAACATCTGCCCTGGCCCTGATGGGAATCCTCCTTCTGGAGAGAAAAACAAGTCTGCTGAGCTTGTCCTCGCCGTCCGACTTGCTGAAGTCAGCAATTCTGGGGCTGATGAACCCATTCATTTATTACCTTGTACTGCTCAGGGCATATCAGCTCCTGCCTGCCCAGGTGGCACAGCCCCTCAACATGATATGGCCCATCATCCTTGTCTTTCTTTCGGTGCCAATCCTTAAGCAGAAGATCGCTGCACGCAGTTTTGCCGCACTCTTTATTTCATTTCTCGGAGTTTATATAATATCATCCCAGGGGAATCTTTTCAGCCATGGCCGGGCCGATACCAGGGGAGTGCTGCTGGCAACAGGCAGTTCGGTGTTCTGGGCCCTGTATTTTATCCTGAATGTAAAGGATAAAAGGGATGAAGCGGTGAAACTTTTTCTCAGCTTCCTGTTCGGATCATTCTATCTTGCCCTTACAATGGCAGTAACAGGCGACTGGCTGACAGGTATCAGTTTGAGAGGCTTGTCATCCGGAATATACATCGGTCTTTTTGAAATGGGAATTACATTCTTCTTCTGGCTCAAGGCCCTTCAGCTGGCACCCTCCACCGATAAGGTGAGCAACCTGGTTTACCTTGCCCCGTTTCTTTCACTTGTATTTGTGCATTTCATACTTCACGAGCCCATCTATTATACAACTCCGGCAGGTTTAATTCTTATAGTATCAGGAATATTGATTCAGAACAAAAAGAGAAAGAGCGCGTAATCAGCTATCTTTGCACTAAGGTGAAGCGCAAAAAAACGGATGCAGAGCGAATGCCTGAATAACGCGTAACAACTGAACAGATTGAAAAAGATCAAAAGTGAAAGGATCATACTGGGGATTGACCCCGGAACAAGCATAACCGGTTACGGAATAATAAGGATAACGGGCAGGGATCCCGAGCTTGTTACAATTGGTTCGATCGACCTGTCGAAGTATGACGATCACTTTCTGAAAATCAAGCATATTTTCGAGCGGACGATTGGCATCATCGAGGAATATCACCCCGACGAGCTGGCGATAGAAGCCCCCTTTTACGGAAAGAATGTCCAGTCGATGCTGAAGCTCGGCAGGGCGCAGGGTGCAGCGATTGCGGCAGCACTGAGCCGCTCCGTTCCGGTATCTGAATATGCTCCCAGGAAAATCAAGATGTCGATCACGGGAAGAGGCTCCGCATCAAAGGAACAGGTTGCAGCCATGCTGATGAAGATTCTTAAGTTCGACAGGATAGAAGTAAGGCTTGATGCCACCGACGGACTGGCTGCAGCATTATGTCACTTTTACCAGACCAATAATCCGGTTCAGGACAAGAACTTCAACAGCTGGAAAGACTTCATCAGCAAGAATCCGCGCAGGATTAAAAAGCAATAGTACGTCAGATTGCTGAAAAAGCTAGCGCCGCGACGCTGACCTTTGTATTCCCTTCCCTGAGTATTTCATCGGCACAAGCCTCAATGGTCGATCCTGTCGTTATCACATCATCCACTATAAGAACATGCTTACCTTCGAGCCTCTGCCGGCCGGTAACCCGGAATATGTCATCCACATTCGTCCATCTGTCGTATCTCGACTTCCTCGTCTGGGTGCCGGTAACTGTCGTTCTTTTCAATATCCCGGTGTCGACGGGAATTCCCGTGGCATCCGAGATCCCCATTGAAATGAGATCACTCTGGTTATATCCTCTTTGCCTCTTTTTGGACGGGTGAAGAGGAACGGGTATAATGAAATCAATTCCATGGAGAAAGTCAGAGTCTTTCAGTGAATTTCCATAAATTCTCCCGAGTTCGGTTCCTATTTCGGCAGCGCCCTTGTACTTAAGATGATGTATCATCCTCCTGATCCTGCTGTCGCGTGTGTAATACGAAAATGCTGCAGCCCTCTCTACCAGGCACCTGCCCCAGAAGAGCTTTTCAACCGGATTTTCGCGGATCAGATGGAAATTGGTTCTGGGTATAACGACATAACATTCGGTGCAAATAACCTTCTCGTTCCTCAGGAGCTGATTGCCACAGCCATGGCAAAGCCTGGGAAGAAGAAGACTTATGACGTCATCCCACAGATCGTACAGGTAATTCATGCAGCGGGCAGAATTGTACCTGTAAAGTTATGAAATGTAAAGAAATGAAAAAAGGGAAGACAGGAAAATCAGAGGATTACCTTTTCACTGATCCTTAAGGCAATTTTCTCAAACTCCTCAGGCGTCATCTTCAGTTTGGGATTTCTGAAATTAAGATCCGAAATGGTGTTTATAGGCACCAGGTGGATATGGGCATGCGGCACCTCAAGGCCTACCACGGCCACACCAATTCTGGCGCAGGGGACTGCCTTTTCTATCCCGAGGGCAACTTTTTTTGCAAAAAGCATAAGCCCCGAGAAATCATCATCAGTCAGGTCGAAGATGTAGTCTGTTTCCTTTTTCGGCACCACCAGGGTATGACCGGCCATCAGCGGGTTAATATCGAGAAAAGCAAAGTATTTATCACTCTCGGCCACTTTGTAGCATGGTATTTCACCCCTGATGATTTTAGTGAATATAGTTGCCATAGAACCAGTAATTTATTAATATTCAATAAGATACTTTTTAGTTACCTTGACCCCCTTTCTTCTTTTCCCCGGGAGGGAAATGAATCCTCCATTGATGGCTCCTGCACTTTTGGATGACGTTTGGGAAGTGGGGGAAGGCCGGGATGGGGATGTAAACAACATAAATTAACAATATTATTAATCAATGCCGATAATCATTCTAAGATATGAAGAGTATTTCGAAGGTCATCAGCCCCGAAGGTACTCTTATGCTGACAGTTTCACCGACCTTTTTACCGATGAGTCCCATTGCAATGGGAGAATTAACTGCAATTTTACCCTGTTTCAGATTTGCCTCGCTTTCGGGAACTATCTGGTACTCCATCACATAGTTATTGGATTTGTTCTTGATCTTAACCTTGTTTAGTATTCTTACCGTTGAGGTATCGATTTTGGATTCATCGATAACTCTTGAGCGGGAGAGAATATCCTCGAGCCGTGAGATTTTCATTTCAAGCATTCCCTGAGCCTCCTTTGCAGCAGCATACTCAGCATTCTCAGAAAGATCGCCCTTGTCCCTGGCTTCCGCGATCATTCTGGAGATTTTAGGTCTCTCAACAAGCCTGAGCTCATCAATCTCCTCCCTGAGTTTCTGAAGACCATCTTCCGTTATGTATACATTATCTGACATTCTATTTCTCTTGCAGTTAAAAAACAAGAAGAATCCCGGGATTCCCGGAACTCTTCAGTAACAAATATACTATTCCTTTGGTAAATTACAAAAAAAAATGCAGGTTAAAACAGGTAAATAACAAGTAATTAACTCAAGTTACCGGTTACTGGTTGCTGGTTAAATTTTTGATTAATAAGTAAATATGTAAAACCAGTAATAATCATTTCAATAATTATTCTAGATTTATAATACTCATTATCAAGCAACAAGCAACCCTCTTTCGCTAAAGCTTCAGAGGGCAAAGCAAGCAACCCTCTTTCGCCAAGGCTTCAGAGGGCAAAGCAAGCAACTCAGATTAGTTGTCAGTCAGATTAATCTCCTATCTGAATTTTCTTCCTGCCATTTTGCCATCAGCAGTCCTTTTCTTCTTTTTCTCCTTGTATTTCAGGTCAGACTCCCTACGGTTTGCAGTCATCCGCTCGCGGACTTCGGGTGACTGAATCTCCACTGCCCGCTTCCTTTCATTCTTAACATATTCGGCGTAATCCTTCTTCAGCTTTTCCTGATTGGCATTCTGCTTTTTCTTTGCCCTCACCACGCTTGGAGATTCCCTGTATTTTACTCGTTTGGTATTCAGGCTCTTGCCAAATAGTTCCCTTTCAGGATTCCGGATACTCCGCTTGTATCTCTGAGCTTCGCATACAGAAATGGTGCAAAACATTATCAGAAAAAGCATCAACAGTCTTCTGAATGACAAAAAATTCATTTCCGGCTGATTATTTGTAAATACCTTTCAAATTTGCTCAATTAACAACTCTAATGCTAATTTTGTGCCGTTATTTAATAACGCTGAAATCAATTATGGCATATCTTAAGAAGGCACTTTTTTTCCAGCTCCTGTTAACAATACTCACTTCTGTTTCATGCAGCAGTGAGAATGATGATGTGATACCGGATGTTTATGTAGATTTCACAATTGACCTCATGGATCCGGAGTTTTCGAGCCTTCTTGTGATCGGGGTATCGGACACGGTTGACGCCTCGACGAACAACTGGGGAAGCAGGGCAGCGGGTTACGACGATAACGGGATAATCATATACAGCGGTCCTGATGATTACTATGCCTATGACAGGACCTGTCCCCACGATTTTTCAGTCAGCGGCCAAAGCGTCCGGATTAAGACCGACATGGCTTCAATTGCTGAATGTCCGGAATGCGGAACCAGGTATGCCCTTTCAGCGTACGGGACCCCTGTTTCCGGTCCGGGCAAATATCCTTTAAAGAATTATGCCACCAGCTTTGATCAAAACCGGTATATCGAGGTCTGGAACGGGCGGAAAAAGTGAAACAACACTCTCATTGCCGGTCAGATCAATACCTGTAATGGTCGGGTTTGTATGGTCCTTTCGGGTCAACTCCGATATAGTCAGCCTGTTCCCCTGACAATTTTGTCAGCTTAACTCCAAGCTGATCGAGATGGAGCCTTGCCACCTCTTCATCGAGATGTTTGGGAAGCCTGTAAACACCTATTTCATGGGGTTTTGTCCAGAGTTCAAGCTGTGCCAGCGTCTGGTTGCTGAATGAGTTGCTCATGACAAAAGAAGGATGTCCGGTTGCACACCCGAGGTTGACCAGTCTGCCTTCGGCAAGAAGGAAGATCGCGTGGCCGTCGGGGAACACATACTTGTCAACCTGAGGTTTGATGTTAACCCTTTTGATTTCCGTCATGCCGTTCAGCCGGTCCACCTGGATCTCATTGTCAAAATGGCCTATATTGCATACGATAGCCTGATCCTTCATCTTCATCATATGTTCGAGGGTAAGAACGTCCCTGTTGCCTGTTGCCGTGACGAAAATATTGGCTTCGCCAAGGGAATCCTCTACTGTCTTTACTTCGAACCCCTCCATTGAGGCCTGAAGGGCGCATATAGGGTCGATTTCGGTTATTATTACCCTTGCTCCGAAAGCCCTCATCGATTGGGCACATCCCTTTCCCACGTCACCGTAACCGCAAACAACAACAACCTTACCGGCAATCATCACGTCAAGCGCTCTCTTGAGGCCGTCAGCCAGCGATTCTCGGCATCCGTAGAGGTTGTCGAACTTTGATTTTGTCACTGAATCATTTACATTGATGGCTGGTGCCAGCAACTCACCTCTCTCCATCATCTGATAGAGCCTGTGAACTCCGGTGGTAGTTTCCTCTGAAATACCCTTCAGCTCACTAACTATCCTGTGCCATTTCCCGGGTTCCTGCTTATGAATCTCCCTGAGGGTGTTGAAGATTATTGCTTCTTCCCTGCTTGAGGCTTTTGCATCAAGGATTCCGGGATCATTCTCGGCTTTATATCCGAGGTGGACAAGAAGTGAAGCGTCGCCGCCGTCATCAACGATCATGTTGGGTCCCTTTCCTCCGGGAAATGAAAGAGCCTTTGCCGTAAAATGCCAGTATTCTTCCAGCGATTCGCCTTTATATGCAAAGACAGGAATACCCTTTTCCGCTATTACCGCGGCTGCATGGTCCTGTGTAGAGAAAATATTACAACTTGCCCATCTTACATCAGCGCCAAGCTCTGCGAGCGTCTCGATAAGTACGGCCGTCTGTATCGTCATATGAAGTGAACCTGTTATTCTTGCTCCTTTCAGAGGCTTCAATGATGAATATTTCTTCCTGATAGCCAGGAGGCCCGGCATTTCCTTTTCAGCAATCTCTATTTCCTTTCTTCCGAAAGCAGCCAGGGAAATATCCTTAACCCGGTAATTTTCAAGAGTAACCATCTGGTTCATTTGGTAATTTTTTTTTGATTCGCCGCAAAGTTAACAATAAAATCAATGATGTTGTTCATGTCAGCAATCTCAGTGCTTCAATCCTGTCGAGTTTCATCTGGTCAGAAAGCTGTCCGGTGCCGGCGAAATTCTTCTCTTCCCTCAGCCAATATCTGAAAACCACTGTGATTGTCTGCCCGTAAAGATCCCCGTCGAAGCCGAAAATATTAACCTCAACCGATCTGCTCTTCCGGTCCTTGTTAACGGTGGGGTTGACACCAATGCTGAGCATACCGTTATATTTATTGTTCCCGATAACAGTTTCAACTGCATATACTCCATCGGCTGGGACAAGCTTGTTTTCCGGAGGCATAATGTTAGCTGTCGGGAAGCCCAGCAGATGGCCCAGATTTCTTCCCGCCACCACTTCACCGGTAAGCGGATAGAAATATCCCAGGCATGCATTTGCCATATCGAGCCTTCCGCTCAGAAGTGCATTGCGGATTTTGGTTGAGCTTATAAAGCCTTCAGGGCCTTTAATGGCTTCGACCTGCTCCGTTTCCAGACCGTACATCAGTGCATGATTTCTGATACTACTGAAATCAGCAGCCCTGCCTTTCCCGAAGTGGTTGTCATATCCGACCAGAAGATATCCCGCACCAATTTTACCGGTAAGTATTTCGCTGATGAACTGCCCTGCTCCCATTCCGGCAAGTTCACTTGTAAACGGCATAATGATAAGATGATCGATCCCTGACTTCCCCAGGAGTTCCTTTTTCTCTTCGGGTGTCGAGAGGAATGACAGGTTGCTTTTATCACCGGGAAGCACAAGCCTGGGATGAGGCTCAAAGGTTATAACGACCGACTCCCTGCCCGCGTTACCTGCCTTAAGCACCAGCTGATCGAGCAAAGCCCGGTGACCCAGGTGAACTCCGTCAAATACCCCTACCGTGACATACGGATTATTCAGCGAAGGGTAGTCATTTCCAAAATGAATCGTCATGGTGATTTCGCTATACTTCAGCAAAAATAAGAAAGCCTTTTAAAACGGGGCAATTAAGTGATTTAGATTTTGTATTTTTATAGAGGCTATCTATCCCTTAATAAACTGTCATGAATCCTGTAGAATTTTATTTATCTGATCCCTGGCTTGAGCCTTTCAGAGATATTATCGAAAGCCGGATAAAAAAGTGTCTGGCGAAAGAAGCAGAGCTTGCCGGTGCCGGGAAGCTCATGGAATTTGCAATGGGGCATTTCTATTATGGGCTTCACCGCGACAATGAAGGGTGGGTGTTCAGGGAATATGCCCCTAACGCGGAAAAGATTTTTCTGACCGGTGTTTTCAACGGCTGGAAGGAAAGGTCAGCTTATAAGATGACCAGGATTAACCAGTCCGGCGACTGGGAGATAAAGCTTCCTCCCGAAGCGTTGAACCACGGCGACCTCTACAAGCTTTCAATTCACTGGAGCGGAGGCAGGGGAGAGCGCATACCCGCGTATGCAACCCGGCTTGCACAGGACGAGACAACCAAGATTTTTTCCGCCCAGGTATGGTGTCCTGAAAAAGCCTATGATTGGAAAGTCAGGGAATTCATTCCCGAGCCTACTGCTCCGGTCATCTATGAAGCCCATATCGGCATGTCCACTCCCCATGAGAAGGTTGGAACTTACAGCGAATTCGCTGATAACGTGCTTCCGATTATTGCAAAATCGGGATACAACACAATACAGTTGATGGCCATTCAGGAACACCCCTTTTATGGTTCATTCGGCTATCATGTTTCAAGTTTTTTTGCCGCTTCGTCACGTTTCGGCACCCCTGAGGATCTGAAACATCTGATCGACAAGGCCCATGAATACGGGATCCGGGTTATTATGGATCTGGTTCACTCTCATTCGGTAAAGAATGTGCTGGAAGGGCTTGGGCTGTTTGACGGATCACCCGGGCTTTATTTTCACGACGGGATCAGGCGGAACCATGTTGCCTGGGATTCACTCTGTTTCGATTACGGGAAAGACCATGTGCTGCATTTCCTTCTTTCCAACTGCAGGTACTGGCTCGAGGAATATAAATTCGACGGCTTCAGGTTCGACGGAGTCACCAGTATGATCTATTACAATCACGGCCTGGAGAAGAACTTCACCCGGTACGAAGATTACTTTGATGGCGGCCAGGATCTTGATGCTCTTATCTATCTCTATCTCGCCAACCTTACCATTCACCAGTTCAGACCGGAGGCGCTCACTGTGGCTGAGGAAATGAGCGGCATGCCGGGAATAGCGGCTCCTGCTGACAGGAAAGGTTTTGGTTTCGATTACAGGCTGTCAATGGGAGTTCCCGATTACTGGATAAAACTTGTAAAGGATACCCCTGACGAAGCATGGGATATGGGGCAGCTCATCCACGAGCTCAGTCAGCACCGGCCCGAGGAAAAGATCGTATCATACTGTGAATCGCACGACCAGGCTCTTGTAGGCGATAAAACACTTATATTCAGAATGATCGATGCAGAAATGTACACCGGCATGTCGAAACCGCATCACAGTCTGACCATCGATCGCGCGATAGCGCTTCACAAAATGATAAGGCTTATCACTTTCTGTTCCTCGGGAGGAGGCTACCTTAATTTTATGGGTAATGAATTCGGTCACCCTGAATGGATCGATTTTCCCCGCGAAGGCAATAACTGGAGCTACAAGTATGCCAGGCGCCAATGGGATCTTGCCCTTAACGAAGACCTGAAGTATTCGTTCCTTATGAAGTTCGACAATGCAATGGTTAACCTGCATAAGGAACACCGGATACTTGACGACATGTCAGTGAACAGGATCTACGAAAACAATCATGACAAGGTAATAGCCTTCACCAGGGGAGAATTCCTTATGGTTTTCAACTTTCATCCTAACAATTCGTTTACCGATTACGGCATACCCATAAAAGGAAAATTCCGGATAGCTGTCGATACTGATGATCCCGAATTCGGCGGATTCGACAGGGTGAGAAGGACAGTCAGTTATACTTCCATAAGAAAAACCCAAAGGCAGACACTCGACCAGCCTTTCTTCCTGTATCTGTATCTGCCTTCGCGGACAGGTCTTGTCCTTAAGCGTGAACCGGTAAAGAGGGCAACCGATATCTAGTCAATCCACCTGAGCAGGTAGAAATCCTGTTTATGCGGAAGGTCCTTATGCCTGGGATATATCCTTATTCCGTAAAAGAAGGTACCCGCTTTTTCCGGCACCAGGTTTGCCCTGTAGAGGCATTTCCCGTTCTTGTTGCTAACCAGTTTGAACTCCTGGCTGTCAACAAATTCATATTCTCCATTCTTGTTGAGATGAGTGAAAACAAATTCGACGCCGACGTTTTCCTTCGGGATCTTCTTGATATCCAGAGCAATTTCTGCCCGGTAATCATGTCCTGAATGATATACATTTTCATGAGACTGTTCAAAGCTGTAATTCAGCACTTCGATATTGTCCCATTCCTGTCTCATGGTGTCCTTCCATGAAGCCAGTTCCTTGGCTTTCTCAAAACTGTTGTCGCTTATATATTTACTTCTCGGCCACAGCTTCAGGTAATACCTTTCTATATAATCATCGAGCATCCTGCGCATGGTGAATTCAGGGGCTATCTTCACCATTGTATTCTTGATATGGCTGATCCATTCAACCGGAATGCCTTTCTCATCAGAAGAATAGTAGGCAGGGATGATTTCATATTCCAGCATATTATAGATCGTTTCAGCATCGACGTCATCCTGAAGATCCTGGTTGGTGAAAGATTTCATTTTGGGAAGGGCCCATCCTGCATAGGCACGGTAACCTTCGACCCACCATCCGTCGAGTACGCTGAAGTGGAGGGTGCCGTTCATCACAGCCTTTTCTCCGCTCGTCCCTGATGCTTCAAGCGGTCGCGTCGGAGTGTTGAGCCAGATGTCAACTCCCCTGACCAGCTGTTTTGCCAGTTCTATGTCGTAGTTCTCAAGGAAGATCACCTTGCCGGTGAACTGCGGCATCTGCGATATCTCAACGATTCGCTTAATGAGATCCTGTCCTCCGCCATCATGGGGATGTGCTTTCCCGGCGTAAATGAATTGCACCGGTCTGTCTGGATCATTGACGATCCGTGAAAGCCTGTCGAGATCCCTGAAGAGCAGTGAAGCCCTCTTATAGGTGGCAAATCTTCGTGCGAATCCGATAGTAAGGGCCTTATCGTTCAGATGTGTGCTTATGTTCAGCAGTGTGCGGGGGCTGACATGCTTATCGAGCATATCAGTCTGCAATCTCTTGCGGATGTTTATGAAGAGGTTCTTTTTCAGTTCGGTCTTTACCTCGTACACTTTTTTATCGTCGAGCGAATAAAGCTTTTCCCAGAGGCTTCTGTCGGTCTGGTCAAAATTGGCAGTGCCGAGAAGCTTCTTGTATACCTCCTGCCATTCAGGGGCAATCCAGGTAGGATAATGAACACCGTTAGTGACATACCCGATAAAAAGTTCCTCCTTAAGATAACCGGGCCAGAGTTTATTAAAGAGCCCCTGGGTAACCTCTCCGTGGAGCTTGCTCACACCATTCAGCTCCTGCGACATATGGGCGGCCAGGAAGCTCATGTTGAATTTCCTGTCGGCATCCCCCGGGCAGCGGCCGAGATCCATGAGCTGATCCCAGGATATATTGAGCCTGGCATGATAATGGGAAATATATTTTCTAAGAAGATCTTCCTCGAAAGCGTCATGTCCTGCCGGAACGGGGGTGTGTGTGGTAAACAACGTTGAAGATCTTATCACCTCGAGGGCCTGATCGAAAGTAAGATGGTGGTCCTCAATGAGTTTCCTTATCCTTTCAAGGCTGATAAATGCCGAATGGCCTTCATTGCTGTGATAGAGATCGGGGTTGATGCCCATTTCGTTAAGGGCCCGGATGCCTCCGATGCCGAGTATAAGTTCCTGCTTAAGCCTGTTCTCATGATCTCCGCCGTACAGGTAATGTGTTATGGAGCGGTCTTCTGGAAGGTTATCCTCAAAATCGGTATCAAGAAGCAGGAGAGGTACTTTACCAATTTTTGCCTCCCAGATGCGGATCTTAACTGTTCTTCCGGGCCAGACGATGCTTACCATGCGCTGTTTTCCCTCAGTATCCTTTACCGGATTGATGGGCAGCCGCGAAAATTCCTCAGCTTCATAAATTGTAAGCTGTTCTCCCCTGAGTCCAAGCTTTTGCTTGAAATAACCGAACCTGTAGAGAAGCCCTATACCCGTTATGTTGACATTGGAATCGCTAGCTTCCTTGAGGTAATCGCCTGCAAGAATGCCAAGACCTCCCGAGTAGATTTTCAGGCAGGGATGGATTCCAAACTCCATGCTGAAGTAAGCGACAGATGGTTTTTCATTATCCCGCGGTCTGTTGATATAATCCCTGAAAGTCTTCATTACACCATCCAGATCAGCGACAAAATCCTCGTCATCCTCAAGAACCAGGAGTCGTTTATAGTCAATCTTCTCAAGAAGGAGTTTAGGATTATGCTGGACTTTTTCCCACAGGGAAGGATCCATTCGCCTGAAGAGTGATTCAGCTTCGGTGTTCCACGACCACCAGAGGTTGCCGGCGAGTTCCTTGAGCGATGAAAGCTTGTCGGGAACGTCGCTCTGTACATATATATCCTTCCAGACCGGTATCTGATGAGGTTTCCTTATTTCCCAGCCGGGGGCTTCAACAAACTGAGTGAACTCCCTTGGTTCATCTCTCCTCATACTGCTCTGTTCCAGAGCTATTTCATAAGCCTCAAAATAGTGTTTCACCAGGTTGTCCCACATTGCTATCCTTGATATCTCATGGGCCCTGAACCTTGCTTCCCTGATTTCTCCTTCGGAAAGCCCGACATATTTTTTAATAAAATCCCTAATCTCGCTCACCACGCTCTTTTCATTGTCATCAGTCCTCTCGATGACAGCAATTCCGTTACCGTGGTCCCTGAAGTATTCCTTTACCCAGAGGCCGAACCCCGACAGCGAGGTGGTTATGGTGGGAATTGAGAACATAAGGCTTTCGAGCGGAGTATACCCCCATGGTTCATAGTACGAAGGGAACGCCGAAAGGTCGAATCCTATAAGAAGATCGTAATATGCAAGGTTAAAGATGCCGTCGTTCCCGTTGAGGTATGATGGCACGAAAATTATCTTAACCTTTTCCTTCTTTTCATTGGTCAGTCCGTTCTGAGCAATGCTGTTAAGCACCGGATCGCTTGCAGGATAATGCAGACAATGCGTCAGGTAGCGGTCAATGCCGTTAGCCGGGCCGTTATTATAGAGTATGTCGATCAGGTCCTGGCGGGGCCCCTTGTGATAGGCCGGCATCAGGATGAATGCCACGCACTCCCGCGCAAGGCTTTCCTCCTTGTTCAGTTCCCCAAGTGAGTTGATTAAAATATCGACGCCCTTGTTACGGAATTCATATCTCCCGCTATTTGCAATGAACATGCAGTCATCATTCAGCTTATAGCCCAGAACGGCCTCCGCCACACTCCTCAGTTTTTCCCTGGCAGCCTGCTGCTTCTGCCCGAACTCTTCGGCCGGTGGGACAAAGGAATCCTCAAAGCCGTTGGGGGTAACCAGGTCGACATTTTTACCCAGGAAATATGCACATTCCCTGGCGGTGATTTCGCTCACTGTTGTAAAGACATCCGCTTCGGTGGCTGAAATCTTCTCAAGCGACTGTTTTGCCACCACGTTGAATTCCCTGGATATCTGAACGGGATTGTAATCTTTAAGTTTCCCGTAAAGCGGCCTGCTGTTTCCGGCTATCGATCGTCCAAGCACAGTTGCATGGGTTGTGAATGCCGTTGCTATCCATGGAGCGTATTTTTCGAGATAGAGTATCCCGGTTCCGGTCATCCATTCGTGAAACTGAGCGATGATGTTATGACGCTCGTGATAATATGATGTAAAACTTTCAATTACTTTTCCGGCTGCATACCCGAACAGCGCCGGTTCCACATAATCCCACTGACCGGTTATGCTGTCGAGTTTATAAATTTCCCAGAACTTTGCAAATATTTCATTCTGTTGTCCGAAGTAAGGGGTGAAATCAAGAAGAAAAACTATTGGTTTCCCGGCTATGTTCCAGCGTCCGATCTTTACTCTGAGTCCCTCATTGGCAGCCACTGCTCTCCATTCCGGAAACAATGAATCATCAGGAATGAATTCCGGATTTGTTACTTCCTCTCTCCATACATCGGGGCCAATGGTAATATAATTGTCACCAAGCTCATTTTTTATGTTCAATGCTTTTGTTGAAATTACCGTATGAATACCTCCGACCTTGTTGCAAACTTCCCAACTGGTCTCAAAAATTAGTTCAACATTCATTATACAATATATTGGTTCTGATTTTAAATCAACACTGGTTTACATTATAACTCCGGATTACCTTGAAGATTTTCTTTTCCCTGAAGTTTTCTTAGATGTTGTTTTCCTTCCGGTGAGCGATTTTACCCTTTCTCCTGAGAAAAGTGCGGTAGCCGGAGCTGTTTTCTTTTTGGTTCCGGACTTTTTTCTTAGTTCATCGATCTGCGCCGTCTGCTGATCGATAATGGATTCTTTTTCCTTAATGAGATCATTAAGTTTCGAAATCTCGGTATTGGTATCCCTGTCAGGGACAAAACGGTTAATCCTTATTTCAAAATCGCTCAGGACGTTCATATAATTCATGAAAGCGTCGTAGGGCGTGTCATAAGGGTTGAAGTAAGCGTGTACGGCACCGTCGGAAAAGAATTTTGTGGCCATATAGTAGAAATGGTCGCTTGCCTGAAGGTATTCCCAGTCTTTTTTGATCTGGTTATCCTCGCAGCGGTTGACCTTATCCGTAAGGTTGTAAAGTTTTTCCAGGGCTGCAACCTGCAGTTCATTGCCGTGCCAGGCAGTGATGTCACGTTCTTCGTCAGCCCATGAGATAGGCG
This sequence comes from Bacteroidales bacterium, assembly GCA_049294075.1. Classification (GTDB taxonomy): domain Bacteria; phylum Bacteroidota; class Bacteroidia; order Bacteroidales; family VadinHA17; genus LD21. The sequence continues at coordinate 8,373 of JBAQCK010000040.1, read as the reverse complement.
ATGGAATGCTTATTGCTGAAACCGGCTGGAGGTAAGCCGCAACCTCCGTGGGAGTCATGAACTTGTATGGTGTTTTCTTCAGGATTGCTGAGGGAAGGTGTTCGAGGAAGTCAAATATTCCTGTATCCTTATGATTATGTTCCCCGAATGTTTCATAGTCAAGGAAAATATTCACAAGTTCGCTTTTGGAAGCGATTTTGGAAAGCCACGCGGCATATTTGTCGGTTGTCAGCGGCCATTCAGCCCATCCCTTGTTTGAGAATCTGAAGGCGATATCATCGCTGAGGACGAAATTTCTCAGCAGGACCTTCAGCCTCGGATTGATTGAATTGCAATACAGGAAGTTCGGGCTTTTCCATCCCAGGACGTGCTTGGCGCCCTCGGTAAGCATCGATTTAAATCCCATGTCGGCAACCCACGACCCTATCTGATCGGAATAGATAAGTTCCGTATTCCTGAAGGATGTGGTCTCATAGCCAAGGAATTCCCTTACCATCTCCCTGTGGGCATTGACCTGGTGTTCGAATTCGCTCCGGGTCTTTATCGACGCCAGGGAGTGCGATTCGGTCTCGGCGAGGAATTCAACCATTCCCGTTTCAGCCAGTTTCCTGAACGATTCGAGGACTTCCGGGGCATAGAGCTGGAATTGCTTAATCACAAGGCCGGTGAGCGAGAAAGTCACCTTGAATTTCCCCTTGTTCTTCAGAATCTGGTCGAGGATGATCTCGTTGGCAGGCAGATAGCAGTTATCCGCCACCTTTCTCATGATCGATTCATTCGTGAAATCGTCATAATAATAATGATCATGCCCCAGGTCAAAGAACCTGTATCTTTTAAGCCTGAAAGGCTGATGTACCTGAAAATAAAAGCATATAGCTTTTTTGCCTGTTAAACTCATATCTATTTCTTGTTTTGCCAAATCACTCTGTAATAAATATCCCTGACATGCCTTGCCGAATTATCCCATTTCAGCCTCACCACCTCTTCCTTTCCGTTCTTTATGAACATTTTTGAAAGGGCAGGATAATTTAGTATCCCGTAGATTGCATCAGCCATCGCGTCAATATCCCAGAAATCGGTTTTAACCGCGTGGGTAAGAATCTCCGACACTCCCGACTGTTTACTGATTATCACCGGCACGTTCGACTGCATTGCTTCGAGGGGCGATATTCCGAAGGGTTCGGAGACTGAAGGCATAATGTAGACATCACTCATTTTAAGCATGGTAAACACATCCTTCCCTTTCAGGAACCCGGTAAAGTGGAAACGGTCGGTAATATTCAGGGCGGCAGCTCTTCGTATCATCCTTTCCATCATATCTCCCGATCCGGCCATGACAAATCTTACGTTGGGCATAACCTTAAGCACTTTGTACGCAGCCTCGATGAAATACTCCGGACCTTTCTGGAGAGTGATCCTTCCGAGGAAAGTGACCACCTTTTCGTCAAAACCCTTTTTCAAAGTTGCATCCCGGGCCATCTTAACAGGTTCCACCGCATTGTACACAGTCTCAACCTTTTCAGGATCAATGTTATACTTATTGATTACAATGTCCCGCGTAAGGTTGCTCACTGTGATTATCTTGGATGCAGCATCCATACCAAGCTTTTCAATACGGTAGACATCGGGGTTGACATTACCCCCGCTGCGGTCAAAATCGGTTGCATGGACATGTATTACCAGAGGTTTGCCCGAGACCTCCATGGCTGCTATTCCCGCGGGATAAGCAAGCCAGTCGTGGGCATGGATTATGTCAAATTCGTTTTCTTCGGCTATTACAGAAGCGACAACTGAGTACTTATATATTTCATCCATCAGTTCACAGCCGTATTTTCCCGAAAAATCGATTGTGCCTTCCTTGTTGGTCTGTACAACGAGTTTGTATCCGGAGGACTCTGAACTTATTCTTTCCCAGAATTCTTCAGGATCGGTATACGGGACAATTCTTGAGGATATTTCAATCTGTTCAAGGGGGCGCCTGAATCCCTTGTAGTGAACCTGCTTGAATGCCACAGGCACGTTATTTGCCCCGATAAGCCTAACCTTTGTCTGATTCTCATCTCCCCAGGCCTTCGGGACAACGAAGATAACATCCAGGTCCTCCAGTGTCGACATACCTTTTGTCAGGCCATAACTGGCTGTACCCAGCCCGCCCGAGATGTGTGGCGGAAACTCCCAACCGAACATTAATACACGCATATCACACCTGTTTATATTATAAAGAATATTTGTTCTCAAGCAGATCCATGATCCTCAGGATTTCCCCGACGCTCCAGGCCTGAGATATTGCACCGTTGGGAGCGTGAGGAGGATCGCCATCGTGGATCTCGGAGATCGTGCTGACACCATGTTCACTCATCACCTCCTCGAATCCCCAGATAAGCTTCTTAACCCTTTGCACGCCCTGCAGGCCGTACACTTTCAGCCATCCCTCGCAGAACGTCCCGATCAGCCATGGCCAGACAGTCCCGTTATGGTAGGCTTTATCTCTCTCCTCCTGGTTCCCGCAGTAAGTTCCCTTGTAAAGAGGGTTGCCCGGCGACAGTGTGCGCAGTCCCCTCGGAGTGAGCAGTTCCTTATCGGTGATGTCGAGGACACTTTTCATCTGATCCTTTGTCAGCATTGAGTAAGGAAGAGACACGGCAATTACCATGTTTGGTCTCACATAGTAGTTCTTACCCTCCTTATCGTTGACATAGTCGGCTAAATAACCTTTTGCATTATCACAGAACAGTTCCTGGAAAGAAAGGTTTATAAGTTCGGGAAGTTCCTCGTATTCCTTAACAAACTTCCGCTCCTTGTTCTGCCTTGCCAGATCGAGGGTGAAACATACGGCATTGTACCACAATGCATTTATTTCTACCGCGTATCCGCTCCTCTGTGTAACAGGCACACCATGTACCACGGCATCCATCCATGTAAGCGATTTTCCCGGGGCATCTGCATAAATCAGCCCGTTTTCCCTCATTCCTATATTGAAGCCCGTTCCCGATCTGTAAGCATTGAGCACTGATTTCATGGGTCCTCCGTAACGTTCCCATGCATCTGACCCCCCGTTCTCCATGTACTGCTGTACGGCCCAGAAGAACCAAAGCGGGGCATCAACCGAATTGAAAGCAGGGTTGTCGGCATTACCCATATTGGGAAACAATCCGTCCTTCATGCTACCGACCTGAGTATCGAGCACCTCACGGTAGAGCTGAAGCTTTTTTGCAGGTCTGGCGGTTGCCAGACCGGGAAGCGCTATGAATGTATCCCTTCCCCATGAACCGAACCATGGATAACCTGCAATCACAAGTGTCTTGCCATGCCGCCTTTCGATAAACTGCTGGGCAGCGTTTCTCAGGCAGTTTGAGAAATTGTTTCTCGGGATCTTCCCGCTGACTGTCCGGGTGAACCTGGTTTTGAAACCAGAGGGTTTCTCTTCCTTTGTGGAAGCCGAGAACACAATCACATCTCCCTCTCCTGCCTCAACCTCAAAGAATCCGGGAGTAAAAAGATCTTCGGAGTAGTCATAGCCTCTTTTCTGCTCCTCGATATACTCAACTCCCAGAAACCAGTCGGGAACATGAACGAATTCAGCAGTTGTTGAAAATTGCATGTGAAGGAAGGGGAATCCTTCGTACAGCTTCATTTTTATCCCGTTGGGAATGAATTCAACTTTGGTGTTTGCCGCGAGATTTGCATGAGTAAGCTCATGTATATTCCTGAAAGCCAGGAATGGACGTATCTGAAGCCTCATGGGTTCCGATGCCTCAATGATCGTGTACCTGGCCATATACTGCTCCTCATAATGAGTGAGAAGCCTTTCGTGTTTAAACTTTACACCCCCGACCCTGTAAATTCTCGAGGGAATTCCTTCCATCTCGAGCTCCTCGATATATTTATGCCCCTTGGGGCTGTAATAGTCTCCTTTAAATTTCCTGATCCCGGTATTAAAGCTCTTGTCGTTATTCACAACTGTCGCATCCATTGATGAAAGAAGCACATGCCTCTCCCCTCCGAATGCATCAATCGGGCACACGAGAAGTCCGTGGTATTTCCTCGTATTGCACCCGACAATGGTGGTGGAGGAATAGGAACCTGCACGGTTGGTCCTGATGACTTCCCTCGAAAGCGAATACTCGAGGTTTACAATCTGACCTTTTTCGAACTTAATGTAACTCATAAACTAATCTTTTAAGATATCACTAAAAAGTCTTTTAAGATACTTCATTTTCTTGAACCATGCAAAGCAACTGTATAAAATAAGCGTTCGGGTCTGCCTGAAAAAAAAAAGAATAACTTTGCATCTCGATAAAACAGACTAATTAACAAACATCCTTCTCTGCATGAACAGAAAACTGGCCCTCATCCTATCGACAGCCCTTATGATTGCGGGCTGCCAGAAGAACAATGTCGAAATCTCCGGAATACTGGAACAACCATTGCCGGGGCAATATGTTTTCCTGCAGGAGCTTAAACCTAATGAGCTTCTAAATGTTGATTCCGTCATAATTTCAGATGATGGCAGGTTCGAGTTCAAAAGGAAGGTCAAATTCCCGTCTTTTTATCTGCTCAAAATTAATCAAAATAACTTTCTGACAATGCTTGTTGAGCCCGGAGAGAAAATAAAATTGACTTCTCATTATGATTCCCTCAATTATCCTGTCGTCGTTACCGGGTCATCAGGTACGGAACTGATAGCCGGCTTCAACAAAAAACTCCTCGGGACGAGAAACAATATCAGGGGTCTGAACGATCTTTTCGACAATAATTCAGGCAGGGCTGACATGACTGGCTTTATTGATTCGCTCGACAGGCTTGGAGACGGATACCTGAATGAAATAAACACCTACGCCAAAAAATTCATTGACGAGAATGTTACTTCTCTTGCCACAATCCCGGTTCTTTACTCAATGCTTACACCGGATCTTTATGTTCTCGATCCGCAGAAAGACCTTGCCTGGTTCATGAAGGTCGATTCATCATTGTACGGCAGGTACCCCGGGTACGGCCCTGTGATTGATCTTCACAGCCAGATAGAAGAAATGGTTACCTGGTTCGAGACAACCAATACTTCGGATGCCACAGGTGATGAAAAAATGGAAGCGCCTGAAATAGCTCTTCCCGGCCCTGAGGGTGACACGATAAAACTCTCGTCAACAAGAGGCAGCTATGTTCTTCTTGACTTCTGGGCAGCATGGTGCCCTCCCTGCAGGGCGGAAAATCCCAACCTCGTCAAAGCCTGGAATCAATACAACGGCAGAGGATTCCAGATATACCAGGTTTCACTTGACAAAACACGCGAGGCCTGGGTAAAGGGAATCGAGGATGACGGACTGGGCAGGTGGATCCATGTGAGCGACCTTGGATACTGGAATTCTTCTGTGGTCCCGCTTTATAAAATCGAATCCATTCCGGCTAACTACCTCCTCGATAAAGATGGCCGGATAATTGCCACCAACCTGAGGGGAGATGCGTTGCAGAGAAAACTCGAAGAACTGTTCAAATAACCTTAAACCACACCACCCTGCCGTAAATTCTGTTTGATGATGAAAAAGATATTGTTAATGATTGTCCCGGCGCTTATCCTTTCCGGATGCAGCAGCAAGGATTCCTTCACTGTCTCCGGACATATAAGCGACCCTCAGAAAAATAGCGTAGTGCTCAACAGGGTTGAAGTCGACAGACTGATTTTTGTTGATTCGGCCCGGCTGAGCGGCAACGGCAGTTTCAAATTAAGGGTTAAAACAGGAGCAACCGACTTTTACCAGATCGGCTATTCCGATACGGATTTTATCACGCTCATTGCCGGACCAGGTGAGAAAATAAGTCTCACCTTTAACGGACAGAATACTTCGGGCGATTATACGGTTTCGGGATCTAAAGCATCGGAGGATGTGAGGATACTCGACCTCAGGCTCGCTGCAGGAAAAAGAAAGCTCGACTCTCTCAGTACCATTTACGACAATCTTCCGGCTAAGGCGGACTCTGACCCCGAAAGAAGCCGGCTGGAGGAGGAATACACTTCCGTATTGCAGGATCTCCGGAAGAAGAACATTGAATACATCGTCACCTGGCCCTCATCAATGGCTTCGCTGAAAGCCGTTTACCAGAGGATCGACGAAAACACGTATGTTCTTTACGATCCCCGCGACCTCCAGTACCTGAAAATAGTCTCCGACTCCCTCGGACGTCATTATCCTGAATCGAAGAACGTCAGGGCTCTTGCCGGGGACGTGAAAAAAGAAATGAATCAGTTGGTCGCGAGGCAGATCCGGAGTATTGCCAGCGCTTCGCCCGAGATCAGGCTCGACCCGGATCTCCTCGATGTCAACGGTAAAAGGATAGCATTGTCGTCGCTCAGGGGAAAAATAGTGCTCCTCACCTTCTGGTCGGTCAATTCAAGGGAGTCGCTCGCGGAAAACATCCAGCTGAAAGACTTCTATAAAACATATAAGAGCAAGGGATTCGAGATTTATCAGATCAACATCGACGAGGATGAAGAAAAATGGAAGCAGGCGGTCCGTTTCGATGAACTGCTCTGGATAAGCACAAGGGAAGACGATCCGAACGTCCTTGAAAACGTCCGGTTATTCAATGTCCAGACCGTTCCGGCTAACTACCTGTTCGACCGTGACGGTACGATTATTGGCACAAATCTCCACGGGAGATCCCTGCAGATAAAGCTGAATCAGTTGTTTAACAATCCGGCCGGTAATTGAAAGAAACGGGAAATATATTCTTTGCATCCGATTTTCATCTCGGGCTTAAGGCGGGAAAAGATCCGGCCGAAAGAGAGAAGCTGGTTGTCAGGTGGCTCACAACCATCGCGCCGGAAGCAAGGGAGATTTACCTGGTGGGCGACATATTTGATTTCTGGTGGGAATACAAGCTGGTAGTCCCCCGCGGATTCACAAGGTTCCTGGGAACAGTGTCCTCGATAACTGATTCCGGCATACCGGTCCATTTTTTTACCGGCAACCACGACATGTGGGTCAGGGATTACCTGTCAACCGAATGCGGCATGCTGGTTCACACTTCGCCTTATACCTGCAGCATTGACGGTAAAAAGTTCCATATTGCCCACGGAGAAGGACTTGGAAGCAAAAGCACAGGATACAGGATTCTTCTCTGGATCTTCCGGAACAAACCCCTTCGTGTTCTTTATTCAATGCTTCACCCCAGGATCGGGATCGGAATCGGCCTCAACTGGTCGCTGCATTCGCGGTTTGCAAAAGGAATAACACAGGATTTCATAGGTGAGGACAGGGAAGACCTGCTCAGGTATTCACGATCGGTAATGAAAAAAAACAATATAGATTATTTCATCTTCGGGCACCGTCATCTGCCCATGACATTCAATAACGGCAACGATGGCAGGATAATCTTCCTTGGCGACTGGTTCAGCGATGGAAGCTATGCCGAATGGGACGGCAGTGAACTATATCTTAAGAGCTTCAGGTGATCCGTTTGTATTCTCCACCCTTACAGTGAGCATAAAATAAGAGTACTCCTCATTGACTTTTTTAAACTCGTATTCCAGTTTGCCCCCCGATTTCCTTGCCATCGAAATCAGTCCCATAATCCCGGTGCTGTCGGTTTCGATCGACTGGGCCGAAAGTGCAGCGAAAAACAAGGTCTTGAGTTCGTCATGGCTGAAACTGTTTATGTTGTCGACTTTCTGCTTCAGTTCTCCGATCCTATGGCCCGATATCAGATTTCCGGTAGTAAGAACAAACCTGCCATCTTCTATTCTTACCATTGCAAGCGGCAATCCATAGTTATCCTCAGCTTCTTTTCCCGGATTGTATTTTGAGACATTTTCCAGTATCTCCACCATTATGTTAAACACCTTTCTCCTGATCCGGGAATCCACATCCTCATCCAAAAGCCTGGCCTCGGTGATTGAAAGAACCTCCTCTCCAATCCCGGAGGTTATATGACCCGACCAGGTCATGTGAACATTGTTCGTGGCCATCAGTCTCTCAAACTCCAGCACCGGACTGCCGTCATACTTGCTCCGGGGGCTGCCGTTGGTTCTTCCCAGGCCTGAAGAATCGATCGTCTTGCTCAACACGAAATATGACAACCCGTCTCCTAACGGAATAAAGTCAAAGTCAAGCCTGTTTCCCGTTTTCAGGGCCATCTCCAGCAGACCGAGACCCGCTCCTCCTTTTTCACTAAATCCAGTTGTTTCAAGTATTTGCCTGTAAAGAGCCTTGATATCCGCGACATCAAGTGAATTTACCTTTTCAAGCTTTTCCCTGAGCTTTCCGGATTGTGCTTCCGTGATCACGTTCCCTGTGGTTATCGCGTAGCCGTCATCAGTTTTTGAATACAAAACAACCGGCATAACGGCATGACCTTTATGATCGCCATGCTTTACAA
>JBAQCK010000039.1:0-71186 GCA_049294075.1 Bacteroidales bacterium | reverse complement strand
GATTTCAAGGCCCCCTTTAGGGGTCCCGAAAGCTTTCGGGGTGGGGGTGAAACAACTGAGAAACAATCCATTTTGAAACAACATATTGCCTTCATATCGATCCTTTTAATCCTGGCGTTTTCCTCCTGCAGCGGCAACAGGACTGATATTGAGATGGTGGATTCATTTCCGGAGATCAGTCCCGACTATGTCAATGTGACCATACCTCCCAACATCGCGCCTCTGAACTTTATGATGAAAGGTGCGGAAAAGATAAATGTCATTATCGAAGGGAAAGGAGGATCAATCACTCCCGGATCGTCGGGGAACAAAGCTTTTATTTCCCCCGGGAAATGGAGGATATTGCTGGATGAATCAGTGGGTGACTCGTTGAGTGTTACTGTTTCAGCTCTTGAAGGAGGAATATGGAAAGAGTACAGACCTTTCAAGTGGTATGTGACCGCCGATGAAATCGATCCCTTTCTTTCATACAGGCTTATTGAGCCCGGATATGAGGTATGGAGCAGGATTTCGATCAGTCAGCGCGACCTTACCACCTACAGGGAACAGAAGCTCGTCGACAACAATCTTATTGACGATGGCTGCGTGAACTGCCACATTTTTTCTCAGCAGGATCCCTCGCGGTCATTTTTTCACCTTCGTCATGCCAAAGGAGGGACGATGATACAGCAGGACGGGCAGTTCAGGAAGATAAACACTGCAACTGACAGCACCATCTCAGCAGGAGTTTACGGAAGCTGGCATCCTTCGGAACGATACCTGGCCTTTTCAACAAATGTGATCATCCCTGAGTTTCATTCAATACGAAATAAGAGGATTGAGGTTTATGATACCGTTTCCGACCTGGTGGTTCTCGATCTTGAGAAAAATGAAGTTATCACGTCCCGGGCAATAGCTGAAAAGACCTCATTTGAAACCTTTCCTGTTTTTTCCGCCGATGGAAGGAAGCTTTACTTCTGTTCGGCCCGTGCTCTTAAGATGCCGGATAATTACAATGAGGCCAGGTACAGTCTCTGTTCTGTAGGGTTTGATCCGGCAACCGGCAGTGTTGGCAGTGTTGTCGACACACTGATATCTGCTGAGAGGAGCCGCAGGACAGTGAGTCATCCGAAGCCCTCTCCGGATGGAAGGAAGCTTATGTTCACCTCGTTTGATTACGGCAATTTCCCTGTATGGCACGAAGAAGCCGATCTTCATCTGCTCGATCTTGCCACAGGAACAATTGACACGCTTCCGTCGGTCAATTCGCGGCGGTCCGATTCGTATCACAGCTGGTCGTCGGAGGGCCGGTGGTTCGTCTTTGCAAGCAAGCGAGTCGACAATATGTACGGGAGGCCATATTTCGCGTACATCGGAAGTGACGGCAGGGCATCAAAGCCCTTTGTTCTTCCGCAGAAGGATCCCGAATTCTATGATTATTTCCTTAAGTCATACAATATCCCGGAGCTGTCGAAAGGACCGGTACCGTTCAATGCCCATGATGTGGAAAGGGCTTTCAGGAGGCTGGAGGCAGAAAAAGTCAGTTTCACAAGGAAATAAGAAAAGGATCAGCAGTCGGTCATGGTCCTGAAAAACATATCGTTTTGGGTAAAATATTTGTTGTTTCTCATATGTAAAATTATCGTTAATCGATAAAAATTCGTATGTTTTTGGGCAATATTTTTTGGATACGAAGGCCTGGTCTTTGACCATGTTACGCATTGGTATAACCAAAGCCGGAACTTTAAATAAAAATTCTTAGTTTTGTTACATCTGCCAGCAGCAGGATATTATGAAGAACGAAAAGTTTATTCGCAACGCGGAGCTTTTGTTTTCCGGGATCTTCTTCGCCGGGATATTTGTGTTTTTCATGTTCTTCTACAACAGCCACCTTCATTTTGCGGAGCAGTTTCAGCTCTTCCTGCTGACGGGCGATTATTTTACTTCCAGGATTGCATTTCCCGGAGGGTTCAACGGCTGGCTGGGAGATTTTCTGACACAGTTTTATTACCTGTCCTTTGCCGGGCCACTGATCATTGCCGGATTGCTTCTTGTACTGCAGCAGGTAATAAGGAGGATGCTGGCTGTAATCAATCCCCATCCTTTACTGTTTCCTGTAAGTTTCCTTCCATCTCTTCTGGCCGGAATGATACTTTGCAACGAATTCTATCCGCTTTCTTCTATTACAGGTTTCCTGATTGCAATGGTTGCAGGACTGATATATATGCGGATCACCGGTCAGAGCAGGAGGTTCATCACAGGTCTTGTCCTTATCCCGCTTGTCTACTGGCTTGCAGGAGGGTCGTACCTGAGCCTTCTTCTTGTCATTTGTGTGTATGAATCACTGGTGTGGAAAAGGCCTGGGAAGGACGAAGAATTTAGAAAATCGGGCATAGGGATTTTCAGCCGGTGGTTGTATTTTCCCGCCCTGATCATTCTTTCGGCCGGCATCCCGTTCCTGGTGCGGCAGTATCTTATCCAGCAGCCCATCATGCTGACTTACATTACGGAGTACTATTATAATCTTCGCACCACTTTGCCCAGCGCTGTGTTCCTTCTTTTCATTCTTCCTCCGGTGCTGATGATTGCAGTTAATCTGGCAGTGATAAGTGAAAAGCGTATGAAGCCGGCCCTTACCGTTCAGGCAGGTGTGCTTGCCCTGCTGGCCTTCTTAGGCTTCAGGAGCTTTGCCAATTTTGAAGCGGAACAGATTATGACCTATGATTACCTTGTCAGAAATGAAAGGTGGAAGGATGTGATCAAGTATGCGGAAAGGAAACCTCCCAGAAACTACCTTTCGCTTTCGATGCTCAACCTGTCGCTTGCAAAAACCGGAGAGCTTGGGAACAGCATGTTCAAATACAACCAGCATGGTGTCAACGGACTTTTCCTCGCATTCAACAGGGAATACGTGACTGCCATGATGGGAAGCGAGATTCTTTATCATCTGAGTCTTACAAACGCCTGCCAGGAGTATGCCTTTGAAAGCATGCAGACAATTCCCGATATGGGGCAGTCGGTCAGGGTGATAAAGCGTCTGGCCGAAACGAACCTGATAAACGGGCAGTACAAGGTCTCCGAGAAATACCTCGGGCTTCTGGAGAATACCCTTTTTTACCGGAAATGGGCGAAGGCTACTATGACTTATACCGGCAATGAGGAAAAAATAAACAGCCACCCCGACTGGGGCGAAAAGCGGAAATTCAGTGTAAGGGGAGACTATTTCTTTCATATAAAGAACATTGAGGCGGTCCTTAACAGGATGGTAAAGGAAAATCCGGGCAACAGGATGGCTTTCGAGTACCTGATGGCGTTTTACATGATAAACAAGGATCTGAGGAATTTCGTCAACCTGATCCCTGCAATGGAGAAGATGCAGTACAAGACCGTTCCGGCCTCGTACCAGGAGGCTATCATGTACATAATTGGGCTTAACAGCAAGGATCCGGCAAGCGAAGCCCCTTCGTATATAAGCCGTGAAACGAAGACCAGGATGCAGGCATATGCCGACATCTACACATCGAGGCCCGATGCCGAGGCGCAGCTTTCAGAAAAATATGCCGCCACCTATTGGTATTACCTGCACTTCGGGGATGCGGAGCTGAGCCAGGTGGAGGAGACTAAGGATAACACAGGATCAACATGACAAATTCATTAAGATATATTCTTTTGTTTTCGGTGCTTCTCCTGGCGGTGTCCTGCGGAACAGGGTGGCAGAATGCTGAGGAAACCGGTTCGAAGCCGGTTATTTTTCCCGACTATTGCGATGTTGTTATACCTTCGGGAATCGCTCCGCTTAATTTCAGGGTTGAAGGTGAGCCGCGGTCATCAATTGCCATGATCGAGGGATCCTCTGAGACTCTCAGGATCAGGGGGGAGGAAGAAATTATTATTCCTGCGCCGAAGTGGAAAAAACTCCTCGGCGGCAACAGTGGAGGCAGTCTGAAAGTAACCTTGTATGCCGGTTACAAGGACGGCTGGAAGAAATACGAACCATTCAGCATTGATATCAGCAGCGACCCGATTGATCCCTGGATAGTTTACAGGCTGATTGCCCCGGGATATGAGACCTGGAGCGAAATGGGGATCTATCAGCGTGAGCTTTCTTCCTTTGAACAGAGAACCATAATCGACAATCGGCTGCTTCCGGGCGCCTGCATGAACTGCCATTCCTTCAGGGCAAACAATCCCGCCGACATGATGTTCCACCTCAGGGGAAACGTGGGCGGCACCATGCTTGTTATGGACGGAGAGGCGGTGAAGCTTAACACAAAAACAAGCGAAACAATATCAAACTGTGTTTATCCTTACTGGCATCCTTCGGAGGATTTTATTGCATATTCGGTAAACAACATCCAGCAGGTTTTCCATTCTGTGAGCGACAAGAGGATAGAGGTTTTTGACTCAAAATCGGATATTGTGGTGTTTGATATAAGGAACAACAGGCTGATATCCACTTCGAGGCTGATGACTGAAGAGAGCTTCGAGACATTCCCATGCTTCTCGCACGATGGCAGAAAGCTGTTTTTCTGCAGCGCCAGGAAGGGTAAGCAGCCCGAGGAGTACGACAGGATAAAATACAGTCTGTGCAGCATTGATTTTGATCCGGAAACAGGCCGCTTCGGCGAAAAGATAGATACTCTGGTGAGTTCGGACCGTACAGGCAGAAGTGTTTCATTCCCGAGGATATCCCCTGATGGAACGACACTTGTGTTCACCTTGTCTGATTATGGGAATTTCTCGATATGGCACAGGGAGGCCGATCTTTACAGGCTCGATATGAAGACCCGAAATTATCATCCCGTAGATGTGGTTAACAGTCCCGAGTCGGAGAGTTACCACTCGTGGTCATCCAATTCGCGGTGGATGATTTTCAGCAGCCGCAGGATTGACGGTTTGTATACCCGTCCCTTCATTGCCCACATGGATGAAGACGGAACATTCAGCAAACCCTTCATGGTGCCTCAGAAGGATCCCGGTTTCTACGATTCATGTCTCAGATCGTTCAATATTCCTGAATTTGTAACCGGTAAGGTAGCCACCGACGGGCGGGCTATGCTGAAAATAATTGGTTCTCCGGCAAAAGATGTTAATTTTGCCCTCTTAGATTGAATTTCTATGTTGAAGGAATACAGGATATACACTCCTGCAGTGAAAGGAAGTGTTGAGAACGAATGGGAACAGTGCAGGAAGCAGATTTCAGCGGATATTTCGGAAGGCTTAAGGCCTGTAAAGCTGAATATTTTCATCAGCGTTCCCGACTATTCTTCTTATGCTGAGAAAAAGCAATTCATTTCAAGATCGGTCATAGCCGGGTTCAGCGATCACTGCCCTGCATTCAATGTTTCAATCCACCCACCTGAAGAACCCTTTCGCGTGGCTGTCGAGGCCCTTTTCTCTACCGGAAGCAGGTCGGGAATAACTACACGATTCCTTGGTGAATTCCCCTATGTCGTGATCGAATCGGATAATGGCAAGGAAGTCTGGTCAGCCGGACTTGGTCGGGACAAAGACCATGATGATACCAGGAAAGGTGCTGAGGCGGCTTTCGACATAATGGGAGAGATACTTGAAAGGGAAAATCTCACTTTCAACAATATAGTACGGCAGTGGAATTTTATAGGGGATATTCTCGGGATGCATAATGGACTTCAGAATTACCAGATATTCAATGAAGTAAGAACTGAATACTACAGCAAATACAGAACAATACACGGATTCCCGGCAGCAACCGGTGTCGGGATGAAATTTGGCGGTGTTTTTCTCGATTTCTGTGCCATCAGATCGGATGACACGGTAAGAATTAATCCGGTCAACAATCCGAGCCAGGTCAATGCCTACGAGTACGGTCAGGAGGTGCTTAAGGGACAACCCCTTGGAATGAGCTCTGCAAAGAATCCCCCGCAGTTTGAAAGGGGACTCCTTGTAGTCAATAAACCCGTCAGCACTCTTTTTGTCTCGGGAACGGCGTCAATAATCGGTCAGGATACGATAGGCAGGGGCGATGTTGCAGAACAGACAATTGTAACAATTGAAAACATCAGAAAGGTTGCTGACAGGGTGCGTATCAGTGCACTCACCGGAAAGGATGAGCCCGGCAGGTTCTCGCTCCTGCGTGTCTACATTAAGCGGCAGAAAGATTTCGGTGTGGTCAGGGAGATCTGCATCGAGCAGTTCAAAGGATCGCCGATTGTGTTTATAGAAGCCGATATTTGCAGGGATGATCTGCTTACAGAGATTGAAGCGGAACTGTCGGTTTAAATCTTACGGAAATCCTTCCGGTTATTCTTCTTAGTTCTCCGATATTCAACTATTTTTATTACTGATTTTTCCTGGCCAGCCAGGCAGAGTCCGTATTCTATACCGGCACGATTGTCAAATATTATCCATATACCCATGAAAAGGCTATTACTGATAATTTCAGCGGCGGTTATTCTTTTCCCTTCGTGCTCTGAGACCACCTGGGAACAAACGGATAAAGGGGTGATAATGAGACTTAAATCGGAAATTCCGGATGTTCCGGAACTGATTAGGATCGAGGTTCTTGACGAAGGCATAATCCATGTTACAGCCACTGCTCAGGAAGAATTTTCTGACGATTCAAGCCTTTGCGTGGTCGGCCCTCAGGTCGCGGCTCCGTCTTTTACGGTAAGGGAGGACCCCGACACTCTGGTGATAATTGCGCCGAAGGTTACGGCAAAAGTGGCTCTCACCGACGGACAGGTTACCTTTTCAGACGAAACCGGGAATATTCTTATGAAAGAAAAGCCGGGAGGCGGCAAATCATTCAAACGGATTAACGTTGAGGGCACAAAGGGCTACTCGATGGGCCAGGTGTTCAGTTCACCCCCCGATGAGGCCTTTTACGGGCTTGGGCAGCACCAGTCGGATGAGTTCAACTACAAAGGGCTGAACGAGGTCCTGTACCAGTACAACACCAAGGTGTCCGTCCCCTTTATAGTATCCGGCAAAAATTACGGACTTCTATGGGACAATTATTCCCTGACAAAGTTCGGTGATCCGCGTGACTACTCACAGCTTGACATGTTCACGCTTTATGATGATGACGGAAAGGCGGGAGGTTTGACTGCTTCGTATTATACTGACGGTGACAGATCCAGAGTGTTTACACGCAGGCCCGAATCGTCGGTCGACTACGAAAACCTCGAGACCGTCAAAAATTTTCCGGAGGAATTTCCTTTTTACAATTCTTTAATCACCTGGACCGGGGAGATAGAGCCTGCAGAAACAGGGAACTTTCATTTTAAGCTTTACTATGCCGGATACACGAAGCTATATTTTGGGGATGAGCTTGTTGTGCCGGAAAGATGGAGGACCGCATGGAATCCCAATACTTACAAGTTTTCGAGAAAGCTGGAGCAGGGGCGCAAGTATCCTGTAAGGCTTGAATGGAAACCCGACGGCGGCATTTCATACATAGGACTTAAGGCTTTGAGTCCTCGCACTGCCGAAGAACAGGGAGCCCTTTCCCTTACTTCGGAGATGGGCGACCAGATAGACTATTATTTTATCCGGGGCGGCAACCTCGACGAAGTAATAAGCGGTTACAGGAAACTGACCGGTAAGGCCCGGATAATGCCTAAGTGGTCGATGGGTTACTGGCAGAGCCGCGAGAGGTACAGGTCGCGGAGTGAACTGCTCAATGTGGTCAGGGAATACAGGGAAAGGCATATACCCCTCGATAATATTGTCCTCGACTGGTCGTATTGGCCCGTTGATGCCTGGGGCTCCCATGAGTTTGATCCGAAGTTCTTCCCCGATCCGAAGGGTATGGTGGATTCGGTCCATCTGATGAATGCCAGGATAATGATCTCGGTGTGGCCGAAATTCTATCACACCACCGATCATTTCAAGGAGTTCGATAATAATGGCTGGATGTACCGGAAGGCTGTGGACGACAGTGTCAGGGACTGGATCGGGAAGGGATACATTGGTTCATTCTATGATCCCTATAGCGAGGGAGCCCGGAAACTATTCTGGGAGCAAATGAAGGAACATCTTTATATCCATGGATTTGATGCCTGGTGGATGGATGCCTCGGAGCCCGATATTCTTTCTAATGCAAGCGTTGAGTACAGGAAGAAGCTTTCGACACCCACGGCTCTCGGGCCTTCAGCGAAATATTTCAACACATATGCCCTGATGAACGCACAGTCTATTTATGAAGGGCAGAGAGAAGCAGATCCCGACCGGCGCGTCTTCCTGCTTACCCGCAGTGGGTTTGCCGGTCTGCAGAGGTATTCCACTGCCACCTGGAGCGGTGATATCGGTACCAGGTGGGAGGATATGAAGGCACAGATACCGGCCGGACTTAATTTCGCCCTCTCGGGGATCCCATACTGGACTTTTGACATCGGAGGATTCTGTGTTGAGAACCGGTACACAAGGGCTGCTGAAGGATCGGAAGATCTTGACGAATGGAGGGAATTGAACACACGCTGGTTCCAGTTCGGGGCCTTCTGCCCTCTTTTCAGGAGCCACGGGCAGTATCCGTACAGGGAGATTTTCAACATATCGCCTGCCGGAACACCTTCCTACCGGAGCATGGTTTATTACGACAGGCTGAGGTACAGGCTGATGCCGTATATCTATTCCCTTGCGGGCATGACATGGTTCAATGATTATACGATTATGAGGGCCATGGTGATGGATTTCGGAAGCGAACACGCGGTCAGGAATATCGGCGACCAGTACATGTTCGGTCCTTCAATCCTTGTAGCCCCGGTTTATGAATACGGGGCCAGGACCAGGAAGGTATACTTTCCTTCAGTTTGCGGATGGTATGATTTTTATACCGGACAGTTCATACCGGGCGGCAGATATCTCGACGTGAATGCCCCCTATGAGCGGATCCCCCTTTTCATAAGAGAGGGATCGATAATTCCGTTTGGGCCGGAAATCGAATACACATCACAGAAGCCGGCAGATCCCATCACCCTTTTTGTGTATATCGGCAGGAATGCCTCTTTCACATTGTATGAGGATGAGGGAGTCAATTATGGCTATGAGAGGGGTGAACACAGTTCGATCCCCATGAACTATGATGAGACCTCGGGTGAGCTGACAATAGGAGAACGCAAGGGGCAGTACCCCGGCATGCTCCTGAAAAGAACCTTCAATGTCGTGTGGGTGACAAGGACGAACAACATTGAATTTGATCCGGATTTGAAGCCTCACGCCACTGTGACCTATGACGGCGCCCCTGTGGTTGTTAAAAATACAGTCAGATAACTTTTTTAAACCTTAATACGATGAAAAAAATATCATTTCTCTTTATTGTTGTCATTTTGTTCTGTTTCATGATCCCGCCTCTGGAAGCACAGGTTGCGTCACTTCGGGATTCGCTGGGCGGCGCTCCTGTCCCGCCTGAAATAGAAGATCCTGAAGTCTTTGCCATAAACAGGGAACCAGCTCATGCAACTCTGATGCCCTACGCGGATCTACGGGAAGCCCTGGCGGCAAACAGGCTTGAATCATCGTTCTGCAGAAGCCTGAACGGCATGTGGAAGTTTCACTGGGTTTCATGGCCCCAGGCACGCCCGGTTGATTTCTACCAGCCCGGTTACGACGTTTCGGGATGGAAGGAGATTCCCGTTCCCTCGAACTGGCAGCTCCTGGGTTACGGCACACCCTACTACAGGAACCTCGGCTACACTTTCAAACGGGATTTTCCGAAGGTGATGAGCACACCGCCGAAGAACTTCACGGCTTATGAGGAAAGGAATCCGGTCGGCAGCTATCGAAGGGATTTTGATGTTCCGGCCGACTGGAATGGAAGACAGGTTTTCATTGCATTCGACGGTGTTGATGCCGGTTTTTTCCTCTGGGTTAACGGCCAGAAAGTGGGTTACAGCGAGAACAGCCGCAATGTTGCTGAATTTGACATTACAAAGTATATAAACCCGGGAAGGAATATGGTTGCCGTAGAGGTTTACAGGTATACCACCGGAAGCTATGTTGAGGACCAGGATATGTGGAGACTCAGCGGGATTTTCAGGAACGTGACCATATGGAGCGCTCCGGTAACTCATATCCGCGACTTTTTCATCAAGACTGACCTGGATGACAATTACATAAATGCCACACTTGATGTTGTTGCAAAAGTAAAAAACTACAGCAGCAAACCTGCCAAAGCCTTAAAGCTGTCTGCCATGGTGTATGACGGAGAGACGGTAGTGGCATCATATTCAGCAATTGACGGGGTGCCGGCTCTTAAGCCGGGTGAAGAGGCTCCGGTAAGACTTTCATTTCCTGTTGCGAATCCTGTCAAATGGACAGCAGAGACTCCCAAACTATATACAACGGTACTTACCCTTAAGCGGGGCAACAAAGTAATTGAGACACTGTCGGCCAGAACCGGTTTCAGGGAGATTGAGATAAAAGGAAGGACCTTCCTCGCGAACGGTGTGCCGATCAAGCTTAAGGGAGTCAACCGGCACGAGAACTGGCCCGATGTAGGTCATGCCGTGACCAGGGAGCAGATGATCCGCGATCTTGAGCTTATAAAGCAGGGCAACTGCAATCATGTCAGGACCTGCCACTATTCCGACGATCCGTTGTGGTATGAGCTCTGCGATGAATGGGGTGTATGGCTTGTTGCCGAGGCCAATGTCGAGTGCCACGGAAATATGGGAAGGTTTGATGAGGAGCCACGGATGAAGGCTGCCATAATCGACAGGAATGTAGCCAATGCAGAGAATTTCAAAAACCATCCGTCGGTGATTATATGGTCCCTCGGGAATGAGAACGGCAGGGGAGGAACAAACTTCAGGGCTGCACTGGCAGCTGTTAAGGAGATTGACAGGACCAGGCCGGTTCATTACGAAGGATTCGGAATTGGCAGGGTCAATCCCGCCGACCTCGACAGCAGGATGTACACCAATATTCCTCAGGTTGAAGCTATTGCTCTGTCCGACACTGCCTATACAAAACCGTTTTACATGTGCGAATATGCCCACGCGATGTTCAATTCGATGGGAGCTATCGGGGAATACAATGATGTGTTCGACAAATATGAATCGCTGCTCGGAGGCGCTATCTGGGAGTGGCAGGACCAGGGTATATGGAACAGGCGCGATCCCGACCGGGTTATCCTGGCCTATGGAGGAGGATTCGGGGAATTTCCAAACGACAAATACTTTATTCACAAGGGAGTGATTGCCTCCGATCGGTCGCTCAAGCCTCATTATCCGGAGATGAAGAAGGCCTACCAGTGGATAGGGATCTCCGAAGAGGATCTGTCGGCCGGAACGGTAAAAATCAAAAATAAATACCAGTTTATCAGTCTTAAGGATTTTAACGCATCGTGGACACTCTCCGAAAACGGTACAGTTATTGGTTCAGGCGAATTTACCTCTCCTGACCTTAAACCGGGGAAGGAAACGGTTGTCAGGATACCGTTTGAGATATCATCTCCGAAACCGGGGGCAGAATATTTTCTTCGTATCTCTTTTAAGCTTGCCAAAGATGAAATATGGGCAAACAAGGGCTATGAAGTCGCATCCCAACAGTTTTTACTTCCTGTAAAATCACCTGTTGCTGCTACCGTTCAGCCGGCAGGTCCGGTCACAATGACTCAGGATGAAAAGGCAATCACTCTCAGAGGGGATGGCTTTTCTCTGGTTTTCGACAAGGAATCTGGCACTTTCTCCAGGATAGAAAGGAACGGGGCAAATATCCTCCTTTCCGGCGGAGGTCCCAGGCTTCATCTCTGGAGGGCTGCACACCGCAACGACGACATGTATGCCGACAGGGCATGGACAAACACGGGGATCAAGGAACTTACCTGGACAGTTAAAGAAATCACCACTGCCCAGCCTTCGCCTTCTGAAGCAACTATTTCAGTTAAGCTTGCCGGAGAGGGTAAGAATGGATTCACCATAAGTCATGATGTAGTTTACACGATATCGGGGAATGGAGTTATAACTGCCGCAAACAGCGTCAGCTCAAATAATCCAACCCTTGTTGCCGGAAGAATAGGGGTGAGGATGTTCATAGACAAACAGTATGATCAGGTTGAGTATTTCGGACGCGGCCCCATGGAAAACTATTCCGACAGGAAGCGCGGATTTGACGTCGGGGTTTATAAAGCCACTGTAAGAGAGCTTATGACTCCCTATGAGAAGCCAATGGATGCAGGCAATCATGAAGACGTCCGCTGGGTGAAAGTGATGAATACGGCCGGCAAAGGAATAAAGGCTGAATGCGCTTCTTCTCTGCTTCAGTTCACAGCCCTGCCTTTCAGCGATGAACAAATGGATAAGGTTGAATACAGGATCGACCTTCCAGAAAGCGATGCAACAGTATTCTGCATCAGTCACCTTACACTTGGAGTAGGCTCTGCCGGATGCGGTCCGCGGCCTCAGCCCCAGTATATGGTTTATCTGGCTCCCGTGGCATTTTCGTACAAGCTTAACCTGATGGATTAATAGCTGTATAAGGACTAAATGGAGAATCAGAGTTTCAAAATTTCTAAGATTAAAGGATGAAGAAGGTTTTATTAGTATCCTTGCTCATAGTCTTAATGGGATTCAACTCATCATTTTCACAGATTGATAAAGGATATGACAATTTTGAGGTGTCGGTTTATGCACGTTCCTATGAGGTAAGGCAGATGGACGACCTGAAATGGCTTGAACCGATCTGGGACATGATCTCAAGTCAGGTTCATATCGACAAGATCTATCTCGAGACACACCGTGACATGGTAATTGTTGATGAGAAGACGCCGGAGAAGGCAAACTGTCGGAATTTGAAATTGCCGGAAGCGACGGTAAATACAAAAAAGCAGATGCCAGGATTTCAGGGGATGAAGTGTTGCTGACAACCGCCCTTGTCAGGGAGCCGGTTTCGGTGAGGTACTGCTGGCGTAACGGAGCTACTGCCTCATTATTCGGGAAATCGGGTCTTCCTGCAAATCAGTTCCGTTCAGGTGAAGGAAATTGAATTCAAATTGATTATTTTTAAAATCTAAAGAAACTAATTCTAATGATGATGAAAAGGAATCTATTACTCGCGGGGGCTATGGTTGCATCTCTGGTGCTTTTTACAGATTGCAGCAGCTCGTCACAGAATGTACGACAGGAAGTATTCGGAAAACATGATGGGAAGGATGTATTTCTGCTTACTCTTACAAATAAAGATGGAAACGTAATAAAATTAACAAATTACGGAGCCAAAATAAACTGGATAGAAGTGCCCGACCGGAAGGGTGCAAAGGAAAACATAACATTTGGTTACGACACCTTTGAGGCAACACTCGCTGGTGATATGTCTTTCGGATCGACCGTCGGAAGGTATGCCAACAGGATAGCAGGCGGAAAGTTCACACTCGACGGGGTTGAATATACCTTACCTCGGAATAACGGTCCGAACACTCTTCACGGAGGACCGAAGGGCTGGCACAGCGTGGTCTGGAATGCCGAGATTGTAAAGGGAAGTGAGTTTCCTGCCGTGAAGTTTACCTACAGGAGTCCTGATATGGAAATGGGATTTCCGGGCAATGTTGATGCTGAAGTAACCTATACCTGGACCGACAATAATGAAATCATCATGGATTATCTGGCCACAACCGACAAAAAGACTGTTGTGAACCTGACCAACCATGCATATTTCAATCTTCATGGAGCAGGAGTGGATGATATCAACGATCATATACTGACAATCAGGGCATCGGCCTTCACCCCGGTCGATTCATTCATGATACCTACCGGAGAGATACGTCCGGTTGCCGGCACTCCATTTGATTTCACGAAGCCGCAAATGATAGAATCGAGACTTGAGGAGCCGTATGATCAACTCATTCTCGGCAAAGGCTATGATCACAATTATGTTCTCGATAACGTTGAGGAGGTTGATGCAATGGTCTACGAGTCTCTTTCAGGCAGAGTGCTGGAGGTGATTACCGACCAGCCCGGTCTTCAGTTCTACGGAGGAAATTTCCTGGATGCAACTCAGACCGGACATGGAGGAGTGGCTTATGATTACAGGAGTGGCTTTTGCCTTGAATCAGGGCACTTTCCTGACAGCCCCAATCATCCTGAGTTCCCTTCCACGGTTCTGAATCCGGGCGAGACCTACAAGACCAGGACCATCTACAGATTCTCAGTTCTATAAAAGATACAACTCACTAAACCTGAATAATATGACAACACGACGTACTTTTCTGAAGAACAGCGCCATTGCGGCTGCAGGCCTGACTATTGCCCCTGTACTGCATGGCTCAGGCTTACCAGTTCCGCCGAGTGACAAGATAAAAATCGGTCTGATAGGATGCAACGGACAGGGCTGGAGCAATCTGAGCGCCTTCCTGGAGAATCCCCAGACTGAATGCGTAGCCTTGTGCGATATTGATGATTCGGTGCTTGAAAGAAGGGCGGGGGATGTGCAGAAGATCAGAGGAGCTAAGCCTGCCGGTCTGTACAAAGACTGGAGAAGGGTGATTGACAACAAGGATGTCGACCTGGTTATTGTCGGCACCCCCGATCACTGGCATTGTATCCAGATGGTTGCAGCATGTGAGGCGGGAAAGGATGTGTATGTTGAAAAACCGATAGGCCGGACCATTGAGGAATGCAACCTGATGGTAAAGGCTGCTCAAAAGTACAGGAGTGTTGTTCAGGTCGGTCAGTGGCAGAGAAGCGATCCTCACTGGCAGGAGGCGGTTAATTTCGTAAATTCAGGAAATCTTGGGAAGATAAGGCTTGTAAGAGTGTTTTCATACCAGGGATGGTGTCCTTCAATTCCGGTTCTGGCTGATGAACCCGTACCGGCAGGCGTTGACTACAACATGTGGCTCGGTCCGGCACCTTCCAGACCTTTCAACAGGAACCGCTTCCATTTTACTTTCAGATGGTTCTGGGATTATGCAGGCGGACTAATGACCGACTGGGGCGTGCATCTTCTCGACTATGCCCTCTTTGCAATGAATGTCACGGCGCCTAAGTCAATAATGGCAATGGGTGGCAAATTCGGATACCCCGATGATGCATGTGAAACACCCGACAGCCTTCAGACAATCTATGAATTTGACGGCTTCAATGTTCTGTGGGATCATGCAATTGGAATAGATGACGGTGCATATGGAAGGAATCACGGGCTTGGATTTGTCGGAGAAAACGGGACCCTCGTTGTCGACAGATCGGGATGGGAAGTTATCCCCGAAAAGGTGAACGGTATATTGAGGATGGAAGCAGTTGGTCTGAAAAGAGGCACTGGAGCCGGATTGAAAAATCACGTAAAAAACCATCTCGAGTGTATTGCAAGCCGGAATCCGAAGACAAATGCCAGCATTGAGATCGGTGCTCACATAGCTAAATTCTCCGCGCTGGGCAACATAGCCTATCGTACAGGCAAGAAGCTTGTGTGGGATGGCACCAGGTTCACCAACGATGTTGAGGCGAACGACTATCTTGTTCCGTCTTACAGGGATCCGTGGAAATTGCCGACGGTTTAGGCAGGTCGATAAGCTTTGGCCGGCGATATGATGAAATTACAATATAGTTCATAAACTAATGAATCTGAAAGTCTTAAAACTTACGGGCTGGCTTGTCGCTGCCCTGCTGGTTTCTTCCTGCGCTTCTTCGTCGCAACCAAAAGAGTTTCTTGCACTGCATCCTGATAATCCGCATTATTTCCTGTTCAGAGGGAAACCAACCCTGCTGATCGGATCCACCGAGCATTACGGTGCGGTGATGAACCTTGATTTTGACTACATAAAATACTTCGATGAGCTTGCAGCATCCGGGTTGAATATAACCCGCACATTTTCGGGTATTTATGTGGAGCCAAAGGGGGCATTCGGAATACGTGCCAATACTCTTGCCCCCGATTCCGGAAGGTTCATCTGTCCATGGGCCCGGAGTACAGAACCTGGTTACGCCGTGGGAGGCAACAAGTTTGATCTTGAAAGCTGGGATTACGGGTATTTCGAAAGGCTTAGGGATTTCGTGGCGGAGGCCGGCAGGAGGGGGATTGTGGTTGAACTCGACCTGTTTTCCAATTTTTACGATACGCTTCAGTGGAAATTGTCTCCATTGTACTATTCCAACAACATAAACGGCATAATTAAGGTAAAGGATCAGAAGGAGGTTCTTTCATTGAAGCATCCTGAGTTGCTTGAGATTCAGGAAACGATGGTCAGGAAGATAGTGAAGGAGCTCAGCGGATTTGATAATCTCTATTATGAGATCTGCAATGAGCCCTATTTCGGTGATACCACATTACTGAGGCAGTGGGAGGATCACATGACGCGGGTTGTTGTGGAAGCAGAGAAGGACATGGTTACAAAACACCTTATTTCGAACAATGTGGCAAATCAGAAAAAGAAGGTTCCCCATCCCAGGGAGGGAGTCTCAGTTTATAATTTTCATTATGCCGCTCCTCCTGTTACAGTAGCCATGAATTATCATCTTAATATGCCATTGGGTGACAATGAAACCGGATTTGATGGTATAGAGGATGAAACTTACCGAAAGGAAGCATGGAATTTCATTCTGGCAGGAGGTGCCTTGTTCAACCACCTCGATTACTCATTTACGGCTGAAACAGAGGATGGCAGCTTTGAGATTCAGGAAGGCCAGCCCGGAGGAGGAGGCAGGGCCCTGCGCAATCAGTTCGGAATACTGGCCGGATTCATGAAGCAGGTTGATTTTGTTAACATGAAACCTCTCCCTGAAGGAATTGTGAGAGTAATCGGACAGGAAAATATTTCTGCTCGGGGACTTGCGGATAATCGACGGACCATGGTGATTTATCTCGACGGTAATGAAACACCCGGAACCAGCGCTCTTGTTGAGATAAATCTATCTCCCGGCTCCTACCGGACCACCTGGGTAAACACCCTGACCGGAGGAGAGACGGAGAATACCATTCGCGGTCATCAGGGCGGATGGGTAATGCTGAATACCCCCTTATATACAACAGATATAGCACTGAAGATTGTGAAGACAGACTGAATGGTCAGAAGTTCTTTTTTTCAATATTTAAAAAAATCTATCATGAAGAAAGTAGTTCAGAGTTTACTTGCCATTATCCTGATGGGGTTTATCTCTCC
The DNA here is from genome assembly GCA_049294075.1 of Bacteroidales bacterium. GTDB lineage: Bacteria > Bacteroidota > Bacteroidia > Bacteroidales > VadinHA17 > LD21. The sequence goes on along the minus strand of JBAQCK010000039.1, from coordinate 54,133 downwards.
TGTTGAAGCTCAGCAGGGAACGAATGCCTTCCTGTTCATGGATCCCTCGCTCAGCGAGGAACAACGGGTCAGCGATCTTGTTTCACGGCTTACCCTTAAGGAAAAAGTTGATCAGCTTCTTTATACGGCACCGGCAATTCCGCGGCTCGGTATCCCGTCGTACAACTGGTGGAACGAGGCCCTGCATGGTGTTGCACGTGCCGGATTTGCTACTGTTTTTCCGCAGTCGATAACAATTGCCAACTCATGGGATGAAGGACTTATGTTCAACGTGGCTAATGCCATTTCCGATGAGGGCAGGGCCAAATACCATGAGTTCCAGCGGAGAGGCAAAACGGGCATTTACCAGGGGCTTACCTTCTGGTCGCCAAATATAAATATCTTCAGGGACCCGCGATGGGGAAGAGGTCATGAGACCTACGGTGAAGATCCCTATCTTACAGCCCGGATGGGTTACCAGTTTGTCAGAGGGCTGCAGGGAGACGACCCTAAATATCTGAAGACTGTGGCAACAGCAAAGCATTATGCGGTGCATTCAGGTCCGGAATCACTCCGGCATGAGTTCAATGCAAATGTGAGCGAGGTGGATCTGAGGGAAACCTATCTGCCTGCATTCAGGACTTTAATTGTTGACGGAGGTGCATATTCAGTGATGGGAGCCTACAACATGTTCCGTGACTATCCATGCTGCGCAAATCCTATTCTTTACGGAATACTGAGGAATGAGTGGGGATTCAAGGGGTATATTGTTTCTGATTGCTGGGCAATCTCCGATTTTTACAAGTTCACCAAATTTGCAAAGGATCCTGCCGAGGCGGCCGCACAGGCAGTAAAGGCCGGTACAGACCTCGAGTGCGGCTATGACTATAAAAATCTGGTGGCAGCCGTTGAGAGAGGACTCATCACCGAAGATGAAATTACCCTTGCCGCAAAGAGAGTCATGACAGCCCGGTTCAGGCTTGGGATGTTCGATCCGGACGACATGGTTCCGTATGCAGGCATTCCCTTCTTTGCAAACTGCTCGGATTACAACAATACGCTTGCCCGCAAGGCCGCCAGCGAATCCATTGTGCTTCTCAAGAACTCAGACAATGTGCTTCCTCTTGCAAAATCGGTAAAAACAATAGCGGTTATAGGTCCCAATGCTGACAATTTTGAAGCGCTTATTGGCAATTATAACGGGATCCCGAAGGATCCGGTTACAATCCTTAAAGGTATTAAAAACAAGGTTAAACCCGAAACTGAAGTCTTGTATGCCGAGGGAAGCGACCTTGCCGATGGTATCCACAATCTGACAGTCATTCCTTCCGGATATCTCCAGGCTCCCGACGGCAAACAGGGGGCTTTGGGCGAATACTTCAACAACAGGGAGATGAATGGAGAACCGGTATTTACACGCAGGGACGACCAGATAAATTTCTACTGGGAACATTTTTCTCCCTCGCCAGATCTCCCCGATGATGATTTCGGGGTTAAGTGGACAACTTACCTGGTTCCTCCCGAAAGCGGATCGTACGCTATAGGAAGCTGGGGATCATCAGGATATGAAATATTATTTGAAGGAAAACAGGTTATTGCAGAAAGGAATGAACACCATGCTTTCCATAAGGAGTTCCAGGTTGAACTGCAGGCCGGTCAGAAATACAAAATAGAAGTACTGTACAAGAATTACGCCGGTGACGCCGACATGAAACTCCTCTGGAGTCAACCCGGGAAAGACATGCTTCAAAAGGCTGTTGCCGCTGCAGGTCAGGCCGATGCGGTAGTACTGGTGCTTGGTCTTTCGCAAAGACTTGAAGGAGAGGAAATGCCTATCAAGATCGATGGATTCAGCGGCGGTGACAGGACTGACATCCAGCTTCCTGCAGTCCAGGAAAAACTGCTCGATGCCATGGTGGCTACAGGCAAACCCGTAATAGTGGTGCTTACCAGCGGAGGTGCGATAGCCATAAACAAGGCTCAGGAAAAAGCTGCGGCAATACTTCTTGCAGGTTACGGAGGACAGCAGGGGGGCAATGCAGTTGCCGATGTAATCTTCGGAGATTACAATCCAGCCGGCCGGCTGCCTGTAACATACTACAAATCAATCGACCAGATCCCCGAATTTGAGAACTATGACATGGCAGGAAAGACCTACAGGTATTTCCTGAAAGAACCATTGTATCCTTTCGGTTATGGTTTGAGCTACACAACTTTCAGTTACAGCGATCTGTCGCTTGCTGAAAAGGCTGTTGCCGGAGAAAAAATAACAGTAAAGGTAAAGGTTACCAACACTGGTAAGGTTGAAGGAGACGAGGTTGTACAGCTATATCTGACCGATGAAAAGGCAACAACTCCCAGGCCGGTAAGGCAGCTCGAGGGATTCTCCAGAATAAGCCTTAAGCCCGGCGAAAGCAAGGTAGTTGAGTTCAATCTCGAACCCCGTCAGTTTTCAATCATTAACAAGAAGAACAAGAGAGTGATTGAACCCGGATACTTTTCAATTTCGGTCGGAGGAAAACAGCCCGGATTCAATGGCTACCTTGATCCCGGATTCACTAACGTCGTCAGCGGAAAGATCAGGCTAACAGGCAAGGAAATACCGTTTGCCAATTAGTTACGAAAAAGTCATTTCTGCTTTCAAGACACAGTGAATGCGGGGAAAATATTTCATTTGTTTGTTTACTTTTGCTTTCATGTTACAAACTTATAGATGCAGGCAGAGAACAACCTTCTGAAAAAGCGGGTCAATCTTTTCGACGGGATCTCAATAGTAGCCGGAGCCATGATAGGATCCGGGATATTCATAACGAGCGCAGATATTGCAAGGAGTGTAGGTTCACCGGGCTGGCTGATGGTTGTGTGGCTGATAACCGGTATCATAACAGTGATCGGAGCAATAAGTTACGGTGAACTTGCTTCGATGATGCCCGATGTCGGCGGACAGTATGTATACCTTCGCGAGGCTTACAATCCCCTGATAGGATTTCTTTTCGGCTGGACGACTTTCCTTGTTATCCAGTGCGGTTCAATAGCTGCCGTGGCTGTGGCTTTCGCCAAATTCAGCGGTGTGCTGTTCCCGTGGATATCTGACAGGAACATCCTGTTAGAGGCAGGTTTCCTGAAGATAAGCACCACCATGGTGGTTGCCATTTCAATGATTGCCTTTCTGACCTGGCTTAATACCCGGGGAATAGTTACAGGGAAAATCGTAGTCAATATTTTCACATCGACCAAGGTCCTCGCCCTTTTTGGTTTCATAGTGGTCGGATTTTTTGCAATAAGGGGACATGAATCGTGGGAGATAAACAAAGAGGTGTTCTGGGAAGCCGGGAAAATAGGTGCAGATAACCAGGCTATTCCGCTTTCGGGCTTTGTCCTGGTGACTGCTGTGGCTACGGCTCTTGTGGGATCCTTGTTCTCATCCGATGCGTGGTACAACGTAACATACATCTCTGGGGAGGTTATAAATCCCAAACGAACGGTTCCGCTCAGCCTTATATTCGGAACACTAATAGTCTCGGTGATATATCTTTTCATCAACTGGGTTTACATCAGGATACTTCCTCTTTCCGGTAGTCCCGACGGTACAGACGTTCTGTCCAGAGGTATCCAGTTTGCGACCGACGACAGGGTTGCAACTTCAGCCATGAGCGTGGTGTTCGGAGACTATGCAGCCATCATTATGGCAATATTTGTGATGATCAGTACATTCGGCTGCAACCATGGACTGATTCTTGCCGGACCAAGGGTTTACTATGCAATGGCAATGGACGGTCTTTTCTTTAAAAGAATTGCAAGGATCAACAGCAAGGGAGTTCCGGGATTCGCCATTGCAATCCAGGGAATATGGGCAATATTGCTTTGCCTTTCAGGGACCTACAGCGACCTGCTCGACTATGTCATATTTGCCGTGCTTCTGTTTTTTGCCCTTACAATTTTTGCACTCTACATTCTCCGGGTCAAAAAGCCCGAGGTGCCCCGTCCCTACAAAGCCTGGGGATACCCTGTGATACCGGCAGTGTACATCCTGACCACCACTTTTATTATGGTGATCCTGTTGATTTACAAACCGAATTACACATTCCCCGGACTGGTGATTGTGTTGCTGGGTATTCCGGTGTATTATTTATGGAGAAGATTTTCCTGATCCGATGTTTCCCGGGGAATTCATAAAAAGGATTTCAGGTCAGGAATATCTTGACGGAGAATGTCTTATAAGGGCGCTTCAGGATCCGTCTCCGGTGAGTGTAAGGATCAATTCATTGAAGTGGGACCTTAAGCCTGAAAAGACAGAACCGGTTCCCTGGTGCAGTTCGGGTTACTACTTAGCATCGAGGCCTTCCTTCACTCTCGATCCGCTATTTCGAGCGGGATGCTATTACGCTCAGGAGGCATCCGGCATGTTCATGGAACAGGTTATCACACAGGTGGTCGACACATCCGGATATCTGAAAGTTCTGGACCTCTGCGGGGCGCCAGGAGGAAAAAGCACCCATCTTTCATCATTGATCGGACCTGAGAGCCTTCTGGTTTCGAATGAGGTAATCAGGCAGCGATCGGACATCCTTGCTGAAAACATCGCCAGGTGGGGAACAGCCAATACCATTGTTACAAGGAACGATCCGTCGGCATTCAGCCGTCTGCCGGGTTTTTTCGACCTGATGCTTGTCGATGCCCCATGTTCCGGCGAAGGGATGTTCAGGGACAGCATTGCAGTGAATGAATGGTCGGTCGGCAATACTCTTTTGTGTGCTGAAAGACAGAAAAGAATCCTTTCTGAGGTCTGGCCGGCTCTAAGGCCGGGGGGCATACTTATTTACAGCACATGCACCTTCAATCCCGGTGAAAATGAAGAAAATGTCTCATGGCTTACCGGAAGTGAACAGGCAGAATCAGTGAGTCTCGACATTTCGGGATTTGAAGGGATTACTGAGATATCGAACGGGAGAATAACCGGTTATGGATTTCATCCCGGAAAGATCAGGGGGGAGGGCTTATTCGTTTCAGTCATAAGGAAGACCGGAGGAGATGGAGGGAGGGCTCCGTCCGTCAGAAAAGCAAAGGGAAACGAAATTTCGGGAGCCGACCGTGAAGTTGCCGGACGCTGGACCTGTTTCAATACAGAGAATCTTGTCAGAAAAGGAGAAGATATTTATTATATTCCGGGCAAGCCGGCTGACTTTATGGCACTCGACGCCTGTCTGACGATGATTATGCCCGGGACAAAAATAGGTTCGGCCAAAAGAAACGGATACATCCCGGCGCATGAACTTTCGTTGTCGGGGGGTATGAAGGCAGGAGCATTTCCCATTGCAGATCTTGACCTGAAGCAGGTACTGGCATGGCTAAGGAAAGATACGGTGGATGGAATTAAAGTGCCTTTAGGATGGTTTCTGGCATCATACCGCGGAGCCAGTCTTGGTTTCGGCAATAATATAGGCAACAGGATAAACAATTATTACCCGGTGGGACAGAGGATAAGGATGAATATCCCTGATGATGCGGAGAATTATATAATAAAGTGGGAAAACACTGAAAAGTAGTCTTATGGAAATAAAGGAGCGGGAATTTCAGATTTTTACCAAGCCGGTTGGCGGACTGTGCAACCTGCGTTGCAGCTATTGCTATTACCTTAAGAAGCAATCCATTCACAAGGACGGCAAACCGATGCTGATGAGTGATGAGATGCTGGAGAGATATATCATTCAGCATATCGAGGCGACAACTGATTCCACTGTCTTTTTTTCATGGCATGGAGGAGAGCCTCTTCTGGCCGGGATTGATTTCTTCAGGAAAGCTGTAAGCCTCCAGAAAAAGTTCAAGCCGGAGGGAAAGGAGATTGTCAACGGCATCCAGACCAATGGCACCCTCATCGACTGGGACTGGGCCTATTTCCTGGCACAGGAGAAATTCATCGTCGGCATAAGCATTGACGGTCCCGGTGATCTTCACAACCGGTCCAGAAAATATGCCGATGGCAGTACTTCGCTTCAGCCGGTTCTGAAAGGTTATGGCTTGTTGCAGCGTTCCGGGATTCAACCGGAGATTCTGTGTGTGGTCAATTCCTTTAATGTAAAGTTTCCGCTCGTTGTATATGACTTTTTCAGGGAGCTTGGCACTGTGAATATCACATTCCTGCCTCTGGTTGAGCCCCGGCCCCGGTCACAATCGGGTGTCAGCCGTGCCACTGTGCCGGCTGTGGATTTCGGCATGTTTTTGATTACCATTTTTGATGAATGGGTTGAGAACGATATAGGGAAAATCAAGATTCAGATAATTGAAGAAGCATCCCGGACTGCCTTCGGTCAGGGTCACACGCTGTGCATTTTCAGGGAAAATTGCGGCGGAGTCCCGGTAGTTGAGCTTAACGGAAATTTTTATTCCTGCGATCATTATGTGAACAGTGACCATCTTATTGGCAACATAAGTAACGGAACGATTGTTGAGTTTCTCGACAGCAGCAGGCAGAAGGAATTCGGGATGGCTAAATCGCTTACACTTCCCCGTCACTGCCTCGGATGTGATGTGAGAGCAATGTGCAACGGAGAGTGTCCGAAGAACAGGTTTATCACTACACCCGACGGAGAACCAGGTTTAAATTATCTGTGCGAAGGCTACAAGGCTTTTTTCCGCCATTGCAAGCCCTTTGTGGATGCAATAGGAGGAATATGGAATAAAACGTCCGGCCCTATTTCAATTTTTCCCTGAAGAACTGAATGGTTCTTTCCCAGGCCAGTTTGGCAGCCTGCTCGTTATATCGCTCTGTATTTGAGTCGTTATTGAAAGCATGGGAAGCGCCTTCGTACATGAAGATCTTATATTCCTTGTTGTACTTCTTAAGGGCTTCCTCGAACGCCGGAATACCGGCATTGATTCCCGGATCGTTGCCGGCATAGTGGGCCATGACAGGGGCTTTTATCTTTTCAACGTCCTCGGGTGCAGGTGTTCTTCCGTAATACGGAACGGCTGCATTCAGATCGGGTGAATTGACTGCCACGTTGTTAGTCATGGCTCCGCCCCAGCAGAAACCCGTGCAGCCCACTTTCCCTGTTGAGTTCGGATGAGTCTTGAGGTATTTCACTGCAGCGGTGAAGTTCTTAATGGTCTCATCGCTATTCAGTTTCTTAAACAGTTCACCGACGTTGGTAATATCTTCCGGTGTGCCTCCAACAGGCGACAGTGCATCGGGAGCAAGTGCGAGGAATCCTTCCCCTGCCATCCGTCTTGTCACATCCTGGATGTGAGGCACCAATCCCCTGTTCTCGTGGATTACAATCACAGCAGGGAACTTTTTGCCCTTTTTCGGCCGCGCCATGAAAGCTTTCATTTCGCCGGTTGCAGCCGGATATGTAACGAATTCGGTAACAAGGACCGGCGCTTTCCCTCCTGTTTTTGCAGACTTTGACTCATTGTCCTCTATGACAGGCAATAAGGCTGCTGCAGCCATACCGCTTCCGGTTAACAGGGCAAGCTTTTTAAGGAAGATCCTGCGTGACAGGCGGCCTTCCCTGTACTCGCTGTAAAGTGATTTTATTTCTTTTTCCATAAGTTCAATCGGGTTAAAGGGTTAGAATGGTGTTTAAAGTTACGAAAAAATGAGAAAATCCGGATAACGGTGAATAATAAAATGTTCATTTACAAGTTCGCGTGCCTCTTTGGGGAAAGGCGAAAGTTTATTATCTTTCACCAACTTTTCAAAAATCACTGAATATGAAGCAGGATATTGAAATCGCTCAGGAAGCCACTATGAGGCCAATAGTTGAAGTTGCTGCGTCATTGGGTATCCCTCCTGATGAACTTGAGTTATATGGAAAATACAAGGCAAAAATCCCGTTGCATTTCATCGATGAGAAGCGTATCAAAAAAAGTAAGCTGATACTGGTGACTGCAATAACTCCGACACCTGCAGGTGAGGGCAAGACAACAACATCCATCGGACTTGCCCAGGCTCTTAACAGGATAGGAAAGAAAACTACAGTTGTTCTCCGTGAACCTTCACTTGGCCCTGTGTTTGGCATCAAGGGCGGTGCTGCAGGTGGCGGTTATTCCCAGGTAATACCCATGGAAGATATCAACCTGCATTTTACCGGGGATATATCGGCTGTGGAAAAGGCTCACAATCTTCTGTCAGCCCTGATCGACAATAATATCCAGCTGAAGAATTCCGATGGGAATTTAGGGATTGATCCGAGAACCGTTGAATGGAAGAGGGTGATGGATATGAATGAAAGGGCTCTCAGGGACATAGTGATAGGATTGGGAGGCACCACGGAAGGTGTTCCCCGCCAGTCGGGGTTTGAGATCACCGCGGCATCGGAGGTGATGGCCACTCTGTGCATGTCGAGCGATCTTATGGATCTCAAGGAACGACTTGGAAATATCTTCGTTGGCTACACGTATGGTGACAAGCCGGTTTTTGCCCGTGACCTGAAGGCTAACGGAGCCATGGCGGCACTTATGAAGGATGCGATAAAGCCGAACCTGGTCCAGACGCTTGAGGGAACACCTGCAATCATTCACGGCGGACCATTTGCAAACATTGCCCAGGGTACCAATTCAATAATAGCTACAAAAACAGGTCTTTCGCTGAGTGATTATGTTGTAACTGAAGCAGGTTTTGCCAGTGAACTGGGCGCGGAGAAGTTTTTCGATATCAAATCGCGGGTAGGTAAGCTTAAAACCAATGCAGTTGTCATAGTTGCAACAGTCAGAGCTATTAAATATCATGGTGGTGCCAAGCTGTCATCTCTTGGCAGTGAGGACATCGAGGCTCTTATCAGGGGATTTGACAATCTTGACAAGCATATTGAAAATATGAGATATTTCGGATTCAGGCCGGTGATTGCTATCAACAGGTTTGACAGCGATACTGACGCTGAGCTTGAACTGCTGAAGAAACACTGCACCATGATGAACCTTAAAGTTTCTGTCAATGAGTCGTGGGCGAAAGGAGGGGAAGGCGCTGTCGAGCTGGCCAACAAGGTACTGGAGGAGATATCCGATTGCACCAATTGCTTTAAACCCCTTTATGAGCTTGAGTGGCCGCTTGAAAAGAAGATCGAAACAATATGCACCAAGATGTATGGAGCTGATCATGTTGAATATACAATAAAGGCTAAAAACCAGCTCGAAAAAATTGATAAGCTCGGATTTGGCAACCTGGCTGTATGTATCGCGAAGACCCAAAAATCCCTCTCTGACGATCAGAACAAAAAAGGTCGTCCTAAGGGATTCACAATCAGGATTAGGGAGGTGGAACTGTCATCAGGAGCCGGTTTTATAGTACCGATAGCCGGAACCATCATGAGGATGCCCGGTTTGCCGGGTTCACCCTCGGCTGAAAAGATCGATATCGATAAAAACGGAAAGATCTCGGGCCTGTTTTGATTTCATTCTTTTACTGAATTTTATTACTTATAATTATAGTGTTATGAAGAGATTGCCTTATTATTTTATCATTGTGTTAATGCTGTTCACTGCCTGCAAGCAATACAGCAAATATGAAGGGGTTGTGTTCACCGAAAAGGAAACCCGTGACTGGGAAAACCCGGAAGTATTCAGCATCAACCGTGAGGCGCCGCATGCCACGATGATAAGCTTCGCTGATGAAAAGACAGCGCTTGACGCTGACAAAACCAAATCGCCCAGTTACCTTTCGCTCGACGGTGTCTGGAAGTTCCACTGGGTAAAATCACCTGATGAAAGACCTTACTGGTTTTTCAAGGATGATTATGACACCCGCGACTGGGACGATATTGAAGTCCCGTCGAACTGGCAAATGAAGGGGTATGACGTTCCAATCTATGTCAACATCGGATTCGGCTTTGAAAAGAATCCACCTCTTATCAATCACTCATGGAACCCGGTGGGGTCGTATAAAAGATCATTCACCATTCCCCCGGAATGGAAGGACAAAGAGGTATTCCTTTATTTCGGTGCCGTTAGCTCGGCATTCTATGTATGGGTGAATGAAGAGCAGGTTGGCTACAGCGAGGACAGCAAAGTGCCGGCCGAATTCAATATAACTCCATATCTGAGGAAAGGTGAGAATACACTTGCCGTGGAAGTTTACCGCTGGTGTGATGGCAGTTACCTCGAGGATCAGGATTTCTGGCGTCTGAGCGGTATTCAGCGTTCGGTATTCCTTCATGCCAGGCCGCATACCTTCATAAGTGACTTTTTTGCAGTCGGCGATCTTGAGAACTCATATAACGACGGGCTCTTGAAACTTGATGTGGCACTTAAAAACAAGGCTACTGATGGGCAGGACTTTGTTGTTGAAGCCTCTTTATTCAGGGATGATGAGAAAGTTTATGCTGAATCGAAGGATGTAAAGCTGTCCGGGGAAATGACTTCAGTAAACTTCACAAAACAGTTGCCCCAGGTTAAGAAATGGACTTCTGAAACTCCTGAGCTGTACTCACTGGTTATCAGTCTTAAGGATAATTTTGGAAATAACCTCGAAAGTGTCGGAGCCAGGATTGGTTTCAGAAAAGTTGAGATACTCAATTCACAGCTCCATATAAACGGTGTGCCGGTTCTGCTTAAAGGGACAAACCTTCATGAGCATCATGAAATAAATGGTCATGTTATAGATGAAGCCACTATCCTGAAGGACATCCGGATAATGAAAAGCAATAACCTGAATGCCGTGAGGACCTCTCATTATCCCCAGCAGGAGCTGTGGTACGAGATGTGCGACAAATACGGACTCTATCTCGTTGACGAAGCGAATATTGAATCGCACGGGATGGGTTACAACAAGGATGAAACACTTGCAGACAAGAAGGAATGGGCTGCAATGCACATGGACAGGATGCAGAGAATGGTCGAGCGCGATAAGAATCATCCTTCCGTGATAATCTGGTCACTGGGAAATGAAGCCGGTGACGGCCATAACTTCCTCGATAACTACAACTGGACCAAGGCAAGGGATTTAAGCAGGCCGGTGCAGTACGAGCGCGCTGAAAAAAGCACAAATACGACCGAAAGACATACTGACATAGCATGTCCCATGTATGCCAGAATACCTCAGATCGAAGAGTATGCAAAGGACCCGAAGAGCGACCGTCCCCTTATTCTCTGTGAATACGCTCACGCCATGGGTAACTCGGTAGGAAATCTTCAGGATTACTGGGATGTAATTGAAAAGTATCCGCTTCTCCAGGGAGGTTTTATCTGGGACTGGGTCGACCAGGGCCTTCTCACAACTGATGAGAACGGGGAAAAATTCTGGGCTTACGGCGGCGACTTCGGGGAAGAAGGTATGCCAAGCGACGGTAACTTCTGCATCAACGGTCTTGTTTTTCCCGACAGGGGATGGAAACCGGCCCTTGAGGAGGTGAAAAGGGTCTACCAGTATATAGGATTTAAACCTGTAAGTCTGTCTGAAGGTACTGTCAGGATCACCAATAAATACTTCTTCACCGATCTGTCGGAGTTTATTTTCGACTGGGATGTAGTGTCGGACGGTGTTGCAGTAAAATCGGGCAAACTTTCTGTTCCTCCCCTGAAGCCAGGTGAGAGCTCGGTTGTTACAATTCCGGTATCGGGGATTGAGGTTGCTCCCGGGGCTGAGTACTTCCTGAACTTCAGGGTTTCAAAGAGCGATGAGTGGGATCTTGTCCCTGAGGATCATGTTTATGCGGCTGCCCAGTTCAAGCTTCCGGCGGAAGGTAAACCTGTTATCGCGGCACGTGACCAGCTTGCTGTGATCCAGACAAATACGGTTGACAAGAAGTTTGAGGTAAGCAGCCAGGATATAAAAATTGTGTTTGACCTTGAAAAGGGCAGAATGGAATCCTTCTCCTACAAGGGGAAATCAATTGCCAACAAGGGACCGGAGCCTGATTTCTGGAGACCACCGACCGACAACGACTATGGTTACAATATGGACAGGAGGCTGGGGGTATGGAAGAAAGCCGGAGAAAGAACCATTGTAAAAAGTGCAAAAATCACCCAGCCCGAGATGGGTAAGGCTGTAATTACCTTCGAATATGACATCCCGGATGAAAACGGGGAAAAGATTGCCGGATATGTGACAACCTATACGGTATACAGTTCAGGAGACGTGATTGTTAAGAACCAGTTTTCCAAAGTGTCTGACAAGATTCCCGAAATACCGAGGATGGGTATGCAGATGCAGCTTCCCGAGGAATTCATGAACCTGAAATGGCTGGGACGCGGTCCTCACGAGAATTATGCCGACAGGAAGACATCAGCCGATGTCGGACTTTATGAGAGTACGGTGGATGATCAGTATGTACCGTATGTCAGACCCCAGGAGAATGGGTACAAGACCGACACGCGGTGGCTGACCCTTACCGATGAATCGGGTAACGGCCTGCTGATAACCGGTAACCCGCTGATATGTTTCGCTGCTCTCAAGAATATACACGACGATTTCGAGTCGCCCGGCAAGTTGTCGATGTACAGGAAAGATGCAAAAAGCGCAAACACCCACTCCAACGACGTCAAACCAAGGGAATTTGTCAACCTGAATGTCGACCTGGGACAAATGGGAGTCGGCGGCGACAATTCCTGGGGAGCAGAGATTCATCCTGAGTACAGGCTTCCTGACAGGAAATATGAATACACCTTCAGGATGAGACCCATTGTCCGGGAAGACGATATCCTGAAACTTGCAAAGGAGAAGTTCTAGAAAACTGATCCATACAGAAAGCCCGTCCGGTCTTTTATAACCCGACGGGCTTTTTTATCTCGCCCTTTCACCCCTTCACGCCTTCACGCCTTAATGCCTTCACGCCTTAATGCCTTCACGCCCATCTCCCCATCTTCCTCCTATATCTCTTCATAGAAATATGCCGTCTTTTCATCGAAATCATCCCAGGTGTAGATTTTTTTCCCGGGGTGAACGACATAGAAATTCAGCATTGCAAAGTCGCCGGCACACATTGTGGCATGGGCGAAGGTGAATAATGAAAGGCTCCATTTCCAGAGACCCGGAAGAGTAAGTACGAGATAAAGGAGGATGAGACTAATCAACAGGAAGGGTAATATGGCGACAACCCGGAATTGTCTTTCCGAAGCCACATATCTGTGGGCAGTTACATAGACCATGTACTGCTTCAGATCCATGCCGATTTTAATGTTCCTGGCCCCTGTCAGGTAATACGGAATAATATGAAGGAGTTCATGAACGGGAATGCTGATCAGGGGGAAGACAATCAGTCCGAGCAGTGTGTGCATAAAGATATTCCTGAAAGGAAAATATCCCCGGATATTCAGGCGTATGTAAAGAGCAAGGCCGAGAAATAACAGACATGTTCCCCAGAATAGTACCATCAGTCCCGATTTCCTCCTGATGTAATCCAGAACAAAATTGACCAGTTCGTCATATGGTATTTTCAGTATTTGCCTGTATCTCGACTGATCCTCAAGATCTTCTACCTGTAGAGCCATAATGTGGTTTTGCTTTTTCCAAATATAGGGATTTTTACATTTGTCAACTCCATTAGGGCTGATATCGGAGTTGGCCCGTAATTTGATAACTTTGCATGAAATATGACTGGAGTTGCGGAAACTGTTTTTCATATTATTCATATGTGGGTTGCTTACTGAAATATCGGCGCAGATTGATACAGTAAAGCGGTCTGTCGACACGCTTCCCGGTAATCATTACCAGTTGCGTTCAGTGGACAGGAACGGTGAGGTGTTGCCTGAAATAGACATAAAGGAAGTGGTGATCATCGGACGTGAATCGACAGCCAAAAAATTCCCCTTTCACAGGTATCAGCGCCTGGTTTTCAACCTTAAGAAGGTTTACCCGTATGCCCAGATGGTGAGGGCAAAGCTTGGCGAAGCAAATGATCAGCTGATGATGCTTCCCGACGACAAGGAGAGGAAGAAGTACCTCCGGAAGTTTGAAAAGGATCTGTTTGGTGCATATGAGGATGATATCCGCGGCATGACGGTTTCGCAGGGCAAACTGCTTATTAAGCTTATCGACAGGGAGACTTACAACACGTCCTATGATCTGATCAGGCAGTACAGAGGCACTTTTTCAGCCGCTTTCTGGCAGGGAATTGCACGGATTTTCGGTTCAGACCTCAAAGCAGAATATGATCCCTTCGGGGAAGATGCAATCATCGAGATCATCCTGATGGAGATTGAAACCGGCAGCCTTTAGCATTAGCGATTAGTCGGGTATGAAAAGAATTTTCATTGCTGTCAAAACGGAACCTGGTGGTGATCTTATCAGGATGATCACTTCAGTCAGAGCAATGCTGGGAACTGAAAACATAAAATGGGTTGATCTTTCCGGTATTCACATCACACTTGCTTTTCTGGGCGACACTGCTGAGGAAAGAATAAAGGTCCTCGATCGTATGCTCAGGGAAAGATGTGGCGGGTTCGGGGAGTTTGATTTTATTCTTTCCGGTGCGGGGGTTTTTAAAAGTTTCACTGATCCGAGGGCACTCTGGGTTGGCATTGCTCAGACTGAGAGGCTTTCATCTCTTTATGAAATCATTGCTGAAGGAATGGGAGGAGCAGGGTTTGAGATTGAAGACAGAAAGTTCAGGCCTCATCTGACAATTGGCAGGGTGAAATCAGTCAGCAATCCGGCAAGGCTGAGATCAGCCATCGAAAAATATAAAGGCGTCGAATTCCAGACTGTCAAGGTTAAGGAGATTATTCTTTATGAAAGCATACTTAAGAAGACAGGGCCTCTGTACATCCCTCTGGGGAAATACCCTTTATAATTATTTGACAGGTTGAAGCCCTGCGCTGCTATAAACAGGATTTAATCTTATCCCCTTCCGGATCATTCCTTTTATTCCAATTCTACGGTAATTGCAGAAGGCGGCTTTCATTTATTTTTACCATCTTTAGCTCCGAATTCTACTATTAATTTTTCATGACCGACACATTTCTGGCGAAAGGCAAGAGAAAAAAGCTTGTAGATGAGCTTAGAACAAAAGGAATAACCGATGAAGAGGTGCTAAGGGCCATAAATACCGTTCCAAGGCACGAATTCATGGACCCTGCCTTTCTCCATCATGCCTACACCGACAAGGCTTTCCCCATCTCTTCGGGCCAGACTATTTCACAGCCTTACACTGTAGCAATCCAGACCAGCCTGCTGAATATAAAAAAGAGGGATAAGATACTTGAGATCGGCACCGGTTCAGGCTATCAGTGTGCCATACTGGCCGAAATGGGAGCAAAGGTCTATACTATTGAAAGGCACAGGGAACTCTTTATCATGGCTCAGCGTACACTTACTTCGCTTGGGTATTCAGCCGATTTCTTTTATGGCGACGGATATGAGGGCAAACCCCGGTACGGACCTTTCGACGGGATAGTGATAACTGCCGCTACTCCCGAGATCCCGGCAAAGCTTCAATATCAGCTTAAAATTGGCGGAAAGATGGTTGTTCCCGTCGGCGACAGCACTTCACAGGTTATGACGCTTGTCATCCGCAGCGGAGAGGAAGATTTTGAGTATTCCTCCCACGGCACTTTCGTTTTTGTGCCCATGCTCAAGGGCACTGTCAATAAACAAATGTAATGATATGGAAATAAGGAAGCTGGTTTTTAATCCTATATCTGTAAACACCTATATACTGTCGGATGGATCAGGCGATTGTGCCATTATCGATTGCGGATGCTACGATAGTAAGGAAGCCGAAGAGTTTACAGCGCTGCTTGACGTCGAGAACCTCAAACCGGTTCTTCTTCTGAACACCCATTGCCATCTCGATCATGTTTTTGGCGACAGGCTGATGCTTGAAAAATACGGACTTGGAGCCCTGTGTCACCACGATGACCTTATGAACCGGAAAAGAGCGGTCGATCATGCCATGATGTTCGGATTGTCGATGGAACCGCCTCCTGAGCCTGCCGGATACCTGTCGGGAGGGGAGAAGGTCCGTTTTGGTAATTCGGAGCTTGAAGTGATTCACGTTCCCGGTCATGCACCGGGAAGCCTGGCATTTTACAGCAAAAAAGACAAGGTAGTCTTTACGGGAGATGCGCTGTTTGAAGGAAGTATAGGACGGACAGATCTTCCGGGCGGAAATCATGAGACATTGTTAAACAGTATCAGGGAAAGATTGTTTATACTACCGGCAGACACGGTGGTTTATCCCGGACATGGGAATACAACCCTGATCGGGGACGAACTCAGGTTCAATCCATATTTTATCCAGAAGTGATCCTGCTCGTTTTTTAAGTAAACACTATTTCTTAATTTCGGGGCGCTCCTTAACAGTGCAGCAAGCCAAAACTTTTAAAAATCACATCTATGTCATCCGATTCTTTTACCACCCGCCATATAGGGCCCCGCGTGTCCGACATGCCCGGAATGCTCCGGACAATCGGAGTGAACTCACTCGATGAACTGATTGACAGAACTGTGCCTGAACCGATCAGGCTTAGAGAACCATTAAGACTTCGGGAAGCAATGACGGAGTTTGAATATTTAGACCACATAAGGAAGCTCGGAAAAAAGAACAAAATGTTCAGATCGTTTATCGGTCAGGGCTATTATGGTGTTGCATCTCCTTCGGTGATAATCAGGAACGTACTTGAAAATCCCTCATGGTACACATCATACACACCTTATCAGGCTGAAATATCGCAGGGCAGGCTTGAAGCCCTGCTGAATTTCCAGACCATGGTCTTCGAGCTGACTGGAATGCAGATTGCCAATGCATCGCTACTAGATGAATCGACTGCTTCGGCCGAAGCCATGATAATGATGTTCAATGCCCGTTCAAGGGCAGTTGTAAAAGCAGGTGCAAACAAATTCTTTGTCGATGAGGACATTTTCCTCCAGAATATGGGAGTTATTGAAACGCGGTCGGAGCCTCTCGGCATTCAGATAGTGAAAGGACGATTTGAAGAGTTTCAGCCTGACGAATCATTTTTCGGCGCCTTTGTTCAGTATCCGGCCGCTTCGGGTCATATCCGCGATTACAGTGAATTCACTGCCAGGGCCCATTCAGCAGGATTGCTTGTGGGGGTTGCCGCTGATCTGTTAAGCCTTGCCCTGCTTGCGCCTCCCGGAGAATGGGGTGCTGATGTAGTGGTTGGATCGAGCCAGAGATTTGGCCTGCCTATGAGCTTCGGAGGTCCTCATGCCGGGTTCTTCGCAACCAGGGATGAGCTCAAGAGAAACATGCCCGGAAGGATTATTGGTGTGTCAGTGGATGTAAATGGAAAACAGGCCCTCAGGATGGCGTTGCAGACACGCGAACAGCATATAAAAAGGGAGAGGGCAACCTCCAACATCTGTACGGCACAGGCTCTTCTGGCAACCATGTCGGGGATGTATGCCCAGTATCACGGACCCGAGGGATTGAAGGAGATAGCGCTTAAGATACACAGATCGGCCTGCACAATAAAAGCAGGCCTGAAGCAGCTTGGTTATGTCCAGTTAAATGACATTTATTTCGACACCATAAGAGTTTTACCTCACGAGGGTATAAGCCGCGATGAAATAAGGAAGCTTGCACTTGAAGCCGGTATTAATTTTTATTACCCGGCCGACGGCAGCATAAGTCTGACCACCGATGAGGTCACTTCGATCGAAGATATAAATGCAGTTATTGAAGTGTTTGCCAAAGCAGCAGGTAAAAAAGCTGATGAGATAAAATCGTTCGCGGAATGCAAATGCATCCCCGAAAAATTCCTCCGCAAGTCCGCTTTCCTTACTGCCTCGACTTTCACCAGCTACCACAGCGAGACAGAGATGATGAGGTATATAAAAATGCTTGAGAGAAAAGATTTCTCTCTTACACACAGCATGATATCTCTTGGATCGTGTACTATGAAGCTGAATCCGGCAACTTCGATGTTTGCCATGAGCTGGCCCGAATTCGGGAATATCCATCCGTTTGTTCCCGCCGATCAGGCTGAAGGTTATTATCAGATGATGAATGAGCTGGGAGATGCCCTTAAGGAGATTACAGGCTTTTCGGCAGTCACTTTCCAGCCAAACTCCGGGGCTGCAGGCGAATATACAGGTTTGCTTATTATAAGGGAATATCACAAGACAAGGGGGGAAGGTCACAGGAACATTGCCCTTATCCCTTCATCAGCACATGGAACCAACCCGGCCAGCGCCGTGATGGCAGGTATGCAGGTGGTTGTTGTCGAATGTGATGAGAGAGGGAATATTCAAATTGAGGATCTGAATAAAAAGGCCGTGGCTTACAGGGATAATCTTGCCTGTTTCATGATAACCTATCCGTCGACGCACGGAGTGTTTGAAGCCGGGGTCACAACCATGATGGACATTATCCATGAGAACGGCGGACTTGTTTACATGGACGGGGCCAACATGAATGCCCAGGTCGGACTTACAAGTCCGGGACATATTGGAGCCGATCTCTGTCATCTTAACCTTCACAAGACCTTTGCCATCCCTCACGGAGGCGGTGGTCCGGGAATGGGTCCGGTGCTTGTTTCCGAAAGACTGGCAGAATTCCTGCCGTCGCATCCCCTGGTACCGGCCGGAGGTAAGAATGGCATAACACCTGTGGCATCTGCACCTTTTGGCAGCGGACACATCCTCACCATTTCACACGCCTACATACTTTTGATGGGTCCGGACGGCCTGACAGACGCGACGAAATATGCCATTCTGAATGCAAATTATGTTTCGGCATCCCTTAAAAAAAGGTTCAAAACCCTTTATACAGGCGAAACTGGTTTTGTGGCTCATGAACTAATTATCGACTGCAGGAATTTCAAGACTGAAGCCGGGATCACCGAATCGGATATCGCAAAGAGGCTTATGGATTACGGCTTTCATGCCCCCACGCTTTCCTTCCCGGTACACGGGACACTGATGATCGAGCCTACCGAGTCGGAATCACTCCGGGAACTTGACAAGTTCATTGATGCAATGAATTCTATCTGGCTCGAGATTCAGGAAGTGAAGGAAGGAAAAGCTGACCGGGAAGATAATGTTCTGCACAACTCACCTCATACAGCGCTGGCTGTTACTGCCGACGAATGGAAACATCCCTATGAACGGCGGAAGGCAGCCTACCCCCTGCTCTGGGTGGAAGAAAACAAATTCTGGCCTTCAGTCGGAAGGATTGATGATGGTTATGGCGACCGGAACCTGGTATGCACCTGCGCCCCGATAGATTCATACCGCGTGGAGACATTCAATTTCAAGATTGCTGACCTCGATGATAAATAATAATACATCCCTCAGTGGAATCTTTGCTGTATTGAAAATTATTCTCAAATTTAATGTCTGAAGTATTACAGATAAACCTCAAATCCCATGCGAAATTCATCGTGGAATGATCTTCTCTCAATGGTAAATGGAAAGAAGCTCAGTTACAGACCGGCGGGATTTATTATTGACAGTCCCTGGCTGCCGGGCTGGTATGGCATTCCCACGCTTGACTATTATGCATCCGACGAAAAATGGTTGAAAGCCAATATAAAGGCAGCAGAAACCTTTCCTGATGTCTGGTTTATGCCCGGTTTCTGGTCGGAATACGGCATGTGCACTGAGCCTTCTGCTTTCGGATCGAGAATGATCTTTCTCGAGAACAACCTGCCACACGCGGAAAAAATTCTAACCGATATTGCTGATGCTGAGCGGCTCCCTCAGCCGAATGTGCGAACCGACGGTCTTCTGCCTTTCATGATTGCCAGGCTTAAGAACAACCAGGCCGCGATCGTTGAATCAGATCACCAGGTCAGGTTCGCCATAGCCCGCGGCCCTCTCAACATAGCCAGTTTCCTCATGGGAACCACCGAATTCATGATGGCGCTTGCCCTTGATCCGGAAGGCTCGCACAGGCTGCTTGAAAAAATAACCAGTTTCATCTGTGACTGGCTTTCACTTCAGAAAGAAAGTTTTCCTTCGATTGAGGGGGTTCTGATTCTCGATGATATAATAGGCTTTGTGGGTGAGGGTGAATTCAGCGAGTTCGCGCTTCCCTATTTAAAAAGGATTTTTTCATGCACGGGAGCGAAGGTCAGGTTTCTTCATAATGATGCGGATGGCCTTATTACGGCAGGATTTCTTAAGGAGATGGATGTGAACATGTTCAATTTCTCCTTCAATCATTCACTCGGAGAGATAAGGAACCTTGCAGGCGACGGGGTGATATTGCTTGGAAACATACCCCCGCGCGATGTGCTGGCTGCAGGAACTCCTGAACAGATAAAGGAGGCAGTCAGAAAGGCCTCTGGGGAAATCATCAATCACGATCGCGTTATCTGGTCAGCCGGCGGAGGAATGCCCCAGGATGTAAGCACACCGAATATTGAAGCTTTCATTGAAGCAGTAAAAGAAATAAAATAGACTTACGATATGGACATAAAGACAACAATTGTATTGATCTCTGCATTAATATTATCTTCATGCGGATCAGGAGGAAGTAGGAAGCAAACGACGGAAAAAAAGAATGATGAAATGGAAACCAGCTTTAAGGTAAAACTGCTGACAGTCGATCCGGGCCATTTTCATGCTGCCCTTGTTCAGAAGACAACTTATCCGCAGGTTTCACCCGACGTCAGGGTTTATGCTCCTGAAGGGCCGGATGTGGAACAGCATCTTGGAAGAATTGCTTCATATAACACAAGAGCCAATGATCCCACAAAATGGAACGAGATAGTCTACAGGGGATCCGATTTTTTCGAAAAGATGCTTGCAGAAAAGGCAGGTAATGTGGTAGTGTTATCGGGCAATAACAAGAAGAAGGCAAGTTATATTACGGCATCGATTAACGCAGGACTGAATGTTCTGGCTGACAAGCCAATGATAATAACTCCTGAAGACTGGCCGGGCCTGCAAGCCGCGTTTGCATCTGCAGCTGAAAAGGGGGTCCTTCTTTACGACATCATGACCGAAAGGTTTGAGGTCACCACCCTTCTCCAGAAACTCCTTTCACAGAATGAGGAGATTTTCGGAACTCTGGTTCCAGGGTCAGCCAGGGAGCCTGCTGTGTCAAAGGTAAGTGTTCATCATTTTTCAAAGATAGTATCGGGTTCTCCGCTCCAGCGTCCGGCATGGTTCTTCGACGTCGAACAGCAGGGCGAGGGAATAGTTGATGTCACAACACATCTTGTCGACCTTATTCAGTGGGAATGCTTTCCGGAACAGATCCTCGATCCTTCAGATGTAAAGCTCTCCTCTGCCAGGAGATGGCCCACGATAATATCGAGGGAAGAATTCAAAGGAGTTACCGGCTTTGACGATTTCCCTGAATACCTGAGCAAGGATGTCAGGGACGGGAAACTGCATGTTTATTCAAACGGTGAGATGATTTACCAGCTGAAGGGGATCTGGGCAAAAGTATCAGTTACATGGGATTTCATGCCGCCGGCAGGGGGAGGAGATACTCACTACTCGGTGATGCGCGGCACGAAATGCGACCTTGTTATCCGTCAGGGTGCCGATGAAAAATTTGTACCGACGTTGTATGTTGAAAACATAAAGGGATCATCCCTTCCGGAATTCTCTGAAAAGCTGAAGTCAGCGCTCGGCCAGCTCTCATACGACAGCCTGATGGCAGAAAACTCAGGTAACAAGGCGCTGAAGATCTTCATTCCCAAAAAGTACAGGGTTTCGCACGAAGAGCATTTCGGACAGGTGACCCAACGATTTCTTGAATACATGGAAGCAGGCAAATTACCCGACTGGGAGGTTCCGGGAATGATTACAAAATACTATACAACCACCTCGGCGCTGAAACTGGCAAAGGAATAAGCCTCAAAAAATATCAGAACAGGTCTTCTATAACCATTGAATAGAGGTCTTCGAGGCCGATGCCTGCTGCCTTTGCCTGCCTGGGTATGATGCTCTCCATTGTCATACCCGGGACGGTGTTTATCTCGAGGAAAAAGGGATTGTCGTCGACCACTATGAAGTCAACCCTTACAATACCCTTGCATCCAAGTATTTCGTAGACTCTTGAGCTGAATACCTGTATCCTGTTAATCAGGTCGTCGGGCATCTCTGCAGGTGTTACCTCCGCTGATTTTCCAGGTGTGTATTTTGCCTCATAGTCAAAGAATTCGTTATTGCTTATGATCTCAGTTACCGGCAGTACGATCCCTTTCCCGTTTGCCCTTACCACGCCGCAGGCGACTTCTCTTCCGTTCATGAATGATTCGACCATTACCTCGCTGCTTTCCCTGAATGCCTCTTCAATGGCAGCAGGCAGATCTTCCCTTGTCTTAACCTTTGACACTCCGAAGCTTGATCCGCTGTCGTTTGGCTTTACAAAACACGGAAGACCTGTTTTTGAAATTATTGAGTCGGTATCCGGCATATTTTCCCTGCGGAAGAGTATGTCGCGGGCCATTGGTATGCCATACTCCTTGAGATAGAGCTTGCAGGCCTGCTTGTTGAATGTGAGGGCAGAACAGAATGCACTGCAACTGGTATAGGGGATCTTCATCATATCCAGATAGCCCTGGAGAAGACCGTTCTCGCCGGGAGTCCCGTGAATAGCTATGAAAACAGCATCGAACCTGATCTTCTGATCGTCGGTTTTAAGGGTAAAATCATTCTTGTCGATATTGAAGCGTCTTCCCTTCTGATCTTCCCAGTACCAGGCCGTACCTCTTATCATAATCAGGTAAGCATTGTATTTCCCTGAGATCAGACTTAACACCTCACTGGCGCTCTTTACTGAAATTTCATATTCGGATGAATCTCCTCCGGCAACTATTGCTATCGTTCTCATGTGAGAAAAGTTTGGCGGTAAAATTAGAAATTAATGAATTCATTTAAGAATGGGGTACGGCCAATTTGGGTAACAGCCTGATAATTTTCTGTTCAGATTATAAGGAATTATTTACCTTTGATGGAATTCTTAAAATCGCACAAAATGAAAAAAGGTTGCATCATTTGGATTATAGTTGGTGTTATTCTCTTACTTATTGTACTGGGTCTTGTTTCATGGGGCACCAGGGCTTACAACCAGATGGTTTCTCTCCAGGAAGGTGTTACAAGCCAGTGGGGAAATGTTGAGACTCAATATCAGCGCAGGGCCGATCTTATACCGAACTTTGTAAATACAGTCAAGGGAGCAGCTGCCTTCGAGCAGGAGACTCTCACCCAGGTAATTGAGGCAAGGGCTAAAGCCACCCAGGTTACAGTCGATCCGGCAAACATGACTGCTGAAAATCTTCAGGAGTTCCAGGCTGCCCAGGGTGATCTGAGTTCTGCTCTGTCAAGACTGTTGGTGGTTGTGGAACAATATCCCGAGCTTAAGGCCACCCGGAATTTCAGGGATCTTCAGGTGGAGCTTGAAGGCACTGAGAACCGCATTTCGACAGAGCGCCGGAAATTCAACGAAGTTGCCCAGTCCATGAATACTTATATAAGAAGATTCCCGCAGAGTATTATTGCCGGGATGTTCGGATTCACAGCCAGACCATATTTCGAGTCGATGGAAGGAGCGGGAAAAGCTCCTGAAGTTAAATTCTAACCCTGCCCGGGAAATGGAAATCAAGGCATCAACTTTTTTTACGAAGGAGCAGCAGCTTCAGATACGGGATGCCATTAAGGAGGCTGAAGGCGAAACTTCGGGAGAGATAAGGGTTCATCTTGAAACCAGTATTTCGGGCAATGTCCTCGACAGGGCAGCATGGATCTTCCGGCATATCAGGATGCATGAGACAGAAGACAGAAACGGAGTCCTCTTTTATCTGGCAGTCAGGAATAAGAAGTTCGCCGTAATAGGCGATGCCGGGATTAACAGTAAGGTCCCTGATGGTTTCTGGGATGTAATAAAAAACATCCTTGCAGGTAATTTCAGGGAAGGTAAATACTGCGAGGGAATTATAGAAGGGGTTCTGATGGCCGGCCGGCAGCTTCGGGAACATTTTCCGCGCAGCAGGGATGATGTGAATGAACTTCCCGATGATATCTCGTTTGAAGACAATGAGCAACCAGAAAAGCAATGAATTTCAGGCTATTAAATAATCACTTTGTCGTTTTTACACTGGTTCTGACCTTTACATCGGTAACAGCCATGGGTCAGGACTTTCCCGAGCCCCAGGTTCCGCCAAAGCTTGTGAACGATTTTGCAGGAATGCTTACGCGGCAGGAAATAAACGCGCTTGAACAGAAGCTTGTGGCCTTCGATGATACAACATCGACTCAGATATCAATAATTACTGTCAACGACCTGATGGGATATGACAAGGCTGATTATGCCCAGCGGCTGGCTGAATTGTGGGGAATAGGACGTCAGGGTTCGGACAACGGTGTGCTTATACTTGTCAAGCCAAAGACCTTCAGCTCGCAGGGGCAGGTTCAAATAACTACAGGATACGGTCTTGAGGGTGCTATCCCCGATATTGTATGCGGTGAGATAGTCGACTATGAAATACTTCCTGAATTCAGGAAGGGCAATTACTATGAAGGACTCGACAAGGCAACCAGCACTCTTATGTCGCTGGCAAGCGGGGAGTTCACTGCAGGCGATTACAGGAAGGGCGGCGACATTGGAGAGCTGGTCCCTCTTATAGTATTCATAATCATTATAATGGTCATTCTGTTCATGCGCAGCAGCGGCGGATCGAACCAGAAGCATATAAGCCGTAAAGGGCTGCCTCTCTGGGTGCTGATGTCGATGATGAATTCAGGCGGGAACAAGCACAGCGGAAGCTGGGGAGGCTTTTCAGGAGGAGGTGGTTTCGGCGGTGGCAGCGGAGGCGGCTTTGGCGGTTTCGGGGGCGGTAGTTTTGGGGGCGGCGGAGCCGGCGGTAGCTGGTAAGAATTGGCGCAGGGCTCAGGGCGCAGGGCTCAGGGCATTGGGTAAAGATTGCAAATATCTTATTTTTGACAGGTTAAAATTTTTCTCTTCCTGATGTATAACTTCTCCACTTTTCTATTACCTGTTTCATGTCGTCAGGAAGTTCCGAGTCGAAAGATAGCCTTTTCCCCGTAACCGGGTGATCGAATGAAAGCGATTTTGCATGCAATGCCTGGCGGGGAAGGATGGTGAAGCAGTTCCTTACAAATTGCTGATATTTGGCAAATGTAGTGCCCCTGAGTATCTTATCCCCTCCATACTCCTCATCATTGAAAAGAGGGTGTCTGATATGGCTGAAATGAACCCTTATCTGATGCGTGCGACCGGTTTCGAGTCTGCATTCGACAAGCGCTACATATCCGAAATCTTCAATCAGACTGTAGTGAGTGATGGCCGGTTTGCCCTGACTGCCGTCGGGAAATACCTGCATGATCTTCCTGTCGCGGATATTCCGGCCTACATTACCCGTTATGGTTCCTTCAGGCGGATCGGGAGTACCCCACACAAGGGCCACATATTTCCTGCCAGTTGTCCTGTTGTAGAACTGCTTTGACAATTTGTTGAGTGCCAGTTCGTTCTTGGCAATAACCAGTATCCCCGATGTGTTTTTGTCTATACGGTGCACAAGTCCGGGACGCAGCTCTCCCGACTGAAACATGGGTATATCCCTGAAATGGTACATCAGGGCATTCACGAGTGTCCCGGTATAATTGCCATAGGCCGGATGAACCACCATTCCGGGATCCTTGTTCACAACAACCACATCGTCATCTTCATAAATTATGTTGAGAGGTATGTTTTCAGGTATAAGCTCTATCTCCCTCGGAGGGTTTGGAAGCACAACCTGTACTATGTCGTTGGGTTTAACCCTGTAATTTGGCTTTACCTGTTTGTTGTTAACAAGGATATTGCCGGCATTGGCAGCATTCTGGATCCTGGTTCTGGATGCGTTCTCTATCCGGGCGGAAAGGAATTTATCTATACGCATCAGTGACTGGCCCTGATCGGATTTGAACCAGTAATGTTCAAAAAGCTCCTGCTGGTCAGTCAGTTCTTCCTCTGTCATTTGATGCTACTTTGTAATCACGAGCCTGAACCAGGCCGCGCGTTTTTTCCCGGAGAGTACAACCACGTTGAAGATGCCGGGTTTCAGTTCCCGGATATCAATTCTTTCGCTGTAAAGCGCTCTTATCAGCTCCCGTCCGAAGAGATCGCTGATTGACACGTATATTGCGGGTCCGGGCAGAATATCCTCGCATTCAAGGTTGATGAAATCCACGGCAGGGTTGGGCCACATCCTGTGTTTTTTGGTATCGGCCGGGATTTCATCCTCAGAGGAAGTAGTCCTGACCGGTTTTCCTACTATTGGTCTTATCATCAGACTGCCCTGTTTCTGAGACAGGTACCATATCCCGTTCAGCCAGTAATACTGCCGTCCCTGGTGGGGGGTGTTAACATCGAAGCCTGCATTGAGAAAGGTTTCGGTTTTCTGCTTCCATCCCACATAAAAAACATCATCGACAGGAACACCGTCGGGCAGGATGTAGGTATGGAATCCGTTGATATCATCGCCGGGCTCAACAATCACATTATCGAAGCTGTAAATTACATTTCCGGGCAGTCCGTTGTTATCATCCCAAACCATCATGTCAAATGCCCTTACGTTGCTGTTAAGGTAGCTGTCGTTGAAGCAGATGCTGATGGCCCTCAGGGTGTCTTCCATGTACGATTTGAACCTGTATGCAACCATCGCATTTCTTGATCCCTCCCCGTTTACTCCGTAACCGCTTTCGGCAGTACCGTCGTCGTAGGCGAAATAGTTGCTGAAAACCTGGTTGTATCTGATTGTGTCGTTGGGTTTGGGGTCGAAGTCATCGGTAAGCAGGTGGCATGTTATCCTGAAGAGGGCCGAATCCTCATTCGAAGTATTGTAGGTATATATCAGGCTGGCGTTGTAATCAACGCTTGCATAGGGTTCGATGTTGGTTGCTCCTGCCGTAAAGGAATGTGAAATTACATTGGCATACATGTCGCGTATCTCGAAGTTCCTCGTTACATTCCTGGTTATGATGTCGTTATTCCTGTATGAAATCGGTATGAAGGCGCCCATTTCCTGCAGGTAGACCTGCCGGAACTGTTTCCAGGGCATTGCTTCATGAGTTTTAAGGATTGATCTCAGGGGTTTCCTGAAAGCCACATCGGCAAGTGCTGTGTCGGCTTCGTGCCTGTTCCTGTCAAGAAGAACGTAATCGATGTTCCAGTGGTCGCAGTTTCCAATCATAGAGTTCTCCTCAAAATCCGAAAGACTGGCCCAGTTGATGAAGCGAAACTGAAATCCGTTTTTCAGGTACCTGGGATCGTTGATTCTTATAATTACAGGTTTAAATCCTGATTCTGCCGGTTCATCTGATTTCCATACCGAATGCCAGGCTGCTTCGCCGGGGGCAAAGAACTGAAGAGTAAGGCTGTCGGAAGGTTCGGGGACATCTCCCAGTCCACCCGCCTCGTACCAGAAGCTAAGCCATATGTTGTCGGATGCCGGATACATCAGATTCACCGGCCGGGAAGTCAGATGGTCGGCCTCAAATCCTTCGGCGACTGCAGTTTCGTACAGCTTTCCGGTCTCGTTTAGAGCATCAAGAGTGGCGATTCCTATTGTAATCTGCCTGTCGGAATAAGTGTTGTTTATAAAAGCATAATTGTCGGCCCACATCAGGGGAGAGGGGAGGACTGAACTTCCTGTAAAATCGTCGAAAAATGGGAGTTCTACAGGATCGGCAGCCAGTCCTTTTACGGATCCGGCAGAGTTGCCTTTCAGCAGCCGGTTCGACTGAAGCCCTGTTGTCACTTCCTGGGCGAAGGCAGGCGCCGGGATGCAAGACAGCAGTAATGTATATATTATAAGTCTTTTATGCATCATTTTAATCGGACATTCGTGAGAATCTTCCGGGTATTGTGTCTGTAATGACGTTTGCCGAGTCAACGGGAAGCCGTGCCGAGTCGAGAGTCAGCCACAGGTAAATAGACGATCCAAGCTGGAGGGTTGCATCAGCGCTGAAGTCGGGATTTTGTTTGTAAACGAAAGCATCGGCCGAATCCTGGGCAGTAAGCACCGTGTTATCAAAAATTGAGGTGACGAGAGTCAGTGATGCTGCCAGTATGGTGTTCCTTGCTGCCTCGTGATTAATTCCGATGAGATTCGGGACATACGTTCTCTGATTGCTGAGGCCTCTTCCCAGGACAAGATCGATCACCGATCCTTTCTGGATTGAATCTCCGTCCTGGATGTTCCTTCCGCCATAATGCTGTTCAAGCACAACATCGAATGAGATATCGGGGATGTATCTTATCGACCCCAGCTGAAGCCCCGAGCTTTCAATTACTTTGACAGCCTGCCTCTTGGGCAGGTTCACCAGGTTTGGCATTGCAACCATCTCGGGATTGAAGGCATTTATGGTAAGCATTATATTTCTTTGCTTCTTGACCTTAAAGCCCGGAACAGGATTTTGTTCGGCAATGCATCCTCTGGGCACTTCGGAGGTGTAAACCGAGTCAACGATCTGGAACCTGAGTCTGCTTTTCCTTGCCAGTACCTCAGTCTGGCGGAGAGTCAGTCCCCTGAAGTCAGGAACGGGTTTGCTTTGACCATGGCGTGTGTAAAAATTCATCCAGATGAGCAAAAGCATTATTATTACCACAACAATTACAGCTGCAAGTGCCAGGTTTTTCAGAAATGCTTTGCTGAGGAGAAAATCTTTAATGCTCATGACGGCAGGACTAAATTTTATAACGCAAATGTATGTATAAAATTATAAAAGGAATCCCGTTCAACAGGCACAAATCCGGCATCTCTGACCAGCCTGCAGATTTCATCGGTCGACATCGCCGGATTTTGTTCTGCGGAACCTGCCATCGAATAGATCCTTGTTGAATCTTCTATTGTTCCGTCGAGGTCGTCGGTTCCGAACATAAGGCTCATCTGGGCAACTTCCCTTCCTATCATCGGCCAGTATGCCTTTATATGTGGTATGTTATCAAGAAATATCCGCGAAACGGCATAGTTTTTTAAATCTTCAGCAGTGGTGGTTTCGCCAAGATGCGACATTGGATTGTTGGCCTTTCTGAACTTCAGCGGGATGAACGCGTTGAAACCGCCGGTCCTGTCCTGAATATCCCTTAGCCTCGACATATGGTCAATCCTTTGAGAATAGTTCTCGAGATGCCCGTAAAGCATGGTGGCATTTGAAGGGATCCCCGCATTGTGAGCTGTTTCGTGTATCAGGAGCCATTTTTCAGCAGTTGATTTCTCAGGACATATCTTTTTTCTTATCGTTTCGTCGAAGATTTCCGCACCTCCTCCCGGAATCGAATCGAGTCCGTATTTCTTAAGCAGTAAAAGACCTTCCTTAAGTGTCATTCCCGATGTCGAGATCATCTGGTCGATTTCGACGGCCGAATAGGCTTTTATGTGAATGCCCGGGCGGTGTTGCTTAATCTTTTGAAGAAGTTCGCCATAATACCTGATATCGTGTGAGGGATGAACGCCACCCGTTATATGAACCTCGGTCACTTCCGTCCCGTCGAATTTCCTTACCATTTCAAGCATCTCATCGTGCGAGTAATCCCAGCTTTCAGGGTCGCCTTCAGCCTTGTGATAAGAGCAGAAGCGGCAGTTATGTATGCAGAGGTTGGTGGGTTCAATATGGAAGTTGCGGTTGAAGTAGACCCTGTTCCCGTTATGCTTTCTCCTTGTTATTCCCGACATCAGCGAAAGCAGTGACAGACCTGCCTTTTCAAACAGAAGCACTCCTTCTTCTTCTGTGATGCGCCTTCCCTGGATTATTCCCGCAAGTATACTCTTCAGGCCGGGATCATTTGTATAGTCTTCAGGACTCTTCATGTAAATGGTTATCAGGGGCAAAATTAGCAAAAAAAAAGGCGCCTTCGCGGAGGCACCTTCCATGGTTTTATAAATAACCTTATTATTTAAGTTTGAGTTCAGGAGACACTGTAAGCTTCTTTCTCCCCTTTGCCCTGCGTGAAGCCAGAACCCTTCTGCCGTTGGCGGTGGACATTCTTTCCCTGAATCCGTGTTTGTTGGCTCTTTTTCTCCTTGAAGGCTGAAATGTCCTTTTCATGACTCTGCTTTTAAGTTGGTTCTACAGTTTTAATTTGAGATCGCAAAGATAGATATTTTTTAAATAAAAGCAACTGGCGAGATAAAATTTGAAAAAATCATAGCGGAAGGTAAACTATCTTTTTTGACTCGAACCAGGGTTCAGTGAAAAGGGAGCTGATATCATGAATAATCGCCTTGTCCCTGAAAGGCAGGAGTTCTTCCGACAGGTCTCCGCCCTTGAGGCAAATAATTCCGTTTCTGTTCTCACCTGCCTTATCGCGGCTGATATTTTTCCTTGTAAGTTTCACAAGTTCGGGAAAGGCCATCACTGCCCTGCTGATTATGAACTCGTACCGGCCTGTTTCCTCTTCTATCCTTTTTCTGAGGGGGCTGACGTTTTTCAGACCCAGTTCATCGGCAACGCCTGAAACCACCTTTATCTTTTTTGCTATTGAATCAAGCAGGAAAAAACTCACACCCGGGAACATAATGGCAAGAGGAATGCCAGGAAAGCCTCCGCCTGTTCCTGCATCCAGCACCCTGGTTCCTTCCCTGAAACGTATGATCTTTGCGATGGAAAGCGAATGAAGCACATGATGGGTATAAAAATTATCAAAGTCCTTTCTTGAGATAACGTTAATCCTGGAGTTCCACTGACTGTAGACCTCCTCAAGCTTTGAAAATATTGTTATCTGTGACCCTGTCAGGTCCGGGAAGTATTTCCGGATTATTTCACTCACTATCTGCTGCCTGTTTTTGCAAAGATATTGAACAGGAGGGATTTTGCCCTGAAAAGTTGTGCTTTAACGGTCCCGATCGGCAGTTTCATTTCGGAAGCGATCTCTTCATAGGAGTATTCCTTGAAGTACCTGAGTTCGATGAGCCTTCTGTACCTGGGCTTCAGCTGGCCGACTATTTCGCGAAGCACGGCAATCTTCTGGTCGTTGATAAGCCTTTCTTCAGGATCGGGAAGATCCGACTGGATGTTGACAGTCATGTTGTCAATATCTTCCTTTATCTGGTCGATGGGTGAAGGTGAAAGCTGTTTCTTCCTGATGAAGTCTATGCAATTATTGGTGGCGATCCTGAAAAGCCATGTGCTGAAGGCATATTCGGGGGTGAATGAGTCGATGAACCTGAAGGCCTTGCCGAATGCTTCTATTGTAAGGTCCTCTGCATCGGAAGTGTTGTTCACCATTTTCAGTAGCATGAAATAGATTGAATCCCTGTACCTGTTAAGCAGGCTCGAAAATGCTTTTTCATTTCCCAGTTTAGCCTGTTCAACAAGCAGGAGGTCGTCCTGTGCCTTTTCAGATATGCAGTGGCTTACTTCCATGTGGTGTTGGTTCTTCCTTCCCTTATGCTCCCTGCAAAGAATGCAGCATTAATAAACGGAGAAATTACATCAAATATTGGAAACAGGGGCAAAATTCCCGGTTCATTGAATTTTTCCCGGTTTAGAATAAAGATAATCAGCTGGATAATAAACCTCAGGAGGAATATCCCGGCGACCACAGGCAATGCATACAGATTGATGATGAGAGCGATAAAGGAGGTATAAAAGATGATCCTTGAGGCTGGTTCCCCGAGGAGAATGATCTTATGCGATGCTTTATAGTGTTTTGCAGTGGTAAGGTGCCTTGTTTTCTGTTTGATATATTCCCTTATGTTAAGTGCCGGCACTGACCTTGTATGGGAATCCTTCCCGAATTCGGCCGCGATGTTTCCTGCAGAGGCATTCGAATTAACAAAGAGGTCATCATCGCCTGAAGCAAGATGGGTATAGGGACCAAATCCTTTTTTTTCAAAGAAGAGTGATTTTCTGTAAGCCAGGTTCCTTCCCACGCCCATGTAGGGCATTCCCCTCAGAGCCATTCCAAGGTACTGTACGGCAATCGTCATGCAGTCGTACCTGATGTACCTGTTTAGCAAACCTTTACCGGTGAAATAGCCTCCGTAACCCAGAACAAACTCAGTCTTTTCGTCAAACCTGGATGCCATTCTTTCTATCCATTTGCTGCTTTCCGGTCTGCAATCGGCATCGGTAAAGAGAAGGAGTTCGTTTTTGGCGGCCTTGATGCCGATGAACTGGGCGAATTTCTTGTTATGAGTGAATTTGGGGTCCCTGGTGATGTTGGACACTTTCAGCCTTTTATACTTAATCAGAAAACCGGCGAGTATGCTGTCTGAATCGTCTTCCGAACAGTCGTTGACCACTATGACTTCAAAATCGGGATAGTCCTGTTCCAGCACTGCCGGAAGGAAATTCCTCAGGTTTTCCTCCTCGTTCCTTGCACAGATTATTACCGACACAGGCTCCCGTTTCACCGGCGATTCCACTGACCTGAACCTGGCAGGGGCGTGGTAGTAGTAAAGGTAATAGAAAGCCTGTATCAGGAAGGATATGCTAAAGAGGATCAGCAATGCAGGAAATAATAAATGACCATCAGGTATCATTTGATTTTCAGATAAGGCTGCAATATTACAAAGATATTCCGAACAGAGGAAAGCAACAATGGTTTGCATTTCTCTGAAAACGTATCAGCAGGCTTAAAAATTATCGACATAATTTTCAACAGGCGGATGAATGAATTACCTTTGGCATCCGGGAAAAGGCTATCAGATGTTCACAATACGGCACAGGGACAGGGATACAAAGGCGAGGACGGGAGTACTCACTACTGACCATGGAGATATTCCGACTCCCATCTTCATGCCGGTGGGAACTGCAGGGACTGTTAAGGGGATACTTCAGAGGGATCTTGCCGGTGACATTGATGCAAAGATTATCCTTGGGAATACCTATCACCTGTATCTGAGGCCCGGAACTGAAATCATCCGGAAGGCCGGAGGACTTCACATGTTTATGAGCTGGAGCAGGCCTGTGCTAACCGACAGTGGGGGATATCAGGTCTTTTCCCTGGCGCCCAACAGGAAACTGACCGAAGAAGGGGCTGTCTTTAAGTCACATATTGACGGCTCCAGGCACGTTTTCACACCCGAGAACACAGTTGAGATTCAGCGTATCATCGGAGCCGATATTATGATGGCGTTCGATGAGTGCGCACCCTTCCCCTGCGATCGCCGTTACGCGGAGAAATCGGTTGCTCTTACACACAGGTGGCTCGACAGGGCTGTGGCAAAATTCAGGTCAACCGAACCCCTTTGGGGATATCAGCAATATCTTTTTCCTATTGTCCAGGGTAGCGCTTTTGACGACCTCAGAAAGATATCGGCCGAAAAGGCCGCTGCCTCAGGCATGGAGGGAAATGCCATAGGAGGGCTTTCGGTGGGAGAGCCGGTCGAGGAGATGTACCGGACCATTGAGGTTGTAAATGAGATACTTCCTGAGGACAAACCACGTTATCTTATGGGTGTCGGAACTCCGGCAAACATCCTTGAGGCAATTGAAAGAGGCATTGACATGTTCGACTGCGTGATGCCGACAAGGAACGGTAGGAACGGTATGCTGTTCACAAGTGAAGGTATAATTAATATCAGGAACCAGAAATGGGCAAATGATTTCAGCCCCATAGATCCCTCGGGTCCCTCACCGGTGAGCCTGAATTACTCAAAAGCTTACCTCAGACATCTGATCATTTCGGGAGAGATACTTGGATCGCAGATTGCCAGTATTCATAACCTCTCATTTTATATGAAACTTGTTTCGGATGCAAGGGAGAAAATTGAAAAAGGCGCTTTCAGGAAATGGAAAGACCAGATGGTAAATAAACTTTCAGCCAGGGCATGAATCTTCTCAAACTGAAAATTATCGACCGGTATATAATCAGGAAGTTCCTGGGGACCTTCTTTTTTGCCCTCGTGATGATCGTTTCGATTGCGGTTGTCTTTGATTTTGCTGAGAAAATAGATGATTTTATGGAACGGGAAGCCCCGGTCAAGGCCATAATATTCGACTATTATTTCAATTTCATACCCTACTTTGCCACCCTCTTCTCTCCGCTGTTCGTTTTCATATCGGTGATCTTCTTCACCTCAAAAATGGCTGCAAACACCGAGATCATTGCCATTCTTAACAGCGGAATGAGCTTCAGGAGGATGATGATTCCATATTTTATTTCTGCCTTTCTGATTGCTGCCTTTATTATGTTTCTGACGAATTTTGTAATTCCAACATCAAACCTGAAGCGGATCGATTTTGAGGACAAGTATTACCGGTCGCGGACCAGGAGGGTCCCGGTGATGAACATACACAGGCAGGTCTACAAAAATGTTCTGGTCTACATGGAGTCGTTCAATCCCATCAGCCAGGCCGGCAGGAATTTCACGATCGAGCGGTTCAGTGAGGATGGAAAGCTTGAATCGAAGCTGTCGGGCGATATGGTAAGATATGATACTGCAACAACCAGGTGGGTGGTAGTCAATTACCGTGTCAGGGATATCACGGCAGGAGAGGATCGCATCACCGAGGGAGAACGTATCGACACCACGCTGGCCTGGTTCAGTCCTGAGGATCTCTCAATGGGTCCCGCATTTGTCGGTACCATGTCGTATGAGAGTCTTAATGAGTATATCGAGAAGCTCAGGCTGCAGGGATCTGACGAGCTTAAATTGTTCCTTATAGAAAAACACAGGCGTATTGCGAATCCCTTCTCGGTCTTCATTCTTACGCTGATAGGCGTCTCACTGTCGTCACGAAAGGTGAGGGGGGGCATTGGCATGAACATAGGGATAGGTCTTGGGCTCAGTTTCTCATATATATTGTTCATGCAGTTTGCTTCCCAGTTCTCTCTCAAGGGTAACCTTGCCCCTATGCTGGCTATGTGGATTCCCAACATCATTTATGCCTTTATAGCGCTGGCGCTTTACAAACTTGCGCCCAAGTAAGTGAAGCATCTGTTGAAAAATCTTATATTGTGTCACTTTTTCATTCTATAAATAAATTCAGGAAACATTGTAAATAATGGCGGTAAGCAAGAAAATAAAGGAACTCCAGGAAAAGAGAAAACAGATTCTTCTCGGCGGAGGCCAGCAGGCAATAGAGAAACAAAAGGCGATGGGCAAGCGGACAGCCCGCGAGAGGATTTTAGGTCTTCTCGACAAGGATTCTTTCATGGAATATGATCTCTTCGTGGAACATGATGCCCGCGATTTTGACATGGACAAGAAATCCCTTCCGAGCGACGGAGTGATAATCGGTTCCGGAACCATCCACGGTGATCCGGTTGCGGTGTATGCCCAGGATTTCACGGTTGCAGGCGGTTCGCTTGGAATGATGCATTCAAGAAAGATCACAAAGATCATGGATTACGCGCTCAAGATGAGGATGCCTCTGATAGGCATCAACGATTCGGGAGGAGCAAGGATTCAGGAGGGTGTAAACTCGCTGGCCGGCTATGGCGAGATATTCTTCCGCAACACCATATCGAGCGGTGTCATCCCTCAGATCTCGGTCATCCTTGGGCCATGCGCCGGAGGAGCTGTCTATTCGCCTGCTCTGACCGACTTTGTTTTTGTAGTCGAAAATATTTCGAAGATGTTCATTACAGGGCCCGAAGTGATAAAAACCGTGCTTGGAGAGGAGATATCGATGGAAGATCTCGGTGGTGCAAGGGTTCATAGTGAAGTAACCGGTAACGCTCATTTCTTCGCTATGAGCGAGGAGGAATGCTTTGATCAGATCAAGAGGCTGCTGACATTTCTTCCATGGAATAACAGTACGGGTGCAAAGGTTGTGGAACCAGTCGAACCCGACGCCTTATATGATCCCGAAAAGATAGTCCCCGATGACCCAACCCTACCCTATGATGTAAGAGATGTGATAAGGTCAGTGGTTGATAAGTCCGATTTCTTCGAGATTATGGAGATGTACGCCCGTAACATGGTTATCGGTTTTGCCAGGATCGGAGGAGTGACGGCAGGATTTGTTGCCAACCAGCCAATGGAAATGGCAGGTGTGCTCGACGTTGACTCGAGCGATAAGGCAGCCCGGTTTATAAGGTTCTGTGATGCATTCAACATTCCCATTATCACCTTCATGGACCTTCCGGGATATCTTCCCGGTGTTGACCAGGAACACGCGGGGGTAATCAGGCATGGAGCCAAGATCCTCTATTCTTACTGCGAAGCCACTGTGCCCAAGATCACGGTTATCCTGCGTAAGGCATACGGAGGAGGTTATATCGCCATGGGTTCACGGCATCTGAGAGCCGATTTCGTGTTTGCATGGCCGGCAGCGGAAATAGCGGTAATGGGTCCCGAGGGCGCTGCAAACATTATTTTCAGGAAAGAGATCATGTCGTCGGACGACCCCGAAGAGATGAGGAAACAGAAAGTCGCTGAATATAAAACTAAATTCGCCAATCCATATGTTGCGGCCTCGCGCGGATATGTTGATGCAGTGATTGAACCCGGGGAAACACGCAGGTTCCTGCTTCACGCTATCAAGTCAACAGCTAACAAGTCTGTCAAAATGATTAGCAAGAAGCATGGTAATCCCCCGTTCTGATAATCATTTCAAATATCTGAGGAGGAAACAGAATGAAAGGCAAAGATACCGGCAAACTGAACATCAATTCGACCCTGTACACTACCAGGCTGAGCAATAAATTCATCAACAGGAAGCCCTGGAGCCCGGCTGATCCGGGGAGGATAATAAGCTACATCCCCGGGACGATCCTTGATATCCTTGTAAGTGAAGGTCAGGTAGTTGGAAAGGGAGAAGATCTGATTATCCTCGAGGCGATGAAGATGCAGAACTTTATGAAATCATCTCTGGGAGGCACCATAAAAAGCATCCGCGTTAAAAAGGGCGACAGGGTAGGGAAGGGGACCGTACTGCTGGAAATAGAACCAGACTGACTATAAAGGGGCTTCAAAGATCACATATTTCGCCAGGAACTCAGGGATTACATGTTTTTTGCTGTATATGCCGAATACAGTCGATCCGCTTCCCGACATTGAGCTGAAGACAGCGCCCGAAGTATAAAAAGCCGATTTTAATTCCTTTATCAGAGGGTACTTCGGGAACAGGATCTCTTCAAAATCATTGATTAAAGAATCTTTCCATTCCTTCACAGGTTTACTTATAAGTTCCTTAAGGGAGGTTTCCGGCAAGGCAGGCTTGCATTCGGCATAGGCTTCCCTGGTGCCGGCCTGAATTCCGGAATTTGCCAGAACAATATAATAACCATTCAGTATGAAGGGGGCAGGAGTCAGAATCTCTCCCCTCCCCGAGGCAAATGCGGGTACCGTTTCGATGAAGAAGGGACAGTCGCTTCCCAGGGTTGCCGCAATATCTATCAGTTTCCGGGTGTCAATCGACAGGCCGAAAATCCTGTTGATCGTCCGGAGCGTCGATGCAGCGTCGGAAGAGCCTCCTCCAAGACCGGCCCCGGCTGGTATCTTTTTGTGAAGGTGGATAGTGAGCCACGGCACCGGGAATGTCTCCCTGAGCTTTCTGACACTTTTCAGTACTATATTGTCATCGGGAGTGCCCGGTATACTGTTTCCGGTTATTGTAAGAAGGTCTTTCTCCGATCCTTCAGACCCCCTGACTATCTCGAGGGCGTCGCAGAGGCCAACCGGGTAGAAAAGCGTCTCTATGTCATGATAGCCGTCAGGACGCTTCCCTGTGATCCTCAGACCCAGGTTGATCTTAGCTTTCGGAAAAACCAGCATCGGGGTGTGTTTGTTACAAAATTACCATAACGAATGGATTTTTTACGCTTAACCCTGCCTATTTGCTTTTTCAACAAGTTTTAAACAGAAAAATGTTTGTAAGATAAAAATGCATTCCGGATTATTAAGTGGGTTATTTTTTACCTTTGGTCAGCCCTGAAAAGAATAGGATAATTCTTATAAGGATCATTAAATCAGCGTAATAAAATAGATGGCACGACAAAAACCGGCACCACGGCCTGTTATAACACAACTGCCTGATTTCGGGAAAGTACCACCCCAGGCACTCGATATGGAGGAGGCCGTTCTCGGGGCAATAATGCTCGAGAAGGAAGCGGTGATAGCTATCCTCGACATCCTGAAACCGGCCAGTTTCTACAAGGAGGCCCACCAGAAGATTTTCAAGGCAATTACCGATCTCTCGATGAGAGAGTATCCGGTTGACCTGTACACCGTCACTGAGGAGCTCAGGATACACAATGAGCTCGACAGCGTTGGCGGTCCGGTTTATCTGACGCAGCTCACTTCGAAGGTGGTTTCGGCAGCCAACGTCGATTACCATGCAAGGATTGTTGCACAGAAATATATACAGCGCGAGCTAATCAGGGCCTCAACCGAGATACTTAACAGGTCGTTCGATGATTCAGTTGATGTCACTGAACTTCTCGACTTTTCGGAGAATGAGCTGTTTCAGATTGCAGAGGGGAACATCAAGCGGGAGGTGTCGCCGATCAACATGGTTATTAAGGAAGCGATCCGGGAGATAGAGGAAGCCGGTAAAAGGGAGGATGCTCTGGTGGGAATTCCATCGGGTTTCACCAAACTCGACAGGCTTACCTCGGGATGGCAGAAATCGGAGCTTGTTATCATTGCTGCCCGTCCTTCGATGGGAAAAACCGCCCTTGCACTGTCGATGGCCCGTAACATGTCAATCGATCATGGAAAGAAAGTCGCCATATTCTCCTGCGAGATGTCGTCCATCCAGCTGGTCAACAGGCTTATAATTGCCGAGACCGATATCCCCGGCGAAAAAATCAAGAACGGCCGTCTTACCGAGGAGGAATGGAAACAGCTCGACACCAGGATAAAGAAACTTGTGCAGGCGCCTATTTTCATCGACGACACACCTGCCATCTCGGTGTTTGAGCTCAGGGCAAAATGCAGGCGTCTGATGGCTCAGCGGAAACTCGATCTGGTTATTGTCGACTATCTTCAGCTGATGTCGGGTCCCGAGAATGCCGGGAGCCGCGAACAGGAGGTTAGTAATATTTCACGATCGCTGAAGAGTATCGCGAAGGAACTCAATGTGCCCATTCTTGCCCTTTCCCAGCTTAACAGGTCGGTGGAAATGCGGGGAGGAACCAAACGCCCTCTTCTTTCAGACCTGAGGGAATCGGGCGCCATCGAGCAGGATGCCGACATGGTGGTGTTCATTCACAGGCAGGATAAATTCGGGATCCCTACTTTCGAGGACGGAAGCTCTACAAAGGGTATTGCCGAGATCATCCTGGCCAAGAACCGTAACGGTCCTGTCGACGACGTGAGACTCAGGTTCCGTGAAGAAAAAGCCCAGTTCGTCGATATTGATGATTTCGATATTGACGCGAATCCGGACATGGGTGAAGGATCGTCAAGCATAACCCTGGGCTCGAAGATGAACCAGGACAAGATGAGGCATCTGGGGGAAAAGTTCGATCAGGAATCGGACCTGCTTAACGAGCCGCCTTTTGCTTAGTCGATCCTCAGGGTGAATTTTACCCCGAAGTTATTGTATTTCAGGTTTTCGAACCCGGCAAAGACGCCGACCTCCCCTAGAAAAAATATTTCACTGAGGCTGTAGCCTGTTTCAGTATAGTGACCGCGGTTCTTTGTTCCCAGGTAGGAGAGTATCAGGTTCTCCCGCATCAGCGTTTTACTCAGCCCCGGCAGCAGCTTCAGCAGCAGGTAGGGAGTTGTGTACCTTACATGCGCCTCACCAAAAAACTCCGGTGTGCTGAGGGAATAGTACGCCGGAAGCATGAAGGCATCGTCATAATTATTGATCAGCACCCTTACCGGCTGGGAATTGAAGTGGAAGAAATCGAACCAGGGCAGATTCCTGTTATCGGCCACACCTCCTGTCCTTATCCTCCATCTGAACTCGCTGAAAGGCCCTGTCTCGCGCTGCTGCGACACTTCGAAGCGGAACATGTCGAAATGACTGTACTTGCCTGAATATGGTGCGGCAAGGTTTGCTCCGTGCTTCCACGTGAACATGAAGGTCGGCCAGTCGGATCCCTGGGGCGACTTATTTCCCTTGTAAACCCTGTATTTCTGATACGGTGTAAATGTAACATTTGTTACAAATTCAAAATGCTTCTGATCCGACAGATAGCTGCCGATTCCATTTTCAGGGTTGAGATATTCGTTTTCCGGCAGGTTCGGGCTGTACTCTCTTTTTGTGTCGAAAACTGAGAATGAAGTGGTGTTGTCAAGTATCCTTCTTTCTTCATATCCTCCTTCGAAGTTCAGCTTCAGTCCGTTGATGATCTCCGTTTCATACCCCATGGTAAGGTATCTGCTGTCATAGAGCTTCATATAGTTCTTTTCCATCAGAAGTGATGTGATGGAATTTATAAGCGGATTTATTCCTCCGCCCCTTGCCATATCGTTGCTCGAACTGCCCGTCCTGAGGTAGAACTGTGAAGGGTTCATTCCCTGAATTGAATAGTTGGCATTAACTCCCCACATGAGCTTCTCCCTGCTGAATGCCCAGCGGAAGTCGGGATACACCGATATGCTCCGTGAATGTTTCAGCTGTTTATTTATCCTGAAGTCAAGCCCGTAGATAAAGCCATCCACCGTATTAAAACTCAGGCTTTTCAGATTCATCAAACCTCCGTGGGTGAATCTTAGCCCGGAGGTATCCGACCATGTGTGCCCTGACATGACTCTGTTGACGACAGTCCTGAAGCCGGATGGTCTTTTTTGATTTCCCTGGTATGTAGATGTATCGGTTACTGTTTTCCGGATGCCTGACGCGGCCGTTTTTATGCTGTCGCTCTTCCTGACGCTTTTAAGCTCGATCTCCGAAAGAGGAATCGGCCTTATGTCAGCCCAGTAAGCGCTGTCCTTCTTTGCTGCATCGGGTTCTATGATATGGGTTGTGTTGTCATTGATCTCAAGGTTTTTCACCACACTGTCGGGCCTGGTTTTTTTTGATTCCTTATCGAGCAGCCTGCCCAGTTTCACCATATCCCGGTTTGTAAGTTCCTCTTTCCGGAGTATCCGGTTTATCTCACTCCCTGACTTCGTGATTACGGAATCGGGTTGATATCTTCCGGCGAAACCAGTGGCAAGGTCGCCGGGCTTCTGAAGTTTTTCATTGGGTAGCACATCGATGTATTTGACAGAGCTGGTATAACCGACATCTGCCCTGATTCCGATTATCTGAAGATCGATGTCGAACTGATGGCTGACAGGCATCCAGACATCTTCCTTTACCGGAATGTAAAGCTCCCTCACTCTTATTTTTCCTGCAATGTTCTCATTTGTAAGGTCTACACTGTGAAGGCACCAAAGGTCCTCGATTATAAAGATTGTTCCCGAAAACAATTGCTGGCTTTTCTGTCTTGGTATCACCTCAATCTTGTTTATTGTATTGTTTCCCTGGAATGTAGTGCCGACATACCTGAATTTGTAGTATGAGAAAGCCTGGGGAGAAAGGGGCGATATAGCCAGCTCTGCAATCACGGGCTGATAAAAGCTGGCCTGGATATATTCCATTGGTGAAATCCCGTTTCCCTGCTCGGGGAAGGTGCTGTTCAGGGAAATGACTCTCTGGACATACTTGTCGGGAGCGGTGAATTCGATTTCATTGTAGGACTCAAGGAAGAACGAGTCGCCCTCCTTCAGGATATCTTCATCTTCGGTAGGTTTACCTCCTGCCGAGACATAGCTGCTTTCGCCGGCTCTTCGCATTCTCATCGATTTCTGAATGAGTTTCGGGATCTTCTGTATATACAGGTTGCCCTTTATATAGACTTCGGCTTTGTAATGATCAATGTAATTGAGGTAATATGGAGCCAGTCCGATTACCTTTCTCATTATTGACAGGGCGGGGTCTTCGCCGGAGGGAGAGATCCTTACCTCCTGAATTTCGTAGATCTGTTCCGGCAGGACTGCGTTTTTTTCAACATCATTCTCACCGATGCTGATGCTTTCAATAACTGGTTCGTAACCCAGGCTTTGAAAGAGAACCATGTAGTTACCCGGCGGAAGACGGAGCTCATAATCGCCCCTGGCGTTCGAGGTGGTCCCAAGCTTTATTGCATCGATATACACCGTTGCATATCCCACAGGCTGACCTGACTGGTTGAGGATTTTGCCTTTCAGTTTCTGCGAAGCTGCAGGGATTTCAGCAAGTGCAAACAGGACCAGAAGCCAGAGCAATGTTCCCCGGCATGTGAAAGGTCTTCTGTTTGCCTGACTGATCATTTTTTTCCTGCAACTATTATAACTATCTCTCCCTTTGGAGTATGATCCTTAAAGTGGCCTGCCAGCGATTCAAGGGTTCCGCGGACGGTCTCCTCGTAAATCTTAGTCAGTTCCCTCGATACTGAACCTTCGCGGCCGGGTCCGAAACATGCTGCCAGATCCTCAAGTGTCCTTGCGAGGCGGTAGGGCGATTCGTAGAATATCATCGTACGTGCCTCATCTGCCAGTGAAGTGATCCTTTTATTCCTTCCCTTTTTTGGTGGAAGAAATCCTTCAAAGCAGAATCTCTCGCAGGGAAGTCCCGAATTCACAAGTGCCGGCAAAAGAGCCGAAGCTCCGGGAAGGGTTTCGACTTCTATCCCTTTTTCAAGGCAGGTCCTTACAAGCAGGAATCCGGGGTCGGATATTCCGGGTGTGCCGGCATCGGAAATGAGGGCAGTGGTAGTGCCTGACAGTATCCTTGCGCAGATTGCTTCGGATGTCCGGTGCTCGTTGTACATGTGATGCGACTGGACAGGAGTTCTTATTTTATAATGATTAAGAAGCCTGGCTGCCTGACGTGTGTCCTCGGCGAGGATCAGGTCGACGCTCCCGAGAACCTCTATTGCCCTGAAAGTTATGTCTTTGAGGTTTCCGATTGGGGTGGGCACAAGAAAGAGTTTACTCATGTGCAATGAACTTGCGTTTTATCAGGTCGACGAGCTGTGTGACTGCTTCACTTCCCGAATTGTCGCCTGCGTACCCCATTATGACGGCCATGGCATCAGAAATGTTACCCACTTTTTCAAGCTTCTGGATAGCCTCGTTGTATGAGTTGCTGTTGCCATTGAATATCTCCCTGATGAAAAGGAATTTGTCATTTATCCCGATTGCCTCGTCAAGGCTTGAGAGAGGTTTCGACCTGAGTATTTCAAGTACATCTTCTCCGGGTTTCCTGGTCCGAAGCTTCTCATTGAAACTTTCTGACCTGCCGGCATACTGGTCGGCTAATATAGAAAAGCCTGCGGGTTTTTTATCTGGCGGCCTGGCGGCCTCTTTTTCAGGTTGCGGTTCAGCTTTTTCAGTCACGGGTTCAACATACGGTTCAGCTTTTTTGGTCACGGGTTCAACATGCGGTTCGGGTGTCTCAGCGGAAGGCGGTGTCGTCAGGTTTATTCTCTTGATCAGAGCTATCACATCCGAAGCGCTTTTGCATTTTGCTTTTGCGAGCTCAATCTGGAACTCGGGAACGCCGGGATAATTTTTCAGATCATCAATGATTTCCCTGGCTTCATTGAGGTCTTTGATGATAATATCGATGGTTGAATTCAAATCCATGGCTTCCGGTATGATATTAACAAATCATTTTCCTTATTTTGCAAAAATAATTATTATTACTCAAGTCTTCGACTAATTGAGTTACAATTAAGTTATTCAGAAAAGGCACTGACAGGGTATGGACTTTCTCGAGAATTCAGGCAGGGTGACAGGGCGACCCGGAACAATAGAAGTGATCACCGGTTCAATGTTTTCCGGCAAGACGGAAGAATTGATCAGGAGGCTTCGCCGGGCGCGGTTTGCAGGCCTCAGGGTCGAGATTTTCAAACCCACGGTCGATAATCGTTATTCCGGGACTATGATTGTCTCGCACGATGAAAAGTCAATTGTATCCACACCGGTCGAAAATGCGGCGTCAATACTACTGCTGGCCGATAATGTTGATGTGGTTGGGATTGATGAGGCCCAGTTTTTTGACAATTCGGTGGTTGAGGTCTGCAACAAGCTGGCCAATAGCGGTGTGAGGGTTGTCGTTGCAGGTCTTGACATGGATTTCATGGGCAATCCTTTTGGTCCGATGCCGGCGCTTCTGGCTATAGCAGAATATATAACCAA
The DNA here is from genome assembly GCA_049294075.1 of Bacteroidales bacterium. Lineage (GTDB taxonomy): Bacteria > Bacteroidota > Bacteroidia > Bacteroidales > VadinHA17 > LD21. Next base: position 10,276 of record JBAQCK010000039.1, on the reverse strand, counting down.
GGTTCATGCAATCTGCATGCGTTGCGGAAGCCTGGCCCAGTTTTCTCATCGCAAGTCGGAAGAGTCACAGGTGGTCGTCCTGGGCGAAAAGGACAAATATGAGCCTCTTTGCAGGGAGTGCTACATCAATGCTATAAGTAAAACATAGAATGGATTATACATCATCCGATATTGCTCAGATAACCGGAGGGAACCTTAGCGGATCCGGTGACCTTATTGTTGCCGATCTTCTGATCGACAGCAGGCAGGTGAGTTATACTGAAAATACGGCTTTCATTGCAATCAGGGGAGCCAATCACGACGGTCATGATTTTGTTGATGAACTGTACGGCAGAGGTGTAAAAGTCTTTATTGTTGAACAACTTCCGGGGAACACTGACTTCTACCCCGATGCCGCTTTCATTGTTTGCAGGAATACGGTAGAAGCGCTTCAGCTGCTTGCGGCATCCAGGCGGTCAGGCTTTAGTTCACCCGTGATTGCAGTAACAGGAAGTGCCGGCAAAACAATAGTCAAGGAATGGCTTGGCGATCTGCTCGGGAGAAAATATCCGGTCATCAGGAGTCCCAGGAGTTACAATTCCCAGATCGGAGTGCCCCTTTCTGTCTGGAGGCTCAGTGAGAAATTCAGATACGGGGTATTCGAGGCAGGTATCTCCTTCCCGGGCGAGATGGAGAAGCTCCAGAAGGTTATCAGGCCCGACATCGGCGTAATCACCAACATAGGGGATGCGCACAACGAGAATTTCACAGATTATGAGGCAAAGGCAGCCGAAAAGCTTAAGCTGTTCGCCGGCGCTTCAACCGTGGTTTTCTGCAGGGACCACTCCCTTGTTCGAAGGATGATTCTGGGCGACAGCTATCTTAATTCAATTAACCTGGTCGACTGGTCGCTTGAAGACACTGAAGCAAGGATCTTCGTCAGAAAGAAAAAGAGCAAAAGCGGCTATACAGGTCTGGAAATGAAATACGACGGTCGGACCGATGACTACGTAATCCCGTTCAGCGACCGGGCATCGGTCGAGAATGCAATAACTGCTGCATGCGTGTGTCTTGTAACCGGGATGGATAGTGCCGATATTAAAACAGGACTGGCAGGACTGATGTCGGTGGCAATGAGGATGGAGATGAAGAGCGGGATCAATAACTGTCATCTTATAGAAGATTATTATAACTCCGATCCGGGTTCGCTGAAGATGGCTCTCGACTTTCTCAGATCGCAGAATAATACAAAGACAACTCTGATCCTTTCCGATTTCATCCAGAGCGGCCGGGAGGAGAAGGAGCTTTATGCCGGGGTTGCCGAACTTGTAAGGAAGACCGGAATAGACAAGTTCATCGGTATTGGGGATGCTCTTATGAGGAACAGTTCTTCATTTGATGACGATGCAAGGTTTTATTACTCGACTGCGAATTTTATCGAAAGCTTTAATCCGAAAAACTTCAGAAACGAAGTCATTCTTCTTAAGGGTGCGCGAAGGTTTGAATTTGAAAAGATCGCCAGGCTCCTGGAGCAGCAGGTCCACATCACGGTGCTCGAAATCAATCTGGATGCCATTTCACACAATATAAACGAGTTCCGCAGGTTTCTTCATCCCGAAACACGGATCATGGCCATGGTCAAGGCTTTCGGTTACGGTTCGGGAGGCGCCGAGATTGCTTCGCTTCTCGAGTTTCATCGCGTAAGCTGTCTTGGCGTTGCTTATGCCGATGAGGGTGTTGAACTCCGCAACTCCGGTGTCAGGCTTCCGATCATTGTTATGAATCCGGATGTCTCATCAGTGGAGAATATGCTTGAAAACAACCTTGAACCTGAAATTTACAGTTTTTCCTCTCTCGGCCGCTTTGCCGAGGCTGCGGCCCGCAACGGCCTCCAGGATTATCCGGTTCACCTTAAAATCGACACCGGGATGCATCGGTTGGGTTTCATGCCTGATGAACTCGGTGAACTGGCTTCAAGGATCAGGGGGCTGAGCAGCCTGAAAGTGATGTCGGTTTTCTCGCATCTTGCAGCCAGTGAGGACCCTTCCTATGATGAATTCACACTCCGGCAGATCGAACGCTTCACTGCAGCGGCTGAGATTATCAGGGAGGCAACCGGTTACCCCTTCCTGAGGCACATCCTGAATACCTCAGGGATAATAAGGTTTCCGCAGTATCAGTTCGACATGGTGAGACCGGGAATAGGCATCTACGGTGCCGGTTCATGGAAGGGAATTAACCTCAGGCCGGTGAGCCGCTTCAAGACAAGGATACTGCAGGTGAAGAAAGTGCCGGCCGGCGAGCCTGTTGGATACGGGTGCAGGGACATATCTGACAAAGAGCGCCTTATAGCCATCCTTCCTGTCGGATATGCCGACGGGCTCAGAAGGATCCTTGGAAACGGCAAAGGGTCCCTGTTCGTCAAGGGCAGGAGAGTCCCGCTAGTCGGTAACATATGCATGGACATGTGCATGGCTGATGTTACCGTGGCAGGCGCTGTGGAAGGGGATGATGCCGAGATATTCGGACCTAATATACCGATCAGCGAAATTGCAGGCCAGTGCGGAACAATACCTTATGAGGTTCTCACATCAATCCCGGCCAGGGTGAAAAGAGTATTCTACAGGGAGTAGATACAGATTATTGTCCTGATTCACTTATCGCTGCCAGCCTCGGAAGATCAGTGATTTTTATCTTTCTTCCTTCGACCCGAACAAGGCCGTCTGAGATAAGACCGGCAAGAGTCCGGATGGCATTCGATGTTGTCATGTTTGAAAGGTGAGCAAGGTCGTCCCTCGACAGAAGAGCCTTGATAGTCATACCATCAGCCTCGGTGCCGTAAATATCTTTCAAAAGAATGATCGATTCGGCGACTCTTCCCATTACATGCTTCTGCGTGAGTGATATAAGCCTGTTATTTGCCAGATCGAGGTCTTCCGAGATCATTTTCATGAACCTTACGGCCAGATCTGCATTCTGCCTGAGAATTTTTGACAGTGTGACCCTCTCGAAAATCACAACGGTCGAGTTTTCAAGAGCAGTGACATTGAAAGGGAAATGGGTGTCGGAAAAAAGCGACCTGAAGCACAGAAAATTCTGCGGCTTCTGAAGCCTGACTATCTGTTCCCTGTTCCCTGCCCCGATTCTGGATGTTTTGGCCTTTCCTGAGGCAAGGCACACTACTCCCTTAGGCTTGGTATCAGCTTTTATTATTACCCTTCCTTTCCTGAAGTCGGCCACGCTGTGGTGCTGATCGAGCAATTCCTTGTCGGCAGCGCTTATTCCCCTGAATACCGAGAACTGTCCCTCGATACAGATTTCAATGTAAGGATTCCTGTATTGCATAATTAAGGGAATGGTTGAAATTGCTTTCAAATATAATAAAAGAATCCGGTGATACCTAAATTAACATTTTTTAACAGATTCACTTACAAGTACTTGTGAGCCGCGTTCGAATCCTTTAAGTATTGGTCCGGCATACCTTCGCCGGCCTATCAGTATTTGGCTACAATCGGCATTTTTCTTCCGTCGCCGAACGATTTTGATGATATTCTCAACACGGGCGGCGCCTGGTATCTTTTGTATTCATTGTAGTTGATCAGTCTGAGCACCCTGTCGACCACGGATCTTTCGTAACCGTCAAGGACAATCTCGTCTGCCGGTTTTTGCTGTTCGATATACTGATAAAGAATGGAGTCGAGTATGCCGTATTCGGGCAGCGAGTCAGTGTCGAGCTGATCGGGCCTGAGTTCTGCTGAGGGAGGCTTTGTTATTATTTTAACAGGAATTATCTCCCTTTCGCGGTTAATTTCCCTGGCAAGCCTGTAGACATCTGTTTTATAGACATCGCCGATGACTGAAATACCTCCGGCCATGTCGCCATAGAGTGTCCCGTAGCCGACGGCCGCTTCACTTTTGTTTGAAGTGTTAAGGAGTATTGATCCGAACTTGTTTGCGAAAGCCATAAGCAGGATTGCCCTGATCCTTGCCTGTATATTCTCCTCGGTAACATCAGCCTTAAGATTTCTGAAGTACGGCTCCAGTGTTTCAAGGAATGCAGTGAAAGGTTTCTCGATGCCGATTGTCTCATATTCGATTCCCAGGTTGCGCGCAAGTTCAATCGAGTCGGAAACCGAATGATCTGATGAATATCTTGAAGGCATCAGCAGCGCTTTTACATTTTCCGGTCCCAGCGCTTCGCGGGCGAGGCAGGTGACAACTGCAGAATCGATGCCTCCCGAAAGTCCTGCAATGCATTTTGTAAATCCGCTTTTCCTGAAGTAGTCCCTTATTCCCGTGACAAGAGCTTTATGGATCAGCGAAACCGGGTCATGCCGGACCTCGGGAGAGGGGTTCTTCAACGCGATAGCATCTTCGAGTGAAAAGGTAAACACCGTTTCCTCGAAGTACCCGAGCTGGCGGTAGATTTTCCCTTCGCCGTTAATTATCATTGATGCGCCGTCGAAGATAAGTTCGGTATTTGCTCCGGCCTGGTTGGCCGTTACAACGGGTATCCCGTGCTTGGCTGCCTTCGAAGTGAAGATCTTCTTTTTTGCTTCAATCTTGGTATATGAAAAGGGAGAGGCCGACATGTTTATTATCAGGTCCGGGCTGTACCTTGCCAGTTCATCCATGGGAGAGACAGTGTACAATCTCGATTTCTCGAATTTATTGTCGAATGGCTGCTCATCCCAGAGGTCCTCGCAGATGGTAAGGGCAATCTTTATTCCCTTTATTGAAAATATCGAGAAATTATTTTCGGGTTCGAAGTACCTGTATTCATCAAATATATCGTAGGTTGGAAGGAGGGCTTTGTTGGTCCTGAAGAGTATTTTGCCTTCCGACAGAACGAGGGCTGAATTGTAAAGCTTTTTGCCTTCAGGATCGGTGTTGAAGGTTGGTGAACCCACAATGGCCGTTATCCCTTTGCAGAAGGCTGCAATCTCGTTGACAGTAGTGTTGCATTTTTCAACAAAATCTATCCTGTCGAGAAGATCGAGAGGCGGGTACCCCGGAATGCATAATTCCGAAAAAATCACAAGGTCCGATCCTTCGCTCCTTGCTTTATCGATTGCACTGCAAATAAGTTCTTTATTATATTCAAAATTACCAATGTGGTAATTCAGCTGGGCGATAGTAATGTTCATAATTGTATGTTATTCTGGGAATCTGGTACTTCGACTGAAATGCTTCTAAAGCCCCCACCTGGGGGGGTTGGGGGGTAATAAGCTGCATTGCAGATAGTGTGCTTGTAAAAACATTATCGATATCAATTGTATAATTTTCTCAATTCAGAAGTTGATGCCAAAGATGAACTTCACCATTCTTTGCGTTGACCGGTCGCTTTCGTTGGTTTCGTAGTCCCTGGTTGTGTCAAAAATATTGCTTTCGAATCCGATACCCAGAACAAGGGAAGCATTGCCGTCGATCGAATATTCAGCACCTCCGGAAAAATGGTAACCGGCATTGAGGCTCTTTATTTCACCAGCGGCTCTCTTTCCTTCCACGCTGATCGACGGAATATCAACTCTTCTGCTGATGGCCACTTTAGGATCAAGGCCGAATTCGGCGAAATAAACCAGGTAGCCAGTTTCCATTGTCTTGATTTTTATCCCGACAGGAATCGAAAGGTACTGGAGCCTGTAGACAATCGGTTCACCTTCGGGTATGGTTGAGGTATGATCTGAAAACCTGAAGAAAGAAGCGGATGAGTTCACCAGTCTTCCGCTTGCAGCCGAGAATCCGAGCCCGGAATTGAAATGCCAGTTGTCGGTCAGATGTCTTTCGGCTGTAATGGTTACTCCGAATCCTGCCCTGGCTCCCTTGTTGCTTATATTTTCCACATCGGTGCCGAACCAGGTTATCATGGGCGAAAGATACAGGCCGTACCTGTAATCCTGGGCGAAAGAAGCCTGAAGAATGAAAGCGGAAAAGACAGCGATAATAATGGTTTTCTTCGTGACTGCAGTTTTGTTTAAAGGTAACATGGCTGTTTGTAATGTAACCGGTTATTTGTTTGTTTACCTCTTTGTCCCGCCTCAAAATTAGCAAATAATAACGGAGGATACGTAATTCATGAATTGATTTTGACTTCGTCGAGCTCCGCTTCGCTCCGGTTCTTCGTTTACCCCGGCCCCAGGGGGAGCGAAGAAAATCAATTTGCTCCCCCTGGGGACCTAACCTTGATACACATCTTTCAATAAAGTTGGATCACTTAATTTCCATTTTACGTTCTACCCCCCATCCCGAAAGCTTTCGGGATGGGGGTAAACAAAAAGGGGAACCGGACAACCACCGCTTATTTTACCAGACTCTTGAAAGCCGATCCAAAAATAAGATAAGCTGTGTTTCCTCCAATTGTGCCCTCGTTTTGTCCCCAGATAAATGGCCAGTCGTCGTAGTTTTCAAAGTGGTCGGGCTTTCTGAATAATATACCGGGGGCAACATTGCCCGGAATAAATGAGAAATCAGCCCTGTTGTTACCATAAAAGACTGCTTTCGGACGAGCAGCGCCCACCGTTGCCACAAGCGAATAATTATGGTATGGATGGCAGCCAAACAGCCAGTTGGTGGTCTTGAAAGCATGGCTGGCATCGATAATGTCAGGGTAATGCTTACTGGCAAAACAAACGGTGGTTCCAAAGCTGACCACGCCTCCGCTGCCTGCCCAGTTACCAAGGCTGATCGGGACTCCGTACGGATTATCTTTTTCAAGCCCGTCGATGTATTCCTTGTACTTTACAATATACGGGCGGAGCCTTTCCTTATATGATGCATCCATGTGAGGTATGGCTTCCAATGCCGTCAAAATGCTCATACTTACGTTACGATCGAGTGCAGGCCATAGAAGTTCCTGAAATTTATCGATATATTGTTTCTCCCCGGTTGAGATGTACAGTTGAAGATTGGTACCCATATTTGCTGATCCGCCGAACCTGCCGCCGAAACCCTGAGGCTGACCGGCAAGTAAATCCGTTGCCTCTTTCAAAAGTCTTTTTGACTGTTGCAACGCTCTTGCCGAAAGATCGTCGTTATATCCCTTCAACGCCCGGCTTGTTGCAGCAAACATCGTTGCTGCCATGAGATCGAGACCGGGATTGCGGCTTGTAAATGCCCACATTCCATCCTTAACTCCGCTCGAACGGCCGTCAGCGGCTACTTCGTAAGGGCCAAGGTCCGGATTATACGGGAGACCGTCCGTTATTGAGGCTGCATCACCAAGGTGATGGTAATTATCGAGAACAGAATTAGAGAGAGTTGATGCCATGTGACCGATGATCTCTGCCTGAGCTACAAGGTTCATTGTCCCATGCTCGATAAACTGCAAAACGTCCGGTGTTCCATCAGGACGGTGAAGGTCAACATAACGCTGCTTCTGATCGACAAATGTCTGATCGCGCAATGGTTTGAAATATTCCCATGTCTGGACAAAGTTCTGTACAACGCCAATGTTCGATCCTGTCTCGATATCAAAATCTCCGGCATCAAAAAAACCTCCGACGTTTAATCCGGGGATCAACTCCAGTCCTTTATATTTTGTATCGGTTGTTGGTCCCTGTCTGTGCATGTCGAAGTGATCGGTGGGTGCCGGAGCCTGGAGATAGCCATCCTTGAAAGGCTCGCCGTGCCATACCCTGTAAGCCTCGTTTACGAACATATGATTCATGTGTATCGGGATCCATATATCGCTGGTGGCGTCGGTGATCTTATCGTAAACGTTATTTTCTATCAGGAAGTTATTTGTTTTAAAGCTGCCATACTGAATATAGTAAATACCCGGGGTCTTAACCGGAGAAAAATCGAATTTTACATAGTGGTACTTGAAATAATCGCCCCAGGGCACGACATTGCCGCTGAATACTTCGGCAGCATTGCCGTCGTCGCCTATTTTATATATCGATGCTTTTGCAAGAGGTTTGCCTTTCCTGTCGAGTTCAATTACGGAGACTTTTGGTTGAGAAGGCAGGTAGCCCACCTGGGAGAAACCGATATTTGGCTCTCTTATCCAGCCTTTAATGGCATTTGGTTCAATTGTCCAGGTCAGTACCTTGCCTGTTTTTCCTGCAGGAAGTATGCTCCGGACAACAAACCAGCCGTTTTGAGCCAGCATACGGCCGTCGAAAAGCATTATATCGGTATCCGGGGAGGTGATTTTTACAAGACGTTCGGGATCTTCAGGTGCAAAAAGAATTGTACGTCCGGTTTCGAGAGGAAGCGGATCGATATATCTGCCGGTCCCCCTGTCGTCGGAAGTTAATAGCCTTTGAATTGCTTCGGTTTTTCACTGTTAGGCCTTGCCACAGTGTTTCCTACCACATAGCGTGGGAAGCGATTGTAACGCCCATCCATCAGATATGTCTTTCCCCAGTATTGCGACGGAAGAAACTCAAGATTAAACCCGGCGCTTTCTTCAAGTGCAGCGGGAACGGGTTTGTCCAGGTAAACAGATATCTCAACACCTAAGCCCCTGGCCGTGACAACCACCCGCGAATCAAAATCGTAATCTTCATACCTCAGTATGGATTCAATGGATTTCGACTCACGGTTTACCTTCCGGGTATGTATTGCAGGAACAAGATCCCATTGCTCCGGAGTGTGGGAAAGTCTTACAGCACCGCCCTGGGCTGTTCTGACACCATGGTGGATCAATTCTATACCGGCGGTTTTCTCATCGTTAAAACCTCCGGTGAAAAGGTTACTGTAGACGAGGACATTGACGCCCTGAGTCTCGAAATACTCAAGATCGTTGAGAATCATTTCCTGCCCCGAAGCATAATTGAATGCCGCCAGCAGCATCATTAAAACTGAGACAAACTTTATTCTATTCATCTTTATGTAATTTATTTCAAAGGTCAGATACCTGCCTGCCGGAAGAATGGGAACCCAGGTGTGCAACATGTTTTTCTATTTTCGAATTTGTTCGCGGTCTTTTAAGCTGACGGTCCGAAAATTCAGGAGCAAAAATGAATGATATCACTGCTTCGCTGTCGGGCGTGTTTGCTTTGATTATTTCTACAACCTTGAAGATAATTACTTTTCCTGACAGTTAAGCAATTGTCCAACCAATGCAAATAAAATGGTAAGGATATTTTAATAACATCCAACATAATCATTCGTTAAGTCTGGTTATCACTACTATGGGATTTTCAGTATCTGTTATATTCCTTAGCTTTTGCAGGCATTCAGGTAATTCGTCAGATTTTTCAGGATTTTTCTCAAACCACAGTTTAATTTTGAAAGCATCTATGGTGCAGGTTAATTCACCTTTACCGTTTATGCTTGATAACTCCAGCGCAGCAAAATCATTGATATTATTGATGAAACCTTTCCCCGATTCTCCAACATAATCATTTACAAGGGTGCTTTTTTGCTTTTTATCGTGTACAGCAGTGTATACCTCCTGTTTGAACCTGAAAGTATAGAAAAGGTATCTGGATGATTCAAGAATATTTTCCGTGAAAAAATACTCATTTTTCTGATCGACCACGTCCGCCCGCAGTTCATAGGGGAAGGTATGGACACCTTTGTCAAAAACAAACCGGGGAATTAATGAATCCTGTGTCACGGCAAATAGTGTGTCGCTGAATCTTTCGCAAAAATACAGCTGTTTATTCAGCTTGTAAAACCATGAATTTGAATAAAATACATTAATACTGCCATTAAAAGGGAATGACTGATAATTAGGGAATATTTTAACGATTGAGTCTGTTTCATTGAATAATACCATTTTATTCTTTTCATCTCCCATATAATTATCAATAAATGCTGCATATGTAGATTCATCAATGTTTATAAAGTCAAAAACCATTTCAGGTCCTTTCCTTGTATTTATTAACTGTCCATCAATGGAGTATTCAAATCTTTCCCTGTTTCTGTCTGCATAGACTACTCTTTTTTCTTCATCGTATGGTATTTTAGAGTATGTTCTCGAATATTCATCGGGGCCATTGCCTGAATTACCTATTTTTCTGATAAACCTTCCGCTTTCCCTGTCAAAAAGTAGTATTTGTTTCCTGTCAATTGCAACCAGATACTGATCATCGGAATAGATACTATAATTGCTGCCGATAAGGCATTCATCCGTTGTTTGCAGCACTATGTAATCACAATCTCCTGAAATGTCATTAATATTGATTGGCACCCTCCTTTCAAAAGCATAAGTAATGTCAATAACCTCGGGACCTTCTATATTTTCCTTTTTTTGTTGATAACAGGATATTACAAGATAGCTTAACAGGACTAGTAAAGTAATTTTTAATTTCATGGTTTTGGATTTAATTAGTGTCTGTCTATAAAG
>JBAQCK010000038.1:0-19119 GCA_049294075.1 Bacteroidales bacterium | reverse complement strand
GGTTGGGGGGGTAGAACAAACCGGGATGACACGCCATCTTTAGGGGGGTTGGGGGGTAGAACAAACCGGGATGACACGCCATCTTCAGGCGTTGGGGTGTAGAACAAGCAGGGATGACATGCCATCTTCTGGGGGATGGGGGGGTAGACCGCAAAAGGGAAATGAAGTGATCCAACTCTATAAATCGGCAAAAACTTTATCGTTCGACCAGTTCCTTCCGTCCTCCGTCTTTTAAAAGCATATCGTTTCAGGTAAAAAACTTGTCGAATATCATATCAAAAATTATCGTTTTACGATAAATATTTGTTGTTATTTCTGACAATAATGGTGTGGTTGGCGATTATAGCAATTTGTAAATGTGTCTCGAGGGAAAATTCAGTTCGTCTTGAAAGGGAATTTGATCTTCTTCAGCTCCTCGTTTGCCTCGACAATCTTTTTCTTAAGTCCTTCCTTGTATTTTACAACTGTATTCATAACCTCAGCGTCGCCTGTTCCGATTATCTGCGCGGCAAGGATACCGGCATTCTGCGCGGCATTGATGCCAACCGTCGCCACCGGGATTCCCGGAGGCATCTGAATTATCGACAGCATTGAGTCGAGCCCCTCGAGCGAGGCCCTGATCGGAACTCCAATCACAGGCAACGGAGTCATCGCGGCAATCACACCCGGAAGGTGCGCTGCCATTCCCGCAGCCGCGATTATTACCTTAATGCCTCTTTCCGCGGCTCCTTTTGCAAACTTTTCAACTTCTTCGGGAGTACGGTGAGCCGACAGTGCATTGATCTCAAAAGGTATCCTGAAATCGTTGAGCGCCTGAGCCGCCTTCTCCATTACAGGCAGGTCGGAAGTGCTTCCCATTATTATGCTGACAACTGGTTCCATCTTAATATTTTCATTTAACTTCCTGATGAGAACAAAAATAAGCTATTATTTTCATATTTTCGCAGGGATATTTTTCAACGGATTATGACAGCCAGCGAAATACAGATACACGACAAAATATTCAGGGAATATATCCCGGAGGATGCCATTCATGACAAGGTCCTTGAGCTTGCCGGCCGGATCAACGCCGATTTTGCAGGCAAAGAGTTAATCTTTGTTGGTGTGCTCAACGGATCGTTCATTTTTGCAGCTGACCTTTTCAGGAGAATAAAGCTGAAAGCCAGGATCACGTTCATAAAACTGGCATCCTATGCAGGTACCGCTTCCTCGGGTGAAATCAGGGAACTGATAGGCTGGAACGAAGACCTCAAAGGAAAATCGGTAATCATCATAGAGGACATTGTCGATACAGGCGTTACCCTCGAACATACAGTCGACAACCTGATAATAAGGAATGTCAGGGAAATAAGTATAGTGTCACTGCTGCTCAAACCCGAAGCCTACAGGAAGAACATCCATATCGACTATGTCGGCTTTGAAATACCCAACCACTTCGTTGTGGGTTACGGCCTCGATTACGACGGTGAGGGTAGAAACCTCCCGGCTGTCTACTCTCTCGTGCCCTGAAATATTGTTCAACTCTTTATAAATATAAATTTTATATCTATGCTCAATTTTTTGATTTTTGGTCCTCCCGGATCCGGTAAGGGAACCCAGTCCGTAAAACTGGCTGAAAAATTCAACCTCAAACATCTTTCAACAGGCGATATGCTTCGTGCTGAAATAGCAGCAGGAACAGAGCTTGGAAAAAAGATGAGTGCAATCATGGCAACAGGCGAACTTGTTCCGGATGAGGTGGTGATCGAAATGATCGCCGGTAAGATCGACAGCACGAAAGACTCAGCCGGCTTTCTCTTTGACGGATTTCCCCGTACTGTTGCACAGACCGGGGCGCTTGAAAAGATGCTGAATGAAAGAGGAATGAAGATCGACAGCATGCTGGTACTCGACGTCGATCATGACGAACTTGTAAAAAGGCTGATCCTCAGGGCTGAACTTTCGGGACGCCCCGACGACAAGGATCCGGCCGTGATTGAGAACCGCATCGGTGTTTATAAGGCCAAAACCGAACCTATTATTGAATTCTGCAGGCAAAGAGGCATTTATCAGCCTGTTGACGGTGTCGGCTCGATCGATGATATATTCGGGCGTCTCAGCACTCTCATCAGCGGGCATATCGATTCATAATGGCAGGTTCCAACTTCGTCGACTACGTAAAGATCTACTGCCGTTCCGGCAACGGAGGTCCGGGTTCCGCACATCTGCGGAGGGAGAAATTCATTCCAAAGGGCGGACCCGACGGAGGCGACGGAGGCAGAGGGGGCCATATCATCCTCAGGGGCAACAGCCAGATGTGGACCCTCCTGCATCTCAGATTCAAACGTCATATTTTTGCTGAGAACGGCGGCCCGGGAGGTCATCAGCTCTCCACCGGTGCCGACGGAAAGGATATAATCATCGAGGTGCCTCTGGGTACAATAGCCAAAAGAGAAAGCACCGGCGAAACTCTCTTCGAGATAACGGATCACGGTGATGAAAAAATTCTTGCCAAAGGAGGCCGCGGCGGACTTGGTAATGATCACTTCAAATCGGCTACCCACCAGACTCCAAGATTTGCCCAGCCGGGAGAACCCGGGATTGAGGAGGCATTCATACTCGAACTTAAAATTCTGGCCGACGTCGGACTGGTGGGCTTCCCAAATGCCGGCAAATCGACACTTCTGTCGGTGGTATCAGCCGCTAAACCCAAAATTGCCGATTATCCTTTTACAACACTCGTTCCCAACCTGGGAATCGTGTCATACAGGGAAGGAAAATCATTTGTGATGGCCGACATCCCCGGGATCATCGAAGGCGCTCACGAGGGGAAGGGCCTGGGAATAAGATTCCTCAGACATATCGAAAGAAACTCGATGCTTTTGTTCATAATTCCGGCCGACAGCCGGAACATCATGGAAGAATATGACATTCTGGTAAACGAACTCCTTATGTACAACCCGGAACTCCTTGATAAAAGAAGGCTCCTGGGTATCTCAAAATCCGATCTGGCCGACGAGGAGATAAGGAATGAACTCAGGAAAGACCTGCCGGATCTTCCGAGGGTATTCTTCTCATCACTCACCGGCGAGGGGATCGCCACACTCAAGGATATGATCTGGAAGACACTGAACAGCTATTAACAGATATGGAGCAGATTGATCAGCAGCTATTTCTTTTTCTCAACTCGGCAAACTCACCATTCTGGGACAGTGTTATGTACTTTCTCAGCATGAAACTCGTATGGGTGCCTCTGTACCTTGCAATCCTGATATGGATGGGACTCAGGTACAGGAAAAAGTTCTGGATACTCCTGTTGTTCATTGCACTTGCAGTGTTCCTCTCCGACCGTACATCGGTGATGATCAAGTACCTTGCAGACAGGCCCCGGCCATGTCATGAGACCTCACTCCAGGGACTTGTTCATATGGTGAACGGAGTATGCGGCGGAATGTATGGATTCGTGTCATCTCATGCAGCAAACTCATTCAATGTGGCCTTTCTTAGTCTTATGTTCATAAGGAAAAAATGGTACACCTTCTTTATAATCCTCTGGGCATCAGCAGTCAGTTACAGCAGGATATATCTGGGAGTCCATTACCCGGGTGATGTGGCCGGAGGGGCTATCCTCGGTGCCATCATTGGCTTGGGCGTTTATAAAATGTTCTCATTATACGAACGAAGAACACTATCGAGGACTTAAAATTCAAAAATGCAGTGCATTTCCCTGCCTTCGGCCGATCCTTATTTCAACCTGGCGGCTGATGAGTTTCTCCTCAGGAACTCGGGTGATGAATACTTACTCCTCAGTATCAATGAGAGATCGGTCATCACAGGCAAACATCAGATTCCTCACAGGGAGGCCGATACAAGGTTTGTCACTGAAAACGGAATTCCTGTCATCCGCAGAATCTCGGGAGGAGGAACCGTCTTCCATGACCCCGGTAACCTGAATTTCAGCTTCATCCTCAACAGCTCCGAAGGAAAACAGATAGATTTCAGGAAATACACCCTGCCGGTCATCTCCTTCCTTGCTTCTCTCGGGATAGATGCGCGTTTTGAAGGAAAGAACGATCTGAAGGTCGGAGGGCTTAAGATATCGGGAAACGCGGAACATGTCTACAGAAACAGGGTCCTCCATCACGGTACCCTCCTTTTCAGCGCTGACCTTGATTTCCTGAGGAAGTGTATAAGGAAAGACCCTTCAGTGTATGAGACCCGGGCAGTGAGTTCCAATCTCTCACAGGTGACCAATCTGGCAGGGATGCTGAGCGGCGTTCGTGATACAATGCATTTCAGGGATCTGATGCTGGAATGGTTCCTTGCTTACCGGCCCGGCTCTTTCAAATCATCCCTTTCGGACAATGAAACAGGGCAGATAGGCGAACTCGCTGAAACCCGGTACAAATCGTGGGAATGGACTTATGCTTACGGACCTTCCTACCGTTTGAAGAAGGAGTTTAATTACGGAGGGAAGAAAGCTTTGTGCGACCTGACGGTGCAGGATGGGATAATAAATCAGTGCCTGCTGACGGGCAATGGCGATCTTGAAAAGGCAGGCAGCTTACTCCCGGGGTGCAGGCATATGGTAAGCTCCGTAAGGGAAATTCTGGGAAAAGAGAATCTCTTTAGCCGCGGATTTGATGTTTTTAATCTCTTTTAACCTGGGCAAGACCGGTATGGATGTTCTGAAATCAGTCTTTATATGGATGACAGGAGTGCTCCTGATAGTTGTATGCTTCCCTCTAACATTTCTGATCTGGCTTATTACCCTCCCCTTTGATAAAAACCGGCTTGTAATTCACCGGCTGCTTAACTGGCAAAGCTTCTTAGCGGTCAGGCTTATTCCGATTTGGAAGCTGAAGATAGAGGGAAGAGAAAAAGCTGCCGGGAAAGGCCCTTTTGTAATAATCTCAAATCATCAGTCGATCCTTGACATTCTTTTCATTAACTGCCTGTGCTACAGGCTGAAATGGGTGTCGAAGATAGAAAACATGAAATTACCTTTCCTCGGATGGTACCTGCGTATGGCCGATTATATAGTGATCAACAGGGGAGACCAGGAGAGCAAGGAAAATATGATGGAAAAATCTATGAGGTCGCTAAGGCGGGGCACTTCAGTGATGATGTTTCCGGAAGGGACCAGATCGGTTAACGGAGAGCCGGGTTTTTTCAGGAGAGGGGCATTTCAGATGGCTATCGATGCCGGTGTCCCGATTCTGCCTGTCGTGCTCGACGGCTCGGGCGGGGTTCTTCCCAAGCACGGACTCATCTTCACCACCGGCCACAGGGTAAAGGTCAGGGTATTTGACGCTGTCGCCCCTGAATCTTTCAACACCACCGATCCCGATGAGCTTTCGGCATATTTCAGTAGCTTTATAACCAGGAAACTCAGTGAACTTCGACAAAGCTCCTGAAATGACATACAACCTCTCATACCGCCGGGTGCTCAACAGGATGGGTTATTATAACTACCAGCGTGGGCTCATTTATCATCATCTCGATGAGGAGGGAAGCTGGAACAGCCATCTGGGCAACTGCAGGGCCTTCATAATGAAGGCTATGGAATTGCGAAAGCCTGCAAAAGTGACCGTTCTTGGTAGCGGGTGGCTGCTCGACCTTCCCCTTAGGGAAATGGTTGAAACCGGCGCTGAGATCTGCCTGGTGGACATAATACATCCCCCCGGGGTGAAGGAACAAATTGCCGGACTGGGAAAAGTGACACTCATTGAGGACGATGTCTCCGGAGGCCTGATAAGCGAGGTGTGGGAGAAAGCCAGACGGAAATTCCTTATAAACAGGCTCAGAACGCCCGACAGTATTGACATCAGGGAATACAAGCCCGGGTCAGATCCGGGGATGGTGATTTCCCTGAATATTCTGACCCAGCTGGAGAACCTGCCACTCGAGTTCCTTAAAAAGAGGTCGGGCGGAGATGAAGATGCATTTATGAGGTTCAGGCAAAGGGTACAGGAAAAGCATATCGCGTTTTTGAAGAAACATATTTCGGTTCTTATAACCGATTTCTCTGAGGTCATCACCGAAAGTTCAGGCAGGATAAGCGAAATTCCTTCAGTCGTTGTTGATCTGCCCGAAGCAGAACAGACTGATGAATGGATCTGGCATTTTGAACAGAACAGACCTGATTTTTTCAGGAAGAAATCGGCCTTCAGGGTCAGGGCAACGATGTTTTAAGATGGAGAGGCGGCAAATCAACTTCGATTTCCTGCTGCGCGACGGCATAACACGTAAGATGAATGCGGCTTTCCTGATGAAGCAGATGGGGATAGTTTGATTGTCCATCATTTATTAACAATGTATTGCCCGCTGCTTAATGATGTGTTATGCCGCATAAGGATCAATTAATCAGATAAATATTCCGGACAGGCAGTTCAGGCGCGTCGCATAGTTTCAAAAACAGGCCTGATTGTTGAAAATTCGGGGAATCGGCCAATCCCTAAATGACTATATTTGCGCAAAAATTCCGGAAAATGACAGTTGTCGGATATTCTGAAGAACATATAAAAACCCTCGAGTGGCGTGAGCATATCAGGCTTAGACCCGGTATGTACATCGGGAAACTGGGCGACGGCTCATCGCAGGACGACGGCATTTATGTTCTCCTGAAGGAGGTGATGGATAATTCGGTCGACGAATTCATGATGAGCTTTGGAAAGAAGATCGATGTATCGATTAACGGCAGTGAGGTAAGGGTCCGCGACTATGGACGGGGTATTCCTCTGGGAAAAGTCACTGAAGTTGTCTCCAGGATGAATACCGGCGCCAAATACGATTCCAAGGCCTTCAAAAAATCAGTCGGGCTTAACGGAGTGGGTGTAAAGGCAGTAAACGCTTTGTCGAGCAGGTTTGTAATCCGGTCGATCCGCGACGGGCAGATTAAGGTGAGCGAATTCGCACACGGGCTTATCGTGAAGGATCTCCCTCTCGAGCCAACCACTGAGGAGAACGGCGTTGAGGTTATTTTCCAGCCCGACGAGGCTATGTTCGGGAAATATTTTTTTATTTCGGAATACGTGGATGCAATGCTCAAAAACTACGTGTACCTGAATGCCGGACTTGTAATCAATTTCAACGGCACAAAATTTCTCTCAAAAAATGGCCTCGTTGACCTTCTCAATGAAAACATGAGCAAGGAGGGTTTATATCCCATTGTCCACCTGAAGGGAGAGGATATTGAACTGGCATTCACTCACGGATCACAGTACGGCGAGGATTACTACAGCTTTGTCAACGGACAGAATACAACACAGGGGGGAACCCACCTGGCGGCCTTCAAGGAGACATTCGTTAAAACGATCCATAACTTTTACAAAAAGGACTTTGATCCGGCTGACATCAAGGCATCAGTGATTGCCGCCATCAGCATTAAGGTCGAAGAACCCATTTTCGAATCACAGACCAAGACAAAACTGGGTTCCAGGGATATGGGGCCCTCGGGCCCTTCAGTCAGGAATTTCATCGGCGAGTTCGTAAGGAAACAACTCGACGATTATCTCCACAAGAATTCTGAAACGGCAAAGATCCTTCTTCAGAAGATTCAGGACTCGGAAAAGGAGAGGAAAGCCATTTCGTCGATCCAGAAGCTTGCCAGGGAGAGGGCAAAGAAGGTGAGCCTCCACAACAAGAAGCTCCGCGACTGCAGGATTCATTTCAGCACCAACGACCCCCGCAAACTCGAGTCAACTATATTCATCACCGAGGGCGATTCCGCCAGCGGTTCAATAACCAAATCGCGCGACGTTGAAACACAGGCGGTCTTCAGCCTGAGGGGAAAGCCGCTGAATACCTACGGTCTGACCAAGAAGATTGTATACGAGAACGAGGAATTCAACCTTCTGCAGGCTGCTCTGAACATTGAGGACGGCATGGAGGACCTCCGGTACAACAATGTCGTAATTGCAACTGATGCCGACGTCGACGGAATGCATATACGACTGCTGCTTCTTACATTCTTCCTGCAGTTCTTTCCCGATCTTGTAAGAAAAGGACACGTGTATATACTGCAGACACCTCTCTTCAGGGTGAGGAACAAAAAGGAAACAAGATATTGCTATACCCAGGATGAGAAAGCAAAAGCCATTAAGGCCCTGGGTCCTGCACCGGAAATAACCAGGTTCAAGGGCCTGGGAGAGATATCGCCCGATGAATTCAGAAATTTCATAGGAAAGGATATGAGGCTCGAACCCGTCAGGATGAAGAAGAATGACATCGTGAACGGCTATCTTGAGTTCTACATGGGAAAAAACACCCCCGACAGGCAGGATTTCATAATCGAGAACCTCAGGGTTGAGGAGGATCTCGTTGAGGAGGAAGTTTAAAAAATAAGAAAGGATATTCAGAGGATGGAAGATCTGGATCTTGAACCGGACAGGCCTGAAGATAAAGATGATCTTGGTCAGGGCTCCGCTGCCATGCACTCGGTGACGGCATTGTCGGGTATGTACCAGGACTGGTTCCTCGATTATGCCTCATACGTGATTCTCGAACGCGCCGTACCGCATCTCCACGACGGACTGAAACCCGTCCAGCGGCGTATTCTACATTCCATGAAAAGAATGGATGACGGACGCTACAACAAGGTTGCCAATATCATCGGACACACCATGCAGTTTCACCCTCATGGCGATGCTTCAATAGGAGACGCACTTGTACAGCTGGGGCAGAAGGACCTTCTGGTTGACACCCAGGGTAACTGGGGGAATATTCTTACAGGCGACGGGGCGGCAGCGCCGCGTTACATAGAAGCCCGCCTGTCGAAATTTGCACTCGATGTGGTATTCAACCCGAAAACCACCGAGTGGAAACTCTCCTACGACGGAAGAAACAAGGAGCCTGTCACATTGCCGGTCAAGTTCCCGTTGTTACTCGCAATGGGAGTGGAAGGAATCGCTGTCGGCCTTGCCTCAAAAATACTCCCCCATAATTTCAACGAGATTATTGATGCTTCAATCGATTACCTGCAGGGTAAGGAGTTTGTTCTCTATCCCGATTTCCCCACGGCAGGAATGATAGATGTCTCCAAATACAACGACGGCCAAAGAGGGGGAGTAGTAAAGATAAGGGCAAAGATCGAGAAGATTGACAAAAAGGCGCTGGTCATCACCGAGATTCCCTTCGGCAAAACAACCACCAGCCTTATCGATTCGATAATTAAGGCGAACGAAAAGGGAAAGATAAAGATCAGGAAAATAGATGACAACACTTCCTCCAGTGTGGAGATAGTGGTTTATCTCATGCCGGGAATCTCGCCCGACAAAACCATCGACGCCCTCTATGCACTGACTGACTGCGAATACTCTATTTCCCCGAATACCTGCGTTATTACCGGAAGCAAACCTTCCTTCATGGGGGTCAGCGAAATTCTTAAGTTCTCAACCGATAACACGGTAACCCTGCTGAAAACCGAGCTTGAGATCAGGCTGTCGGAACTTATGGAGGAGTGGCATATATCATCGCTCGAGAAGATATTCATCGAGGAAAGGATTTACAGGGATATCGAGGAGTGCGAAACCTGGGAGGCGGTGATAACGGCAATCGACGACGGTCTCAAACCCTTCAGAAAAAGGCTTTTGAGGGATGTCACAAGGGATGATATCATAATGCTCACCGAGATTAAGATTAAAAGGATATCAAAGTACGACGCCAAAAAGGCGGATGAACATATCAAAGCCCTTGATGTCGAGATGGAAGAGGTCAGGAACCACCTCAGAAACCTGATCCCCTTCGCCATCAATTATTTCAGGCAGATAAAGAAGAAATACGGGAAAGGCAGAGAAAGAAAAACCGAGATCAGGAGCTTCGATACAATCCTGGCCACAAAGGTGGTTGCCAACAATGCCAGACTTTATATCAACTACAAGGAGGGCTTTATCGGAACCGGCCTGAAAAAGGATGAGTTCGTTTGCGAGTGTTCCGACATCGATGATATAATCGTTATAAGGAAAGACGGAAACTACCTGATTACAAAGGTCGCCGATAAGATCTTCGTCGGTAACGACCCCATCTATGCCCAGGTCTTCCGGAAAAATGATGAACGCACCATATATAATATTGTATACCAGGACGGGAAGGATGGGCCGTACTATATTAAACGATGTGCCATATCGGGTCTTACCCGCGACAAGGAGTATAACCTTACCAGGGGAGTTCCGGGTTCGAAGATCCTGTACTTCAGCGCCAATCCAAACGGGGAGGCCGAAGTAATCAGGGTCCACCACAAGCCGAAGGCAAGGCTGAAAAAGCTCGTTTTTGAATTTGACTTCGGCCAGCTGGCGATAAAGGGAAAAACTTCCATGGGAAACATCCTGACGCGTAATTCCGTTCATAAGATAGCACTCAAGGAAAAAGGAGTTTCAACCCTGGGAGGACGGAAGATCTGGTTCGACGATGCAGTCTTCAGGCTTAACGTCGACGGGAGAGGACTTTACCTTGGTGAATTCAGCGCCGACGACAAGATCCTGGTCATTACCAAGAACGGCTACTTCAGGGTAACCGGGTTTGACCTCACAAACCATTTCGAGGAGAACATCCTTATAATAGAAAAATACCGCCCGGGAGCAGTCTATTCGGCAGCATACTGGGATGCAGAGCAGAAATTCCATTATGTAAAACGATTCATAATTGAGGAATCCGAAAAACCTCTTTGCTTCATCAATGAGGATCCAGGATCAAAGCTTATCAGCATAACAGAAGTGGAATATCCGCGCTTTGAAATCCAGTTCGGGGGCAAGCATAAGGACCGCACCAATGAGATCATTGAAGTTGCCGAATTCATTGGTGTCAAGAGCTACAAGGCCAAAGGCAGGCGTCTGACAAGCTTTATGGTCGATAATATTCAGGAAATAGAACCTGTAGTAAAAAAAGAATCACAGCCGCCGGTTGAGGATGAGCAGGAGGAGGAGGAACAACCGCATAACGATAAGCCATCAGATCCGGCGCAGATGAAGTTGGAGCTCTGATGCAGATTACTGACAAAATATTCCTTATTGGATTCATGGGAAGCGGAAAGACAACCGCGGGCAGGAAGCTCGCTTCCCGTCTGGGCTGGTCATTTATCGATCTCGATGAGCTTATTGAAAGGGATAATGGGATGTCAGTAGCGGAAATATTTGCCTCAAGGGGTGAGGAATGGTTCAGAACTGCCGAATCCAAAGTGTTGAGGGAACTTGAAAACAGCAGGAATACAGTCATTTCTACCGGAGGAGGCGCTCCCTGCTTTTTCGGTAATATGGAATTCATGCTGAAGAACGGTCTTACAGTGTATCTGAAAATGACTCCCGAAAAACTGAGCAGACGTCTCTCAAGGTCTACCGCCGGGCGCCCGCTGCTTAAAGGCATCGGAAAAAAGGAATTGCCGGGATATATCAGTGCCTTACTGGCTGAACGCGAACTCTGGTACTCAAAGGCCGAAATAATTACAGAAATTGAAAGGGGAAATATTTCAGCCTTCCTTTCGTTGATAAAGAATAGGTTAGGATAGTGATTTATCTGCCGGATTTCTTAATTTCAGGTTGTTGAATTTAACATTTCAGGTTTTATGGGAATCAGACATTTCGTACTACCCCCCGCGAAGATGGAAGTCGTTCCCTCAACCGGCCAATGGGATAACCTGAAAAACAAGTTTTCAGGCAAGACTCTTTTCAGGAAACAACTTTACCGGCTTGAAACCGGAGATTTGTCTGTAATCGGTACTGTCGGGAACAAATGGTTTTACGAGGAGATCATGACTTATGCAGTTGCCTTCCGCGATAAAAGCCTTCTTCCCGCACTTAAGAAAATCACGGTTTCGTCAAACCTCGACGAAGGAATCCGCCGCAAAGCTTCCGGGGCTTATGAGAGGATAGCCTCACAGACAGAATCCGTTGATACTGCTCAGAAAGCAACCACCCAGTCCAATGAATTCACCAGGGCCGAGAATGCCCATGTTACCCTTGCAGGAACAAGATACCCGCAAACTACCGAGATCTTTAAACTGCTGAAAGACAAATCGCCGGAACTGAAAAGGCTGGCACTCTTTCTGATAGGCAAATTCAGGATGACCGACATGATACAGGAGGTGTGCGAATGCCTTACCCTGACCGGTGTGGAGAATGATGCCTATGAGGTGATGAAAAGCCTGGGCCCTGCAGTTGAGAGGGATATTGACAGATGCTATCTGAAGACCGCCGGAAATGTTAATTCAAGCAAGGTCCTCCTGAGGCTGATGGCAGAGATACATCAGCCGGCCGATCTTTCGTTCCTGGTCGAGAGGTTGTCGTCAAACTCCAGACTCCTAAGGGAGATATCGCTTGACACGCTGACAGCCTCCGGATTCAGCATGAATGAAACCGGTAAGGAACGGCTTAAGGCAAACATTAATGAGACTTTCGGCACTCTGACGTGGATCATCTCCATCCTGATCCCGCTGGAGGAGGGTAAAAGCGGGTTCCTTTCAGGTGAGCTGAAAAAGGAATATGAACGTTGGAAAGAATACCTCCTCAAACTGCTTCACCTTGTCTATAATGAAAAGGTGGAGGAGGATGTTAATAACCCCATTCCGGAAATGGCATCCCTGATCTTCGGCTCTCCCGATGAAAAGGGAAGCAGGAGCAAGACTCTTAAAAAACTCCGGCAGTGGTTCCCTCTTGAGATACCTTCCTTTACCGGCCTGGTTGAGGATATTATAAACTGCGACTATAATATTCTTGGAGTGTGGACCAAGGCCTGCGCTCTGCGGAGTGTTCCTGCCCTCGGTGATGCCTCGCTCGGGGAATCGGTCGCTGCCCTGCTTTTCAGTCCCGATCAGATTCTGAGGGAGGAAGCAGCACGCCTCCTTTCAAGGTCTTCCATGGAACTCTACAGATCAACTTCCTCAAGGATACCTGAAAAGAACAGGATACATCTTGACAGGATAGTCTCCGACCAGACAAATGACAGGGAGCTGATGCTCGATAAGGTAAGATTCCTGGCTTCATGCTTCGGGCAGATAAGAGAGGATGACCTGCTGTTTCTTGCCGGACAACTTCTGTTTGCCCGAAATGATCAGCGCGGACTGTACTCACAGCCGTCTGATACCGTAATGTGGTCATTTTCCGACGAAAATGACGAACCTGAGGTCCACGTTAGCCATGAAGACCTGACTGATCCGGGCAGGATAGCCCGCGACATCCGATCGGCATGTAACTTCTGCTACGTCCTTCCGCTTAAAAGTATAAGCGAATTTGATTTCCGTTGTCCTGAAAGTTCTTTCGGGATTTTCCGTTATATAGA
Source organism: Bacteroidales bacterium (assembly GCA_049294075.1). Classification (GTDB taxonomy): domain Bacteria; phylum Bacteroidota; class Bacteroidia; order Bacteroidales; family VadinHA17; genus LD21. The sequence goes on along the minus strand of JBAQCK010000038.1, from coordinate 5,871 downwards.
TAAATACGAAGGATAATTTTTACTCAGGTATGACCTCCGGAAAACAATTAGACGAATCGTTCAGCCCCTTCCCGGGTTTAAGACCATTCACTCCGGAGGAGAACGAGTATTTCTTCGGGCGCGATAGAGAAAGTGAGGAAATCTTCATTAAGCTCCTGAGAAACAGGTTTGTGGCAATTACGGGAGCCTCGGGAAGCGGAAAATCTTCCCTTGTTCTGAGCGGATTGATTCCAAGGATAAAAAGCCTTTCGGATGCAGGAGATACGAAGTGGAGGACTATTACGGTAAGACCGGGAAGCGATCCAGTCCGGAACCTTGCCGCCGCGCTGGCCGGAAATGGCTCCGCCAGGGATCCTGAAAGCGAACCGGTAAAAGAGATTCTGAGACTTCTGATGGAAGAACCTGACGGGATAGGAGATGCCGTAAGGAATGCCCGGGCCCGTTTCAGCGGGAAGACCCTGCTTTTTATTGATCAGTTCGAGGAGCTTTTCAGGGAAGGATCATTTAAGTCTCTACCGGATCGCGACCGGGAAATTTCCAGGTTTATAAATCTTCTGACGAATTCGGTTTCTCATAATAACCCCGATATCTATCTGGTAATAGCGATCAGATCTGACCTTATAACCGAATGCTCCCAATACCGGGGATTTACTAATCTTATCAACGGCAGCAGTTACATGGTTTCCAGGATGAACAGGGAATCCATAAGGGAAGCCATTGTCGGCCCCGTAAATACCATCGGGGCCGAAATCGATCCGGATCTGGTCGAGCTTCTTGTGAATGAGGTCAGCGGCCCTGATTACCAGCTGCCCATCCTGCAGCATGCCCTTATGAGAACCTGGCTCCGTTGGAAGGAACTCGATGAACCCGGCAGACCTCTCGATTTCTCCGATTACTTTGCCATTGGCACAATAAGGGATTCAATATCGCGGCACGCCGATGAGCTGTATGAAAAACTGGATTCCAGTGGGAAGCTTATCTGCGAACGCCTTTTTAAAAATATAACCGGACCCGGTCCTGATAACAAGGGTATACGATTGCCTTTGACAATAAAGGACCTTAAATCGGCCATCCGGTGCGGTTACGATGAACTGATACAGGTGGTGGAGGTATTCCGCGACCCGGCAATATCAGTTCTTACACCTCACTATTCTGTTCCCCTCGACGATAATTCAATAATCGATCTGTCGAACGAGAGCATCATTCTGCTGTGGGCCCGTCTGCGGCAATGGGTAGCCGGGGAATCGGCTTCGGTTCAAATGTACCTCAGACTTTCCGAGACATCGGCACTGTACCAGCAGGGTAAGGCAGGACTGCTTAAACAGCCTGAGCTCCAGCTTGCGCTGAACTGGCGCGAACAAAACAAGCCTACACTATCCTGGGCGGTTAAACACGATCCTGCTTTCGAGAGAGCCATGGTTTTTCTCAGGACCAGTGAGAAGGAATATCTCGAATCGGAGGAGAGAAAGGTCCGGCACAACAGGTGGAGGCTTAGAAGGATAAGGATAATATCCTCCATCTTCGGAGGCCTGGCTATTTTGGCAGGGCTGATAACAATAATTGCATTGGGATCAAAGCTTTCCTCGGATAAGAAGCGAAGGATGGTTGAGAAGCAGAAAATGGAAGTTGAAGCCCAGAAGTTCCTTGCAGAGGAATATGCATCAGCTGCACTTGTACAATCGTTGTTGTCCGACTCGGCCGCTGCTGCAGCCAGACTGGAGAATGACGCGGAGAGAATGCTGCGCCTCAAAGCCGAAAATGAGATCGTATCGGGCCGCCGGCAAATTGAAAGTATTATCAGAGAGTCGGAGAACGCCATCAGGGAAGGCAGCCTCGCGAAGATGATGGCCGATTCAGCCTTCAGACTGAAAGACGAGACTCAGCGTTTAAGGATGGTCTCGGTAGCAAAATCGATGTCGCTCAGGTCACTGCAGGTTCCCATGGAAGATGAGCTTCAGCCTCTTTTGGCTTATCAGGCCTACCTTTTCAACAGCCGAAACAATGGAAGCAGGAATGACGCCGATATCTATGCAGGCCTCTATAATATCGCGAAGAACAAGGGAAGCGCCAGGATAAAAAACTTCACAGGTATGGACAGCCATGTTAAGAGCATAGCCTTCATACCGGGGAAAAATGAATTCTTCTCCTCCGACTCCCGGGGAAATATACTCAGATGGGACATGGCTGCGGAAGATCAGAGTTTCAGAGTGGTCTACTCCGGAAATGAGGTTGTCGATGTGATGGCAGTCAGCCCTGAATCAGAATGGCTTGCCTTCGGAGGAGCGGATAACAAAATAGGTGTGCTGCCGGTTGAAGGAAATGATAAGGGATTTGAACTGAACGGTCATACGGGTAAGATCCGGTCGCTTGTATTTTCTTACGATGGAAACTATCTCTATTCAGCCGCCCTCGACGGCAAGGTACTGAAATGGGATCTCACCGCCAGGACCTCAACCGACGTCGGCGCCGGCGCGATGCAGGTCACATCAATAGCTCTCTCTCTCAATAACAACTATATTGCCGGTATCAGCGATCAGGGAAAAGGCCTGGTCTGGAGCCCCGGTCAGAACAGCAGAAATCTGATAATTGAATCGGATGGCAGGAAGATCCGGAATATCAGGTTCAAACCTGATGATGACCGGATTGCCGTAGGCTATGATGACGGAACCGTTGAATTGTGGGATATTGCACTGGGAGAGAGGATAACCGGATTCAAGGCCCACCAGGGCGAAATTAACGATATCCGCTTCAACGGAAATAATTCCCAGATGGCAACTGCCGGAACTGACGGCACCCTTAGGCTGTGGGATACCGGTGACCTGACTGCCGTACCGGTGACCTTCACCGACAACGAAGGTGTTGTAGTGTCATTTGATTTCAGTCCCGACGGCGGGGTGATCCTTTCAGCGGTCGCTTCGGAAAAACCGAAGTTGATAGCTCGTCCGGCATTTGCCGACACCTTTGCAGCCGACGGCTGCACATACGTCACCAGAAACTTCACTCCTGAGGAATGGGTAGCCTATGTCGGAAAGGATATAGCCTATGAGGAAACGTGCGAGGGGGCGGATCTCAGGATAAGGATAAGGCAGGTGAGGTAGGAAGTACGGGAGTGATCCCTTTTGTGTTCTACCCCCCAACCCCCCTAAAGGGGGGCTTAAGATCGTTGACTTACAACTATTTAAGGTTTTTGAATGATATTACCAGGCTGGATAACAATTCGTCCCGAAAATCGAAAACTATCAACGTATTGATAATCTCTGGAATACTATATTACTCATTGTCTGATTCTTAGCCCCCCTTTAGGGGGGTTGGGGGGTAAACAAAAAGAGGAACCAGACAATGATTCTACCTCGCAAATAGATATGTACAAAGATTAGCTTCCAGGAGGGCTGGGGGTGGGTGATGCAGAAACTGGACGTAAGGGATTTAAATTCCTTCGAATCCCTGGGCTAGCCTATTTCTGTTTTTTTAGCTAATTTTGCCCCCGCTTGCAAACACAGGTATTGAAATAAAAATACACTACTCATGAAAAACAGGAAAACTCTTCTTATGATACTCGACGGCTGGGGAATAGGCGACGGATCGGTCGCTGATGTAATCAGCCAGGTACCAACTCCAAACATTTCCGGCCTTATGAAAAGGTACCCGAATTCCCGGCTTCAAGCATCAGGGGAAAACGTCGGATTGCCCGACGGACAGATGGGAAACTCGGAGGTGGGACACCTAAACATAGGAGCAGGACGGGTTATATACCAGGACCTTGTCAAGATAAACCTGGAATGCAAGACCGGCGACATTAAAAAGAACCCTGTGCTTACCGAGGCATTCTCATATGCAAGGGACAACGGGAAACAGGTGCATTTCATGGGATTGCTTTCCGACGGCGGCGTTCATTCCCTCGATACTCACCTGTATTACCTGTGCGATATGACAGGTGATTACGGAATAAAGAATGTTTTCATACATGGTTTCGGCGACGGGCGAGACACAGATCCCAGAAGCGGGAAAGGTTATATGAAAAACCTGCTCGATCATCTGAAGGTGTCAAACGGCAGGGTGGCTTCATTTATCGGAAGATATTATGCCATGGATCGCGACAAGAGATGGGAAAGAGTAAAAATTGCCTATGACCTGATTGTCGGCGGAGAGGGTAAGCAAACCCATGATATTCTGGATGCTATCCAGCTTTCTTACGATGATGGAGTTACGGATGAATTCATGAACCCCATTGCCGTTGTCGACGAGAAGGGGGAAGCAATCGGGAAACTGCAGCCCGGTGACGTTGTGGTGTTTTTCAATTTCAGGAACGACAGGGCAAAGGAACTTACAATAGCCCTCACCCAGAAAGACCTTCCGGAATCCGGGATGCATACCATGCCTCTTCACTATTGCACAATGACACCATATGACGCCACTTTCAAGGGACTTCACATCATTTATCCAAAGGAGAATGCCGATCACACCATAGGCGAAGTCATCTCAAAAGCAGGAAAGGCACAGCTCCGGATTGCAGAGACTGAAAAATATGCCCATGTCACCTTCTTCTTTTCAGGCGGCAGGGAAGAGGTTTTTAAAAATGAAGAGAGGATCCTCATTCCTTCCCCAAAGGTGCCGACTTACGACCTCCAGCCTGAAATGAGCGCTTACGGAGTCAGGGATGCTGTGATCGGGGCTATTAATACAGAGAAATTTGATTTCATCTGTCTTAATTTCGCGAACGGCGACATGGTAGGCCATACAGGCATTTATGATGCTATCATGAAAGCCGTGGCAACCGTTGACGAATGCACCGGCGCAGTTGTGAACGCGGCCAGGGAAAAAGGCTATGATGTCCTGATAATTGCCGACCACGGAAATGCCGACAAGGCCCTGAATGAGGACGGAAGCCCGAATACTGCACACTCCCTGAATCCGGTTCCCTGTATCCTGGTGAGCGATGATTATAAATCAGTTAAGGAGGGTATACTTGCTGATGTAGCGCCTACGCTGCTTACAATAATGGGCATCCCGATCCCGGAAGAAATGACCGGCAGGATCCTTGTAAGCTGATGATCCGCATCAACGACATCATTTTCAGTCTCGATATCATCGGGAAGAAATTCAGGTGCAACCTGCCCCGCTGCCTTGGTAACTGTTGCCGCTATGGCGATTCAGGAGCTCCGGTAACAAAGGAAGAGGTTGGGATTCTTGAAGAGATATGGCCTGAGATATTGACCTGTCTCAGACCTGAAGGAGTCAGGACTGTTGAAAGGGAAGGAACCAGTGTGATTGATTTTGAGGGAGACAGGGTGACGCCGCTGATCGATAATGAGGAATGTGCCTATGCTCTTGTAAAGGACAATATTTTCATGTGCGGCATTGAAAAGGCTTATCTCGACGGGAAAATTCCTTTCAGAAAACCGGTTTCATGCCATCTTTTCCCTGCAAGGGTGAAATATTTCAATGACTTCACTGCCGTCAATTACCAGGAACTTTCAATATGCCACAGCGCAGTCGACACCGGCAAAAAAGAAGGAGTCTTTGTATATGAATTTCTTAAAGACCCACTGATCAGGGCTTTCGGCGAGGATACCTACAACCAGCTATGTATTGCCGCTGAGGAAATCAGAAAAGATCCCGGCCGTTTCGGGATATCCTGATAAAAACCAGGGGGGCTAAAGCCCCGGGATGAGTGTGGTGGTCCTTTTCCGTTGGTTGAAGCCAACGGTAACAGGAAGAATTCGCCAGAACAATAATCCCCTGGAGATAAATCCGCTGAAGGAGTAACCATTACCGTCAGCTTCAGCTGACGGTAAGAAGCACCCCCCCTGTTACCGGGACTTTAGTCCCTGATAAAAACCAGGGGGGCTAAAGCCCCGGGATGAGTGTGGT
>JBAQCK010000037.1:0-14780 GCA_049294075.1 Bacteroidales bacterium | reverse complement strand
CTCCTGACGATCTCACTTATTATTATTACAGGTCTGACCGCGGTCCGGGGTCAGAAGCAAAAGCCACTGCCGGCCGATGCAGTAACCGACAGGATGTTCTCCTACGCTCCTTCATCGGTAAGGATAGAAGGATACCTTGGAGAGAAGATGGACCTGGTGATCAGTAAAAGAATAAAGGCACAGGACGCCGATCATCTGATAGAGCCATTCCGGCATAAGGAAGAGACAAGGCTGTGGCAGTCGGAGTTCTGGGGTAAGTGGATCCAGTCGGCCATAGCCGCGTATAATTATAACCATGATCCGGAATTGCTCCGGATAATTGAGGGAGCAGTCGCGGGACTTCTTGAGACTCAGATGCCTGACGGCTACATAGGAAATTACAGCGATGAAGCAGCACTGCAGCACTGGGATATCTGGGGACGGAAGTATACACTTCTTGGCCTTATCGCATATTATGATCTCACTTCAGATAAAAATGTTCTCAGGGCAGCTGTAAGGCTGACTGACCATCTTCTGACCCAGGTGGGTCGGGGTAAAGCCGATATAGTAAAGACGGGTAATTACCGTGGTATGCCCAGCAGTTCAGTTCTGGAGCCTGTGGTGTATCTGTACAGGAGAACGGGAGACAATAAGTATCTGGAGTTTGCAAAATACATTGTCGGTCAGTGGGAGACTCCTGACGGGCCCTTGCTCATCAGCGCGGCAATCAAAGGTATCCCTGTATCTGAAAGGTTTCCTCACCCCTCGTCATGGTGGTCGTATGAGAATGGGCAGAAGGCCTATGAGATGATGTCGTGCTATGAAGGTCTGCTTGAACTGTACCGGGTTACGGGAGAGGCAAATTATCTGAAAGCCGTGGAGTCAGCCGTGAAAAACATAATCAGCACTGAGATAAACCTGGCAGGATCGGGGAGTGCTTTTGAATGCTGGTACAGGGGGATAGAACACCAGACCGAACCCACTTACCACACGATGGAAACATGCGTTACCATGACCTGGATGAAGTTGTGTTTCAGTCTGCTCCGGCTCACCGGCAACCCTGAATACGCTGATCAGATAGAGATTTCAGCTTACAATGCACTTATGGCCTCGCTGAAGTACGATGGGATGGAGATAGCCAAGTACAGCCCTCTCGGAGGTATAAGGCATGCAGGGGAGGAACAGTGCGGGATGCACATAAACTGCTGTAACGCAAACGGTCCGAGGGCTTTCATGATGCTCCCTTCATTCGCTGTTACAGGCGCTGCCGGTGAGGTGTTCATCAACCTGTACGGTACCGGAAGCGCAGTCGTGCCGCTTGAAAAAAAGAACAATATGCTTATTGAGCAGTCCTCGGGCTATCCTGTCACCGATTCAATCGGCTTTGTTATCAGTCCGGACAAACCTGTTGAACTGTCTCTTGGTTTCCGCATACCCTCATGGAGCAGGAACACAGATGTAGAGGTAAATGGAATTAAGATTAAAGATATCAGGCCGGGGACATATGCAATGGTTTCCAGGACATGGAGCAAGGGCGACCGGGTTATTATAAAAATGGATCTTTCCGCACGGCTTATGAAGCAGAACGGTCACCAGGCAATCATAAGGGGACCGGTTGTTCTGGCGAGGGATACCAGGTTCGGGGATGGATTCATAGCTGAACCGGCAGTAATCCCAGAAAAGGAAGGAATAGTTGGTCTGGTTCCCGTTAAGGAGAAACCGGATCACGTCTGGATGGCATTCAGGGCAGATCTTGTTCTTGGGACTGACCTGGAAGGAGAATTCCGTCAGCCTCGGCCGGTCAGTTTCTGTGATTTTGCCTCAGCAGGCAACACATGGAACGAGGACTCCAGATACCGGGTATGGATACCTCAGACCCTAAATGTGATGAATGAGGAATACAAATCATACTGAAGACCTGACCGCCTGAGGTATTTTCAACTTTCCTGGTTTTTATTTGGAATTTCCTTTCCGGGATTTTACTTTTACACCGCGAAATCAATTTTAATACTAAAATGGACGACGGCCCCGCGGGTATATTAATTAAATCTCTGATGTAGAGGAGGCCGACCAATCATCTGGTCACCTCTTTCTATATCGGTAACAGAAAGGAGGTGACTATGACATCACTCACAACTTTTTATTTAAGCGGAATAACCGGCAAGGAGGTATTCGGAACCGACGGCGATTTCCTTGGTGTGATCAGGGATCTTATGGTCAACTCGGTACCTTCAGGTCAGAATAATCCCAACCAGCAGCTTATCACCGGCATCAAACTGAAAATTGGAAGGGAAACAAAACTTTATTCCTTTAGTACATTCAGGGTGGTTAAGGTCCGCGAACGTATCAGCGTGACCTGTTACGACCTTATCGAATTAAGCAGCGAAGAGATTGCGGGAGGTCTGCTTCTGGTTGAGAATATTCAGGACAAGCAGATAGTCGATCTCAACGGAAGGAAGCTTGTAAGGGTGAACGATGTGAGGCTCGCCACACTTCCGACCGGAACGTTTGCCGTAGCAGTGGATATTGGCATAGGCGGACTCCTGCGCAGGATAGGCATACTGGTTCCCATGCAGAGGGTGCTATCCCTGTTAAGGATGAAGATCCCCACCAAATACATACTGTGGGATGATGTTCAGGCCATCGATTTCTCGAATCTTAATATCAAGCTTTCAAAGAGTTACGCAAAGCTTCAAACACTTCACCCTTCGGATCTGGCGGATATTATCGAGGATCTTGGCAGGAAGTCCAGCACATCGGTCTTTTCAGCGCTTGATGAGGAAAAGGCTGCCGATGTTCTGGAAGAGATGGAAACCCAGACCCAGATACACATAATAGAGAGCCTTCCGGTCACCAAGGCTGCCGACGTTCTCGAAAAAATGCCTGCTGATGAGGCTGCCGACATTCTGGATGAGATTGAGGATGAGAAGGCGGAGATGCTTCTGAAGGAGATGGACAGTGAAGTGTCGCAGGAGGTTAGGGAACTGCTCGAATACCCCGATAACCATGCAGGAGGACTTATGACCACCGATGTGCTGTCGTTCCGTTCCGGGCTTACAGTCGAGGATGTTATCAGGGAACTCCGCATTAAGAAGCCTGAACCTTCCGAACTCTATTCACTTTTCGTTACAGAGGAAGATGACAGACTGGTAGGTACATTCACTTTGAGCGACCTTATTATTGCAGAGCCCGAAACGGTTCTCAGCAGTGTGATGAAATCAGTGCCTGTCTTCCTTTATGATGATCAGAAAATTAACGATATAGCCGAGACTATTTCCAAATACAATCTGCTGGCTGTTCCCGTTGTCGACCGCGATTACCTTCTCCAGGGAATGGTGGTTGTGGATGACGTTCTTGAAGACCTTATGAGCAAGAGAAGAACATACAAGAGGTAATCGTATCGGTGATGTTCAGGACAAAAATTGGCAAGAGCGGCTTTTTCAGGAACCTGGCGATCTTTTTTGCACTATTGGGACCGGGGATAATAACAGGTAGCGTCGATAATGACGCCGGCGGCATAACCACCTACTCAGTTGCGGGGGCCATGTACGGATATGGAATGATCTGGACCCTGATCCCCTCACTCATTGTGCTTCTTGTTATCCAGGAGATGAATGCCAGGATGGGAATAGTGACAGGGAAGGGATTGTCGGACCTGATAAGGGAGAATGCCGGCGTAAAGGTCACCTTCTTTATATTTATAGGTCTGCTGATTTCAAATATAGGCAACACTACAACGGAATTTGCAGGAGTGGCAGGCAGCATGGAGATATTCGGTGTAAACAAATATATTTCCGTTCCTGTGGCTGCAATCCTTGTATGGATCCTGGTTGTAAAGGGTACCTACAAGATTGCCGAGCGCATATTTCTGATTTTCAGCGCTTCACTTTTAACTTATGTTGTGTCGGCGCTTTTGGCAAAACCCGACTGGGGTGAGATCGGGTCGGCCATAGTTAAGCCGGGTATTGAGATCAATACACAGAGTCTGACCGTTATCATTGCCCTTGTCGGGACTACAATAGCTCCGTGGATGCAGTTCTACATGCAGGCAACGGTGATTGAAAAGGGGCTCAAGATAAAGGATTATAAATACACGGTGATTGATATTGTCGCAGGATGTATAATCACTGTTGTCGTTGCATTTTTCATTATGGTTGCCTGCGGATCGACTCTTTTTCCAAACGGGATAGTAATCTCCGAAGCCAGGGATGCAGCACTTTCGCTCGAGCCTCTTGCAGGAAGGCTTGCATCTCATGTTTTTGCCTTCGGTCTGTTTGTAGCCTCTGTATTTTCAGCTACCATACTTCCCCTGGCCACTGCCTTCTATGTGTGTGAAGCCTTTGGATTTGAAGCAGGCATCGACAGGAAGATGGATGAGGCTAAGGAGTTCTATGTCCTTTACACCGGGATACTGGTGATTTCAGCTGCCATAATTCTTATCCCGAATGCACCTCTGATAGGAATATCCATCTGGTCGCAGGTTCTTAACGGGATATTGCTTCCGGTTGTTCTTGTCAGCATGATCCTGCTTATCAACAATAAGAAGATCATGGGCAGATACACGAACAAACCTTTCCAGAATATTATCGGATGGGGCGCTGTGGGGATACTGGTCATTTTATCGGGCACGCTTCTTATCCTGCCGGCACTTGGCAATTGATCAGTTTCCCTGAATTATTGACGGCCACGCTCCCCCGGCGGTGAATTCTCCGGCTTTTATAAGACCCGGGTCCATCACCACGTGCTTTATTAGTTTCCTGTTCCAGGTATAAGTAATATGGATCATCCCGTCGCTGGTCTGTATGACGGCGGGATATGAGAATTCAGTTCCTTTGTCCTCATTTTCGAGCAGGGCGGCTGGTTTCCAGTTTATACCATCGTCAGAGATTGCTACATTGAGAATGTTTCGTCCTGATTTCAGGTGATTGTAAACAATTATATGCCTTCCGTCCTTCAGGGTCACGGCATCTATTCCCGAATTTGGGTTGGGAAGACTTGTCGGGCTCAGCCGGCTCCAGGTCCTGCCTTTATCGTCCGACCATGAAGTGAGTATGCTGGACTGTTTGCTGCGGCACACCAGCTGAAGCTTTCCTCCGGGGTGGAATAATACTGACGGCTGAATTGCTGATATGCTCTTGTCATTCAGAGGTTCAGTCATTGTCCAGGTCATACCAAAGTCGGGTGTCATCTCCATGTGGACTCTCCACCCGTCATGCTCGGAGCTGGACGGACAAAGCAGGACACCATTGTCAAGTTTTACCGGTTTATTCTTTACGGGTCCCATGATTCCCTCAGGAAGCCTCCTGGGCGCCGACCATGAAATACCGTTATCGCCGGAGACAATAAGCTCTCCCCACCATTCCGAAGGGCTTGGTCCGACCTTAAAGAAAAGAAGGAGCTCATCACCTGAATTGTATAGAACCGGATTCCAGCAGGGATATCTCTTGTCACCCCTGATTCCGTTGGCAGGCTCTTCCGGTTTCGACCACTTCACTTTGAGGAATCTGCTTGTCCAGATACCCACATCGGGGTTTCTCTCTTCAGTTCCGCCAAACCAGGCGGCGATCAATCCTCCATCGATCTCAGCTATCGTTGAGGCATGACAGCTCGGAAAAGCGACATCTTCCGGCTGATAGATGAATTCCTTCACAGTGAAGCATTGTTCGCCCCTGAAAGGCTGCTGTGCGGTTAGTGTGCTGTAACTTATAAGAATACAGAGAGATAAAATTATTTTATTCATTTTTTCTTTCTTGTTAGACTGGTTATCAAAAATCCGGCCAGGAAGATTGCAGCGGTGCCGAAAACTATTGTCAGATTGGAATGGAAAGGACTTCTGAATGCCCCCATGCTTCCTTCAGTGAATACAATGGGAGACAGGCTCATCCAGACAATCACGATCACTCCGAGGATCACCCCGGTAATTGCCTCGGTTTTTCCTGACTTTTTAACGATAAAACCAAGCAGGAAGAGGCCCAGCATACCGCCGCTGAAAATGGAGGCGAGGGCCCACCATGCATCGAGGACGCTTTCTACTCCCACAAGCATGATTGCAATTATGATTCCGAGAAGCCCCGTTATCAGTGATGAGACTCTCAGTACGTTCATTGAAGCTTTTTCGTCGGCCTGCCTGTTGAAATACCTCTTGTAGTAATCGGTAAGGAAAATTGTGGCGGTGCTGTTAAGGCTGGTGGAAACGGTGCTCATCCCTGCCGAGAAGATTGCCGCGATAAGTAATCCGGTCAGTCCTGCAGGAAGCCCCGTTACAATAAAATGGGGAAACACCATGTCGCCTGCACCCGGGACACTCAATTCTGCAGGAAGAAGACCGGGCTGTGCGGTATAGAACGAAAACAGGGCAGTGCCGATATAGAAAAACAGAAGGGAGACAGGGACATACAGCAGTGATCCGAACAGCGCCGATGACCTGGCTTCTCTCTCTGAACCCGCGCTCATATACCTCTGGATATAGTTCTGGTCAATTCCGTAATTCTGAAGGTTAATGAAAAGACCGTAAACAAGCACCACCCAGAAAGTGGAATCCCTGAGGCTGGGCCCAAAGCTTCCAAAGCTGAATTTGTTGTGCTCGGAAGCGATTTCAAAAAGGCGGCCGGCTCCCCCCGGCATTTTTACCGTAAGGAAAACAGCACAGGCCAGAGCGCCAAGTATCAGTATGATCCCCTGTATCGTGTCGGTCCAGATCACAGCTTTTATCCCTCCAAGCATTGAATAGAGGATAACAGCTATTCCGGTAATGATAATGACGCTCCTGATTTCCCATCCGAAGAGGGCGTTGACAGGGAGGGCAAGCAGAAGCAGTATGGCTCCTGTCCTCATCAGCTGGGTCAGAATGTAACAGGCTGAAGCATAAATTCTGGCCCAGGCTCCGAACCTTTGTTCGAGGTAATAGTACGCGGAAACGCTTCCGATACTTCTGTAATGGGGAACAAAGAATTTTACGGCAGCATAGGATGCGAACGGTATTGTGAGGCTGAATACGAACGAGTTCCAGTCCGACGCGTAAGCTTTCCCGGGAAGGGCCAGGAAGCTTATGCTGCTTACAAAGGTTGCAAAAATTGACATGCCCACGGCCCAGGCAGGAATACTGCCGCCTCCCGTCGTGAACTGGTCGGAAGTCTTGTTCCTTAAAAAGAAGGAAGCCCCGAAGATTACATTCCCGATTGTGAGGAAGAAGAAGATAACAGCGTCAAGTAAGGTGAGTTTCATTTAAAAGGTGTAGAAAGTGTAAGCCTGACGGGCGGTTAAATTTACTATTTTTCTTAGATTTGTATGAAGCTATTCAGGGGAAGAGCTTGCATTTCCTCAGACAGCCTGTATGACAGACATGGGTTTTTCAGAGCAAAGCGCATATTATAGATTTAGAAAAATATGAAGAAATTCGGATATTTTGATTCATGTTCCTACAACACACCTGAAGTACGGAAGAAGTCAATGTTTGACAGGCTTATCCACTGCAACCGGCTTTATTTTACACTGAAATATGCAGGTGTTGTTTTTAGAACAAGAAGAGATGCGATAAGGGGCAATTATGATACAAAAGCCTGGGCTGATTCATCCTTTTATATTTTCAGGTTAATCGAGAAGGCGGGAGGTATGTTCAGAATCACAGGAATGGAAAATATCTGCCGTGATCAGGAACCTGTGGTTTTCATCGGCAATCATATGAGCACACTCGAGACGATGGTGCTCCCGGCGATAATCGCTCCGCACCGCGAGGCTACGTTCGTCGTTAAGGAAAGTCTCGTGAAACATCCTCTGTTCGGGTATGTCATGCGATCGCGTGATCCCATAGTTGTCGGAAGGACTGACCCGAGGAAGGACTTTGAAACGGTAATGACAAAGGGGATGGAGTTGCTTTCACGGGGAACTTCGGTCATTATTTTTCCCCAGAGCAGGCGAAGTGTTGAATTCAAACCGGAAGAATTCAACTCCCTCGGAGTGAAACTGGCAAAAAAGGCAGGAGTGAATGTGGTTCCCCTGGCGTTGAAGACAGATTTCTGGGGACAGGGAAAGATAATTAAGGAACTGGGACCACTCGACAGCAGCAAACACATTTATTTCAGATTCGGGGAACCATTCGCCGTTAAAGGTACAGGCAAGACGGAAAATCAGAAGCTTATTGATTTCATAGAAGCATCTCTTAAAGAATGGGGCTGATCTCAGTTTTTTCTCCTTTTTTCAACTAATAGATATACAGCCATTTAACTCAGTCTCCTGATGTTTTTTATTAAAATTGCAGAATCATAAATTTTTTAAGTGTAAAAGGTACATTTATTAATATATTTCATAAATTTGATGTGAAGCTATCATTTCTTTTGCTTAACCTGATCACTTGAAACTCGGTTTACCTTGATATTATTCACTTAAATCTCTGGTTATGGCAATATTAGACTGGATCGTTCTGGGCCTTTTCTGCCTGGGCCTGGTTGGCATAATCGTTTGGGTGACAAAGAAGAAAACAGAAACATCCACCGATTATTTTCTGGCAGGGCGTGATGCCACCTGGCTGGCTATCGGATCTTCAATTTTTGCATCCAACATCGGTTCTGAGCATCTCGTCGGTCTCGCCGGGGCGGGTGCCTCAAGCGGGATGGCAATGGCTCACTGGGAAATGCACGGGTGGATCATATTGATCCTTGCCTGGTTCTTTGTTCCATTCTATGCAAGAAGCGGGGTTTTCACAATGCCCGAATTCCTTGAAAAAAGGTATAACAAGGGTGCCAGAAGCGTTCTCTCGATCATCTCGCTGGTCAGCTATGTCTTTACAAAGGTTGCTGTAACAGTCTATGCAGGTGGTATAGTTTTCAAGCAGGTATTCGGCATCGAATCGATGTTCGGGATCGACTTTTTCTGGATCAGCGCAATCGGACTGGTTGTTCTGACAGGGATATATACAACGCTGGGAGGTATGCGGGCCGTTCTGGCGACTTCGGTTCTCCAGACTCCGATACTACTGCTGGGATCAATAGTGATACTCATTGTAGGGCTCATTAAGGTCGGGGGATGGTCGGAAGTCATGGAAATATGCCGGGCCGTTCCTGTGAATGATTACGGTGATTCCATGACAGAACTTATGAGATCTGCAAAGGACAAGGATTTTCCATGGACCGGAGTCATACTCGGATCGGCCATAATAGGTTTCTGGTACTGGTGCACCGATCAGTTTATAGTGCAAAGGGTGCTCTCGGGACGAAACATGACTCAATCAAGAAGGGGTGCCATTCTGGGCGCCGGGTTCAAGCTCCTTCCGGTTTTTATCTTCCTTATTCCCGGTATGATTGCTTATGCATTGAATGTAAAAGGGATGATCAGCCTGCCCGATTCTGATTCTGCTTTTGCAGTTCTGGTTAAGGAATTGCTTCCCATAGGATTCAAGGGACTGGTTGTTGGAGGTATCCTGGCTGCTCTTATGAGTTCGCTTGCTTCCCTTTTCAACTCATCGGCAACCCTCTTTACAGTTGATTTCTATGAGAAATTCCGTCCCCAGGCCACCGAGAGGGAGCTGGTAAGGGTAGGAAGAATTGCCACGGTAGTAGTCGTTGTCCTTGGAATACTCTGGATACCTGTGATGAAAGGCCTTGGTAAATTCCTGTATGCTTACCTTCAGGATGTCCAGTCGATGCTTGCTCCCGGAATTGCAGCCGTGTTCCTGCTTGGGATCCTGTCGAAGAGGGTCACTCCCAAGGCTGGTCTCTGGGGCCTTCTGATAGGCTTTGTTCTTGGCATGACCAGGCTGGCATTTAACATCTTCGGCAAAGGTGTTCAGGGTGACGGATTCTTTCATTCAGTATTCGTAGGGATGAATAACTATAATTATGAGGTGATTCTGTTCTTTGTGGTAATAGTCCTTATGATAATCATAAGCTACTTCACTCCAAAGGCCGATCCTGATGCCATCAAGGGGCTTTATGTAGGTTCGGTGAGTGCCGAGCAGAAGGCCGCAATAAAAGCCAGCTACAACAACTGGGATCTTTTCTTCTCAGGTCTTATCATAGTTGTCATCATTTCATTCTATGTGTATTTCTGGTAAGCCGCTTAAAGGTGATAAAGCAATAAATGAGATATGATATACGATTTTAACAGTAAAGAGATCTGGTTCGTAACAGGTAGTCAGCACCTTTACGGACCAGATACCCTGCTTCAGGTAGCTTCTGATTCCAGGGCAATTACCGAAGCTCTCGACAATTCGCTACGGATTCCGGTAAGGATTATTTTCAAGCCTGTCCTTACCACTCCGGATTCTGTTTTCAAGCTCTGTTCTGACGCTAATAACGACAGTAAGTGCATAGGACTTATCACATGGATGCATACCTTTTCACCTGCAAAGATGTGGATCAGGGGTCTTTCGGCGCTTAACAAGCCTTTCCTGCATTTCCACACCCAGTTGAACAGGGACATTCCCTGGGATACGATCGACATGGATTTCATGAATCTTAACCAGTCGGCTCACGGCGACCGTGAATTCGGCTTTATAGTTTCAAGGATGCGTCTTAACCGGAAGGTTGTTGTTGGTCACTGGGAAGACAGCGAAGCTGTTGAGAGGATAGCCGTGTGGACAAGGGCAGCAGCTGCCTTCGATGACGCCAGGAATATGAAGGTTGCACGCTTTGGAGATAATATGCGAGACGTGGCGGTAACTGAAGGCAATAAGGTGAGCGCCCAGATACAGATGGGCTATTCGGTTTACGGATACGGGATCGGCGACCTGGTTGCAGCAGTGAATTCGGTGAGCGACAGTCAGGTAAACGGCATGATTGAAGAGTACAAGTCTTCCTACAATGTTACAAAAGCGGTTGAGGAATCTGAGACTCTCCGGGATGCCGCCCGGATTGAGGCAGGGATGACCAGGTTTCTTGAGGATGGTAAATTCAGGGCTTTCACCACTACCTTCGAGGATCTTCACGGGCTGAAGCAATTGCCCGGACTTGCAGTTCAGAGGCTGATGGAAAAGGGATACGGCTTCGGGGCTGAAGGCGACTGGAAGACGGCAGCCCTGGTAAGATCGATGAAAGTAATGGCATCAGGTCTTCCTGGCGGAACCTCCTTTATGGAAGATTATACCTACCATCTCGATCCGGCAGGAATGCGGATTCTTGGTGCACATATGCTCGAGGTCTGCCCTTCAATTGCCAGCGACAAGCCTTATCTTGAAGTGCATCCGCTCTCGATTGGCGGAAAGGCCGATCCGGCGCGACTGGTCTTCAAATCGGCCACGGGAAAGGCCGTTTGCGCATCACTTGTCGATCTGGGAAACCGGTTCAGAATGATTGTGAGCAAGGTGGAAGTGGTTGATTGTCCTGACATGCCCAACCTTCCTGTTGCGAGCGTGCTCTGGAGACCGGAACCCGACCTTAAGACCGGGGCGGGAGCATGGATTCTTGCAGGAGGCGCTCATCACACGGGATTCAGCACGGCGGTAAACGCGGAATATATTGAAGATCTGACCGGAATGATGGGTATTGAATTCCTTCTTATTGATGAAAAGTGCAATCTGTCCGAATTCAAAAAAGAGATCAGGCTGAATGAGGTTTATTACCATTTGTCAGGAGGAGTATTCTGACCCAGGGCAGATAATTTGAAATCAAGCACCTCAATCTGAATCGGGAGCATGAAGCTTTATTCAGAATACCGGAGGCATCTCAATGCAGTTGACTGCATTATATTCGGCTACGACATTTTCGAGAAGGAGATCAAACTGCTCCTGATAAAGAGGAGTTTTGAGCCGGCCATGGGCCTCTGGTCTCTTGCCGGAGGATTTGTAAAGGAGTCTGAAAGTCTCGACGAAGCCGCCAGCCGTATACTGTATCAGCTCACCGGACTCAGGGATGTCTGTCTGGAACAGTCGTATACCTATGGGAGTATCGACAGGGATCCCGGTGCAAGGGTGATTTCAACTTCTTACAGAGCCCTTATAAAGATAACTGATATCGACAGGGAACTAAGTGAAGTAAGCGGCGCACACTGGCAGTCGCTGGAACGGCTGCCTCATCTTATTTTCGATCACGGACTAATGGTGGAAAGAGCCCTTGCTGAGCTGCAGATTCAGATAAAGGTGAAGCCTGTCGGATTTGAACTGCTTCCCGAGAAGTTCACGCTGGTTCAGCTGCAGGATCTTTACGAGGCTATCTACCAGAAGGATATCGACAAAAGGAACTTCAGAAAGAAGATACTCTCTATGAATATCCTTGAAAAATTAGATGAAAAAGAGAGGGAGACTTCCAAGAAGGGGGCATTTTACTATAGGTTCAACAGGGAAAGCTACGAGACCTACATAAAACAAGGTTTCGATTTCAGTCTGGATGTCAGCTAGAAAGACAGCGACCAGAAGCATGGGATATTTTAAATGAAAACGTTATGCTCGAAAAACTGAAGGGTGAAGTATACCAGGCGAATATCGACCTGGTGAAGCACGGACTTGTAATTCATACCTGGGGGAATGCAAGCGGCCGGGACCCCGGAAGCGGAATGATAGTGATCAAGCCCTCGGGTGTCGGTTATGCGTCGATGAATGCGGCCGACATGGTTGTGCTCGATCCTGACGGCCGGGTTGTCGAAGGTGATTACAGTCCTTCAACAGATGCCCCGACACATCTGTATCTGTACAGGAAATATCCCTCGCTGGGAGGGGTGGTTCATACCCATTCAACGTTTGCCACGGCATGGGCCCAGGCAGGAAGGGATATTCCTCCCTTTGGAACCACACATGCCGACCATTATTACGGGAAGGTTCCCTGTACCCGTAAGCTCAGTGGCGATGAGGTTGAAAATGACTACGAACTGAATACGGGCAAGGTGATTGCAGAAAGACTCGGGAAACTCGATCCCCTTGTCATCCCTTCGGTGCTGGTTAACGGTCATGGACCGTTTTGCTGGGGTATTGATGCCGCTGAGGCTGTTCACAACGCTGCAGCCCTTGAGGAAATAGCCAGAATGGCGCTCTGCACTGTAGTTCTGGGAGGAAAAGAATCAATTGACAAATTTCTGCTCGACAAGCATTACCTGCGAAAGCACGGAAAGAACGCTTATTACGGGCAGGGTAAAAAGAACAGGAAATAAAAATCAAATCATGACAGGAAAATATGTTATCGGCCTGGATTACGGAACCGACTCCGTGAGGGCAGTGGTTGTTGATACAGCCAGTGGTTTTACGGTTGGCAGCTCGGTATTTGAATATCCCAGATGGAAACTGGGACTTTACTGTGATCCGGCATCCAACCGTTTCCGCCAGCACCCTCTCGACTACATTGAAGGTATGGAGCAGTCGGTGAGGGAAGCCCTTAAGGGACTTCCTTCGGAGATAACAGCTTACATTGCAGGAATAACTGTCGATACCACCGGATCGACACCTGTGGCAGTCGATCGCGATGGTGTACCGTTGTCGCTGAAACCTGGTTTTGGGGATGATCCCGATGCCATGTTTGTATTGTGGAAAGATCATACAGCAGTAAAGGAAGCCGCCGAGATAAATGAAATTTCCAGATCGTGGGGAGGAATTGATTTTACTAAGTATGAGGGTGGAGTCTATTCCTCGGAATGGTTCTGGGCAAAGCTGCTCCATGTGATCCGTGTAAATGAAAAAGTCAGGCACAATGCATTTTCCTGGGTTGAGCATTGCGACTGGATCCCGGCCCTGCTTACCGGAAACACCGATCCTCTGAAAATAAAGAGAAGCCGTTGCGCTGCCGGGCACAAGGCCATGTGGCATTCCGACTTCAACGGGTTGCCCCCCGAAGAGTTCCTGGTGCGTCTCGATCCTCTTCTGGCAGGGCTGAGAGACCGCCTTTACACTGAGACCTTTACCTGTGAAGTAAGTGCCGGAGTGATTTCGGAAGAATGGTCGCAACGTCTTGGCCTTCCTGCAGGAGTCATGATTGGGACAGGTGCCTTTGACGCTCATCTCGGGGCGCTGGGAGGCGAGATCATGCCTTACCACCTGGTTAAGGTAATGGGTACCTCCACCTGCGATATGCTGGTTTCTCCGATGGATGAGATTGGGGATAAACTTGTGTCTGGCATTTGCGGACAGGTAGAGGGTTCCATAATTCCCGGAATGCTCGGACTGGAGGCCGGACAATCGGCCTTCGGCGATGTATATGCCTGGTTTGGAAAGCTTCTTATGTGGCCGGTCGAAGAAATTATATCTTCAATGAGCTGGCTCGATGAGAGTGTCAGGGAAAGGATCAGAACCGAAACGTCCGACCGGATTATCACGGATCTGAGCCAGAAGGCCGCTTTGCTTCCTGAGGAAGAGACTGCCCTTGTTGCACTTGACTGGCTGAACGGCAGAAGGACGCCATTTGCCAACCAGGCGCTTAAGGGTGCCATTGCCGGATTGTCGCTTGGTTCTGATGCACCCCGGATATTCAAATCGCTTGTCGAGGCAACCGCCTTCGGATCGAGAATGATAAACGACAGGTTCATTTCTGAGGGTGTCAGGATCGACGGCGTTATAGCAATAGGAGGGGTGGCAAGGAAAAATCCCTGGGTAATGCAGATTGTCTCCGATGTGCTCAATATGCCGATAAGGGTAGCAAGCTCCGATCAGACATGTGCACTCGGGTCAGCAATGGCAGCCTCGGTTATGGCCGGCATCCACCCTGATTTCGAATCGGCACGCAAAGCTATGGGCGGAGGCTTTGAAAAAGAATACAAACCCGATCCGGCAAGGGCACGGAAATATGATGAAATGTACTCCAGGTATAAAAAACTTGGGGCATTTGTCGAAAATGAAATGACTTGAGAAGCAGCCAAAGCCTTTCCCTCCCGTCCCGATAGCTCCCGAT
>JBAQCK010000036.1:0-44524 GCA_049294075.1 Bacteroidales bacterium | reverse complement strand
CAATAATACTCTTCTGCCTTGCCGGCTGTTTTTACCTGTTGTTTTAAAGAATTTTTTTCTCCGGCTTAACTACTGCAGCTTACGGATAAAGCCAGTCAATAAGCCTCATAATTTTGCGGTGCAAAGTTAGAAGAAAAATATTCTAATGCAAAAAAAACTCCCTTCTTTTATTTGCACTTTTTTTCTGAAACTCTGTAATGAAACACTGCCTCATACGTCATCCGGAAAACGGACAGTTATTAAAATTAAAGAGGGTAACCATGAAAAGAATTTTTGGAATTATTTTGTTTTCAGTCCTTGCGGCCACTCTTTCAGGCCAAAGGTCAGTTGATGAGCTGTTTGAGAGGAATTCAGACGACAACGGATTCATTAACCTGACGATATCAGGCAGTTTATTGAAGAAGTTAAGATCGGATGATGATTGCTGCAGCAAGAAAGTATGGCCCGATGAGGTGACTACAGTCAGGATACTGATCCCTGAAGACGAGGAGAGTAATCGGACCAATTTTATGGATTTGATTAAACGCGACAGGGATTTAAGGAATTACGAGGAATTCATGAGCGTGCGGGAAAAGGACCAGGACATCAGGATGCTTGTCAGGATGGATGGAAAGGTGATAAGGGAATTTCTTCTTATCGGAGGCGGCGATGATAATTTCATAATGCAGGTTAAAGGGAGAATCACGGTGGAAGAGGCAGAGGATTTTAGCCGGGAGGCCAGAAAAGACCACCGGAGTTTAACCATTTCGGGGCTATAAGGAATATGTAACTATCTTTGCCGGGAAGGATAATATCTTCTCTGTCAATGACAAGAACCGAATTCGATAATCTGGTGGTTACATCAGGCAGAAAACTGTATAGTCAGGCCTGCCGTATCCTTGGGGACAGGGAGGAATCGGAAGATGCAGTACAGGAGGTATTTGTCAGACTATGGAAGATGAAAATGAGACTTGATGAATATGACAGCGTTGAAGCTCTTGCAATGACAATGGTAAAAAACTACTGCATCGATCAGCTGAGAAAGCGCAGGTTCATCGACCAGGGCAGTGAATCCGCCCTTTCGATATTGCATGATTCGGCCCCGTCGCCACAGGAACTGATTGAGAGACAGGAAGCTTCAGACATCATGATCAGGATCATCGGAGAGCTTCCCGAACAATACCGTGAGGTGATAAAAATGAGAGACATTGAAGAGCTCAGCTTTGAGGAAATCGCTGAAATTACGGGGCAAAATATAAATAACCTGAGAGTCAGCCTGTCAAGGGCAAGAAAGAGCGTAAGGGATGAATTCAGGAAACAAACAAAATGAAACCGGCTGAAATAATACAATTGCTCACAAAGTACTATGATGGCAATAGTACTATCGAAGAAGAACGTCTTCTGAAAGAGTATTTCGGAGGAACGGGCGTGCCGGAGGAACTCCTTGAGGAACAGGAGATTTTCAGGTGCTATGGTAGTATTTCAAAAAAGGATGTGCCGGAGCCGTCGGATGACTTTGAAAAAAGGATATTTGCTGCCATCGACAGGGAAGAAAAACGGACAGCGATCCCGGGCCGCCGGAGGCTATATGGCATACTGTCGGGTGTTGCTGCAGCCTTACTGATAGTTGCAGCATCATATTTCTTCTTTGAACGCAGACCTGATATACGGGATACTTACAGCGATCCTGAAGTTGCCTATGCTGAAGCAATGAAGATATTGTACAGTGTATCCTCCCGCATGAATGAGGGCACAAGGGCGCTGGGACAGCTTACCGTCCTTCAGGAAGAGACTGGCAGAACACTTGATGCCGTTGGAAAATCGACGTCATTGATTGAAGACAATATGAAACCACTCGAAATAGTATTCAAAACTCTGGGGAATTCAGACAAAACCAGGGAATAAATTCAAAAGAAAGCTTATATCGGAAAATGAACATCAAAACACAAAAAACAGGAATGAAAAAAATGATATTCTTCACGATAGCCATCTGCCTGACTGCGCCAGTAACTGCGCAGAACAACGCAGTTGACGAATTCTTCGATAAATACTCGGAGAGGGAGGGTTTTACAACAGTGTCAATTTCAGGCAAGTTGCTAAGTCTCTTTGCCGGAAAGGATTCCGGGAGAGAAGGCAGCGATCTGATAAACAGGCTCTCGTCAATCAGGATTCTGTCGGTAAGCGACTCCCTGATGAACCTGAATCTCAACTTTTACAAGGAGCTTACTGGAAAACTAAACATGTCAGTATATGAGGAACTTATGGCTGTGAAGGAGGGAAAGGATGAGACTAAATTCCTTATCAGGCAGAATGGAGACAGGATTTCTGAACTACTTGTCATCACCGGCGGTCCGGGCGACAATACATTGATTTCGATCCAGGGGGATCTCGACCTGAAGAGTCTTTCGGAGTTGTCAGATGATATCGGGATTGAAGAACTTGAAGATCTGGACAAAATGGGAAAAAAGGAAAAGAAGTGATAATCTTCAGATCGGCCTGTTCAGGGGGCAGGTTTTGATTTATTTCGAATAAAATATTGCCAAAATCCATCATAATTAGTTACTTTCACGGGTGAATCCATTCTCCCGTAACTAACTATGAATGAGCCCCGGAAAATATACAGAGACTACCGCGCCCTGCTGAAATCGGCAGGAAGCACCCTGGGACCGGGCGACACCAGAAAAATAAGGCGTGCCCTCGACCTGGCCATTGAAGCCTGCTCGGGAAAATCTATACTCACCGGGAAACCGGAAATCGAGCATGCCATGTCGGTTGCTTCAATAGTTGCGGGAGAAATGGGGTTGGGAACAACCACAATCATTACCGCTCTTCTCCACGATTCTTACGGAAGACTGTCAATAACTCCACAGGAACTCGAAAATGAGTTCGGGGAAAAAGTGGTGGAGATACTCCAGGGATTCAACCGTATAACCGGGATCGATTCAACACAGGCTTCATACCAGTCGGAGAACTTCAGAAAACTTCTGCTCAGTCTTGCCGATGATGTACGGGTAATACTGATAAAGCTTGTCGAGAGGCTGGAATATATGAGAAACCTCGACAATGCTCCGGAAAAGGATAAGCTTCTGATTGCCTCGGAGACCTATTTTCTATACGCGCCGCTGGCACACCGGCTTGGTTATTACAATATTAAGTCGGAAATGGAGGACCTTGCTGTAAAATACCTTGAACCGGAACAGTACAACTATGTAGAAGGCAGGTTAAGGCAGACGACCGCTTCGAGGAACAAACTCATAAGGGAATTCTCCTCTCCCCTGAAGGAAAAGCTCGACAAGCTGGGATTAAAATATACTATCAAGGGCCGCACCAAATCGATTTATTCCATAATGCTTAAAATGAAAAAGCAGGAAGTGGATTTTGATGAGGTATTCGACTTGTTCGCTGTAAGGATAATAATCGACAGTGAACCGGAGAACGAAAAGTCAGACTGCTGGAGAGTTTACTCCGTGGTGACTGACCTCTATCAGCCCAACCCAAGCAGGATGCGCGACTGGATATCGGTTCCAAAGTCGAACGGCTATGAATCGCTTCACACAACGGTTGTGGGACCCAGGGGAAAATGGGTCGAGGTGCAGATAAGGTCGGCAAGGATGGACGAGATAGCGGAGAAAGGACTGGCGGCTCACTTCAAATATAAGGGTGCAAAATGGGAGGGGGGACTGGATGTGTGGCTCACCAAAATGAGGGAAATTCTTGAATCGACTGAAAAAGAAGAGGATGCCTTCCTCGACCAGGTAAGGTCAGGATTGTACACCGATGAGGTTTTTGTTTTTACTCCGAAAGGCGACCTTCGCCAGCTTCCTGCCGGATCGACTCTTCTCGATTTTGCCTTCGACATCCACACAGCCGTCGGCGCATCGTGCGTGGGAGGAAAGGTTAACGGTCGTAATGTGACCCTCAAATATCAGCTCCGGAATGGAGATCATGTATCAATCATACGGTCAAAAAATCAGAAACCCAAACAGGACTGGCTGTCTTTCGTGATTACGAGCAAGGCAAAGACAAAAATCAAACAAGCCCTGGGTGAGGAAAGGATAAAATCGGCCGCTGAAGGGAAAGAGATATTGATGCGGCGGCTCAAGAACTGGAAACTGAACTACGGCGATTCTGTCATCCAGAAACTTATTAATCACTACGAGTTCAAAAATGCTCAGGACCTCTACTGCAGCATTGAATCAGGCAAGCTCGATCTGCTGGAAATAAAGGAAGTCCTTCTCAGAGGCGAAAAAGATGATCATCCTGCTGTCCAGGCCCCAGTGATGCCGGAAAAGGAAGTGAAGGAAACCGATACCTCCGTCTATTCTGATTACCTGGTTATTGAAGAAAAGGTTGACGGTCTTGATTACAAGCTTTCCAGATGCTGCAATCCTGTCTTTGGAGACCCTGTTTTTGGATTTGTTACAATCTCGGAGGGGATTAAGATTCACCGGACAAGCTGCCCCAACGCCCATAACCTTATGGCACGCTATCCTTACCGGGTTGTGTCAGCCCGGTGGACCAAGGCGAAGGGGGCACCGACATTCAATGCCCTGATCAAAGTGACGGGGATAGAAGATATCGGAATCGGAAACAAGATTGCCGATGTAATTGCAGCTTACAACGTGACTGTCAGAAGCTTCAGTTACAAAATAGAGGACGGCTTTTCAGAGGGAACCCTGAGCATCATGGTTCCAAATAATGACATTCTTTATGGAATAATCCGCAAGATACAGTCAATTAAGGGAATACTGAAGGTGTCGAGACAAACCAGCGACTGAAAGCGGATCTTTAGAACCGGAAAACCAAACCTAAACCGACATTCTCCATGTTCAACAATCTCTTATTCATTTCGCTCGCACCAATCCTGATTATTGCATTCTATATTTACAGCAGGGATAAGTATGAAAAGGAGCCACTATCATTACTTTTAAAAGCTTTACTGGCAGGTGTTGTGGTTGTGTTACCTGTAGTATTGATTGAGAGACTCCTCCAGTTACCTTCGGAGAACCTCGAAGGCATCTCGAATGCAGCTTATGTAGCTTTTGTAGTTGCGGGACTGACCGAGGAAGGAATGAAATACCTTGCTTTTCTGTTCTTCTTCTGGAAGAGCAGGCATTTCAATGAACGGTTTGATGGCATCGTGTATGCTGTGTACATTTCGCTGGGATTTGCCGGCATTGAGAATATTATCTATGTCATATCGGGCGGGTATTCCGTCGGGCTCGTAAGAGCGCTCACCGCTGTCCCGGCTCACGCGCTGTTTGGCGTTGTAATGGGTTACTATTTCGGTATGGCAAAATTCTATCCAAAGTACCGGGGTATCTACCTCCTGCTGGCTTTCTTCCTGCCATTCGTGTTTCACGGGCTGTATGATTTTCTGCTGATGGCCAATTCTCCGGTTTTCCTCGCAATATTCATTCCCCTGTTTATCTACTTCTGGTTTCTTGGATTCAGGCAGATGTCTGTGGCTTCGGATGCTTCGATCTTCAGAAGATCATCAGGCGATGACATCATGCCAGGCGGAGGGATTCCCATGGCATGAATCAGTATCTCTTGTCGGGTTTAACGGGAAGCTTTGCAAGCTTTTCGACCTCGAGAGAGGGAAAACCGAACTCCTCAACAACCTTCCCAAGGATAAGATAGGTTCCGCTTCCCTTGAAAGGATATTTGCTGAGCGACTGTGAAAAATGAGTGGTGTCGAAGAAATTTCCTTCAGGATCAATAAAACATCCGAAATTCATCCATTCCCCTTTTATGGTTTTTATGTATTTGATGTTGACCAGGTGCCCTACCATCCTGACTTTCTTCCCGCAATGGCTGAGCATATCATTTGCCTGTATTTCTCCCCTGAATGATGTTTCGAGCATGTCGAACCAGCTTATTGAAACGGGAAAACCTATCAGTTCGATCTCGTCGTAAGCATCATCGAGGCTGTCGTGCACCAGGTCGGGGAGGTTAAAACTGCGGACCGGCTGCGAAAAAAGAGGGCGGATGTTTTCATGCCTGGTCCCGTTAATTGCCATATGAGCCTCCCACAGCAGTACTGCTTTCTTTTTGCCGGTGAATCTGAACGCTCCCGTCCGGATCAGAAGAATCAGCTGTTCAAGTCCGGGACCAACTCTTTCCACGAAGTCATTGAGACTTGTGAAAGGCCCTCCTTCGTTGCGGATTATCTCGACCGACCTGGCAAGTTTTTCCTCAATACTCTGAATATGAATGAAGCCAATGTAAACATCTGATCCGTAAATAGTTGTTTTGTAAGTGCTTTTGTTCACACACGGAGGATGAATGGCTGCACCGCATCTTCGGGCTTCATGGACGTATACCCAGGTACGGTAAAAACCGCCGAAATTATTTATCACCGCCACCATGAACTCGAGAGGAAAATGGGCTTTCAGGTAAAGGCTCTGAAAGCTCTCGACTGCATAGGATGCCGAGTGGGCCTTTGAGAATGAATATCCCGCGAACGATTCGATCTGCCTCCACACCTCACGGGTTATTTCTTCGCTGTAGCCCTTTTCGCGGCAGTTGCTGAAGAACCTGTCGACAATCTTCTGCATTTCCTGCTTCGACCTGTGTTTTCCGCTCATGGCCCTCCTGAGTGTGTCGGCATCGGAAAGGTCGAGGCCTGCAAAATGATGACAAACTTTAAGCACATCCTCCTGGTAGACCATCACGCCGAATGTCTCTTCCAGTTGCTCCTTCATTACAGGGTGGATATAATCAAACTTGCCGGGGTTATGGAACCTGTGTATGTATTCCCTCATCATTCCCGAACGGGCAACTCCCGGCCTGATTATCGAGCTTGCCGCCACCAGGGCGGGGTAATTGTCGCAGCGGAGCTTCTGAAGAAGTCCCCTCATCGACGGACTTTCGATATAGAAACAGCCTTTGGTGTCGCCTCTCCTCAGATGGTCCATCACCTTCTGGTCGCTCTTGAATTTTTGGATGGCATGAACATCAACATCTATTGACCTGTTTCTAAGTATTATTTCAGCGCTCTCCCGTATATGGCCTATCCCTCGCTGGCTCAGGATATCGAGCTTTTCAAACCCGATTTCCTCGGCCGTGTACATGTCCCATTGTGTCACCGGAAACCCCTTTGGTGGCATGTCGAGCGCCGTGTAACAGGTTATGGGCTCCTCCGAGATGAGTATTCCACCGGCATGGATACTTCTCATATTCGGAAAATCTGCTATCCTGAGCCCGGTGGAAAAGATAAGTCCGGATATTTCGTTCCTGTTTGCCTCTGAAGCCGGGTTGTCGATCAGGTTGTCGATCTCCTCCTTTGGAAGCCCGTGGACCTTTCCCAGTTCACGCACAATCGACTTGCCCCTGAATGTGCTGATTGTGCCCAGCAGGGAAGTATGCTTTCTCCCGTACCTCTTGAAAATATAGTCTATTACCTCGTCTCTCTCTTTCCACGAATAATCGATGTCGAAGTCGGGAGGACTGCTTCTTTTTGGGTTTATGAATCGCTCGAAGTAAAGGTTTAGATCAATGGGGTCAACATTTGTGATTTTAAGGCAGTATGCTATGATTGAATTTGCTCCGCTGCCGCGTCCCACATGATAGAATCCCCTCGACATTGAATACCTTACAATATCCCAGGTGATCAGAAAATAGGCCGAAAAGCCAAGCTTGTCGATGATTTCAAGTTCATGCCTGATTCTCCTTTCCGCTTCAGCATTATGTCTGCCGTACCTGTACAGCATGCCGTCCCATGCCAGCTTCTCGAGCAGAAGCCTGTCGTCGTACCTGCTTGCCGAGAAGACTTTCTTGTTTTTTAGTGTGGTAAGGTCGAAGTTCAGGGAACAGTCGCTCATCAGCTTTTCGGTGTTCTTCATCAGCCATTCGTGTTCGCGCATCAGGCGGCTCTTTTTTTCGGGAGACATGAAAAATTCATCCTCAGCGCCGCACTGAGACGGCTTCAGATGGCTCAGAAGTATGTTGTTGTCGACTGCCCGCAGGCTTTTATGGATGAAGATATCATCTTCCAACGCGAATGTCACAGGCTGGAGAAGCACCATAGAGTTTCTGGAGACTGATCCCGGCAGTGTCACCAGCCTGTTGATCTCTGAAGGTCTTATTCCGATACGTTCATTATCGAGCAAGGGCCTTTCGGGGATTCCGGAAAGAGGGTAGATGGAGTAGGCATGTGAAAATTCAGGTGAGGGGAAGGGCAGGGGAGTCTTGTCAAAGTTGTGTGCTGACAGGAACTCGTTAAGTTCCCTCAGTCCTTCATTGTTGCGGGCAATGCAGATATACAGCAGGTCATTGTCGCTCCGGAACTCTATCCCGGCAAGCGGCCTGATGCCGTTTTTAATGCATTCACCGGCAAATTCTGGGATCCCTGTCGAGTTGTTTATATCGGTCATTGCAATACAGTCCTCGCCGGCTTCAGCAGCGCACTGCACAAGCTGTTCGACGGACATCATCCCGTAGCGAAGACTGTAATATGAATGACAGTTTATATACATTTTTTTAAAGGCTTTACGGCTTTACGGCATTAAGGCTTGACGGCTCATACCTTCACTCCCTGACGCCTCAACGCCTTAAAATCCGACGCCACGGCGCACGGCATCGCGGCCGAAGCGGTTGCGGATATTGTCCATTGCCAGGTAAAGGTTTACCTTTTCAGGAGTGTCATCGAACATGTCGAGTTGTTGAACACCCCTTACCAGGTGGCTGAATCTGACACCTATCAGCCTTATGAGCATTCGCCGCTGGTAAAGTCTGCCGAAAAGCTCTTTGGCAACTCCCGAGAGGACATGATCGAAAGAGGTGTATGGTATCCTTTTCTGAAGCGTGTGGGTGTCGAAGTTTGAATACCTTATTTTTACAGTGACGCAGGAAGTGAGCTTCTCCTGTTTTCTGAGATCGTATGCTATCTTCTCGACCATGCCGGAAAGAAGCTGGTTCAGCCTTGCCATGTCGGTGGTGTCCTTATCGAAGGTATGTTCGGTGCTTATCGATTTCTGTTCCGAGTAGCTCATTACGGGAGTGGAGTCGATGCCGTTGGCCCGCTTCCATATTTCCATGCCGTTCCTGCCCATGAGCGTTTCAAGCATTTCGGCCGGAATGTTCCTCAGTGTGTAAATGGTAGCGATGCCCATCGAGCGGAGGGTGTGGTAAGTCTTCTGACCGACCATGGGTATCTTGCTTATCGACAGCGGATCGAGAAAGGGGTGAACCTTTTCCACTGACACTTCCTTCTCCCCGTTGGGCTTTGCTTCCCCTGCCGCTATCTTCGATACGGTCTTGTTGACCGAAAGTCCGATCGATATCGGCAGACCGGTCTCCTTTATAATACACTGCCTGAGCTCGTGCGACCATTTGTAGCACCCGTAAAAGCGGTCCATGCCAGTCAGGTCGACATAGTGCTCATCAATTGATGCTTTTTCATAAATGGGCGATCGTTCGGCAATTATATCTGTAACCATATGCGAATAGTTGCTGTATGCCTCCATGTCGCCCCTGATTATTATTGCATCGGGACAAAGGCTTCTGGCCATCTTCATCGGCATTGCCGAACTGACACCAAATTTTCGCGCTTCATAGCTGCAGCTCGATACAACACTCCTGTCCGACATGCCGCCGATGATGACTGGCTTACCGGTAAGCCTGCTGTTGCGAAGCCTCTCAACCGATACGAAAAACGTATCCATGTCGAGATGGAGAACAGATCTTTCCGTATTGCCTGCAATGAACATGGTAAAATGACTGTATTTATTGAAAACCGGTTCGACTAACAATTATAAATGAGAAACTTTCTTTAAAATATTTGCATTTCTCGTAAACATATCATACTTTTGATTAGAAATTAATCAAAGTTATGATTACAATATAATCATTTTTTTCATGTACTTCGCATCCAACATAAAATTTTTAAGAAAAAGGAAGGGGCGCACCCAGGATGATATTGCTGCGGCCCTTGACCTGAAGCGTTCAACCCTTAGCGGGTATGAGAACGGCGTGGCCCAGCCCGGAATAGATGTACTCGTTTCATTTTCGGGATATTTCAACATGTCGATTGACACCCTTCTCAGGATCGACATTGCAAGACTGTCGGAGAGCCAACTTGGTGAGCTGGAGAGGGGATACGATGCCTATGTGAAGGGAAGCAATCTGCGCGTACTTGCCACCACGGTCAACTCCGGCAACAGGGAAAACATCGAACTGGTTACGGAAAAGGCAAAGGCAGGATACACAACCGGGTATGCCGATCCGGAATACATCGGCGAACTTCCGGTGTTCCATCTGCCGTTTCTTTCGAATAACAGAAAGTACCGGACTTTCCAGCTGAAAGGGGATTCAATGTTCCCGATACCCGACGGGTCGTGGGTTACCGGAGAATTTATCCAGGACTGGACGGAACTAATGAGCGGAAAAGCCTATATAGTATTCACCCTCGACGACGGAATTGTATTCAAGATCGTTGAAAACAATATCCGGAAGAACGGAAGATTAACCCTTTTCTCCCTGAATCCGCTGTATGAACCATATGAGATCCATATAAAGGAGGTCAAGGAGATATGGAAATTCGTCAATTACATAAGCAGTGAATTACCAGAACCTGTTATACCTGAGAAACAGATATTCCAGTCGATTGCCATAATGAAAAACGACCTCCAGCGCATCAAGGCCAGGCTGGGAAGCGACATTACGGACGTGAGCGAGGCTGACTGATACTATTCTTTTATCAGCTCAATTATCATCCGGATAATCTTCTCATTCTCCGACTCAGGGATCTTTCCTGAGCAGATATACCTGCAAACCCTGTTTTTGTCAACCTTTTCATGTTACCCGGTTTTAAATTTGACGAAATATATGAGGTTTTTTCATTCAATATTATTTTAAACGTTTTTAGCATTAATAAGGTCAACAGTATTACTTTTGCAGGTCTTTATACAAATATATGCAGCAAATAAGGAATGTCGCTATAATTGCACACGTTGACCACGGCAAGACCACCCTGGTCGACCGTATCATCCAGGAGTGCAAGGTGCTGGATGGAAGGAAGGATGCCGGCGACCTGATCCTCGACAGCAATGATCTTGAGAGGGAAAGGGGAATCACGATTACCTCGAAGAATGTTTCAGTTAATTATAAGGGGGTTAAAATAAATATTATAGACACACCCGGACATGCTGACTTCGGCGGTGAAGTCGAAAGAGTGCTCAAGATGGCTGACGGAGTCCTTCTGCTTGTTGATGCCTTTGAAGGACCAATGCCCCAGACCAGGTTCGTACTTGGCAAGGCGATCAACCTGGGACTGAAGCCGATTGTGGTTGTAAATAAAGTCGACAAGGAGAACTGCCGGCCCGATGAGGTCCAGCAGGATATCTTCGACCTTATGTTCAACCTCGATGCTTCGGACGACCAGCTTGATTTCGAAACATTGTTCGGATCTTCAAAGTATGGATGGATGAGCCGCCACTGGGAAAAACCCACAGATGATATTACCGCCCTTCTCGACACCATCCTTGAACAGATTCCCGCACCCCGTTATGTCGAAGGAACTGCCCAGATGCAGGTGGCCTCACTCGATTACTCAAGCTATGTGGGCAGGATTGCCATAGGAAGGGTATTCAGGGGTGATATCGTTGCCGGAAGCGACTATACTCTATGCAAGAAAGGCGGCGAAGTCAAAAAGGTAAGAGTCAAGGAACTATATGTCTTTGAGGGACTTGGAAGAGTTAAGGCCGACAGGGTCAGATGCGGTGATCTGTGTGCGGTTATCGGGCTGGAGGATTTTGAGATAGGGGATACCCTTGCGGATCTGATATCACCGGAGGCGCTCCAGAGAATTGAGGTTGACGAACCTACAATGAGTATGGTTTTTACAATCAATAATTCACCTCTTTACGGAAAAGAAGGTAAATTTGTTACCTCTCGTCATCTGCGGACAAGGCTTATAAGGGAGACAGAGAAGAATCTTGCCCTGAGAGTTGAAGAGACAGATTCGGAAGACACCTTCAATGTCTTCGGAAGGGGAATACTCCATCTTTCGATTCTGATCGAGACCATGAGAAGAGAAGGATATGAGTTTCAGGTCGGAAAGCCGAAGGTACTCCTGAAGGTTATCGACGGAGTGAAATGCGAACCTTACGAAACCCTGTCGGTGGATGTTCCTGCCAGTTCATCGGGCAGGGCAATAGAGCTTGTCACCATAAGAAAAGGGGAAATGACAGTGATAGAACCGAAAGGCGATCTTATACACCTTGAATTTGACATACCCTCGCGGGGGCTCATCGGCCTGCGTAACAACATGCTGACCGCAACATCCGGTGAAGCTGTCATGTATCACCGGTTCAGGGCTTACGGCAAATACAAGGGAGATGATCTTCTGCCCGAGCAGAACGGATCCATTGTGTCGCTCGACGAAGGAATGGCAACTGGTCATGCACTCGACAGGTTGCAGGACAGGGGACGTTTCTACATCGATCCGGGTGAAAACGTCTACAGAGGTCAGGTGATCGGTGAAAGTACCAGGGCAAAAGACATTGAAGTCAACATTATCAAGGGGAAGAAACTTACAAACATGAGGGCATCGGGTTCTGATGATAGTTACAGAATAGCGCCCAAGATCAGATACTCGCTCGAAGAATCAATGGAGCAGATCAAGGATGACGAGTACCTTGAAGTAACCCCGCTGAACCTCCGTATCAGAAAGATACCCGGAAGTAATAAACTATAAGAATGAAAAAGATACTTTGGGTTCCATTTGTATTGCTGCTGTTTTCATGTAATAATGATTCAGACTGTTATGAATGTACCACAACTTTCGAGATCATCGTCCGTGATGGCGAAAAGACAGAGTCATATTCTGTGTCTGACACGCGGAAAATGTGCAACAGCACTGAAACTGAGATCAGGCTATATGAACTGGAAAATTCGGATACCACTGAATTTTATAACGGCAATATGAGGATCGATACCCTGATGGTGACAAAATGTCTTTTATAAGCCGTACTGATCAATAATCATTCAGGAAGTCGTTCAGGGGTTTCATTACCTCACAAGCCTTTATTGTAAAATCAAAGAAATCAGAATTTAATACGTCTTTATCTGAAATGATTATTGAGGCAAGATAACTCTTCATTCTCAGCAGGTCGATGAAACGGTTGTCGCGTGAAAAACCCTTCGGCGCCCCTTTCAGCTTTTCTCCTTCAATCTCTCCGAAAACAGCCCTGAACCCGGGGTCGTTTATTATCTTAATAAAAACCTCGCCTTTTTCATCAATATTGTTTCTTATGGAGGTAAGCCATGGCATAGGCGGCATGTAGGCTCCGCCGGTAATCATACTGTTGTTTCCAGGCTCAATGTGAATGTAATACCCTGCAAAGCGGTCGCCGTTCTTCTTACCTCCCTTCACAATGAAAGCTCCCAGGTGGGTTTTATATATGGTTTTGTCGGGACTGAACCGGATGTCCCTGTTTATCCTGTACATGCAATTTTTTGCCTCAAGTCCCTTCAGGATAGGATCAAAGTCAATAATCCTTTCAATTATGGCCTGCACAAACCTTTCATATTCAGCTTTGGCTTCATTATAACGCTTCCGGTTCGCATTGAACCATTCCCTTTCATTGTGATACTTCAGGTCGGTGAGGAAATCGAGAGTTGACTTACTAATCTGTTCCATTTTTTGGTTTTTGTCATAGTCATTCTTACCTGACAAAATAAACACAAATTGCCGTTGGATTGAAGTTGTGCCGGTGATTTTTTGGACAATAGTTTTTATTGACGAAATTTGACACTCCACGTGCAATATTATGGGAATGATGTATGTTAACGATGAGAAACTGACAATTGAAGGTGAGTACATGCAATAACCTTTGCGGAAAGTATAGCCTCTTGTCCCTGATTGCGGGATTCTCAATGGCTTTATGTGCTCAGACAACTGATCACTGGGAGACTGTTGTATCAGCAGGTGATACATGGTCCTGGTTCCCTGGTTATTCCCAGCCTGCTTCAGGTTGGAATACTCAGGGATTTGATGATTCATCATGGCTGACCGGACCAGGTGGAATAGGCTACGGCGATGGAGACGACATGACCGTAACTGACAATGTGCCTTCAGTTTATCTGAGGAGGGAATTCGCACTTTATGATATCTCTGCCATATCTGCTTTCTGTCTGTTTGTTGATTTTGACGATGGTTTTGTGGCATATCTGAACGGTCATGAGATCGCCCGGGCAAATATAGGAACGATTGGAACAGAACCTGGCTTCAGCGAATACGCTATTCTTGATTCATACGAAGCGCGGCTGCCTTCGGGAGGTATTCCTTCACGGTTTATAATAGATATGCCGACTGTCGCGGAATTCATTGTGGAGGGCGATAATCTGCTGGCGCTTCAGGTTCACAATTGCAACGAAGGTTCGTCAGATCTTTCATCAACAACCTTTCTGGTTGCCGGCATAACAGACGACAGCCGGAATTACAGCGATCCTCCGCCGTGGTTCAGGGATCCGGCTACAGAGTATAGCAATCTGCCGTTGATTGTACTTGAGACTGAGGGCAGGGAAATTGTCAATGATCCGAAAATAACCGCGAGGATGAAAGTAGTCGACAATGGTCCGGGTAAACTCAATAACCAGTTTCAGGAAGGTACTGATTACGATGGCTTTATCGGCATCGAAATCAGGGGTCAGTCATCGCAGATGTTCCCTAAGAAGAGCTATTCCATGGAACTGAGAACTTCAGACGGGGCCGATACCGCTGCAAGCCTTCTTGGCATGCCGGAGGACGAAGACTGGGTCCTTTATGCACCTTATTCCGACAAGACTATGCTCAGAAATGCACTCACCTTCCACCTGGGCGACAGAATGGGAGGGTGGCAGCCAGGTAACAGGTTCTGCGAGGTCTGGCTGAACGGGGATTACATCGGAGTTTACCAGCTGATGGAAAGCATCAAGCGCGACGATAACCGGGTTGATATAAGCAAGCTCAATCCTGATGAGATCTCAGGCGACGATCTGACAGGCGGCTATATAGTTAAGGTGGACAAGACGGACGGTGTCGGACCGGAGGAATATTTCCAGATTTCTCCGTCGATAAGTTACAATTACTCCGAAAAATACAGGTTCACCTATGTGTATCCCAAATATGACCAGATAGCGAACGAACAAAAATATTATATAAGGAAATTCCTTACGGACGCCGAGAATACGCTGAATGGCCAATCGTTCATGGACCTCTCTGAAGGTTTCAGAAAATATTTCGACACGAAGTCGTTCGTTGATTTTCAGATCATTCAGGAACTTGGCAATAATGTCGACGGTTACCGTTACAGCACTTTCTTTCATAAGGATAAGGATTCAAAGGGAGGAAAGCTCAGAGCCGGACCTCTGTGGGATTTCGATCTGTGCTATGGGAATGTGGATTATGCTGATTTTAATCTGGCAACCGATACCTGGCTATACCCTAAATTCCAGGAAATGTACAGCGGAAGGATGCACTGGTGGGCAAGGATGATGGAAGACTTTGGCTACAGGGCGTCCTTTACAGCCCGCTGGAAGGAACTCCGGAAAGGTCCTTTCAGCACCGATTCTATTATGGCCTATATCGATAACACTATAATCGGACTTGGTGATGCCGTTGACCGCAATTTTGAACGCTGGCCGGTGCTGGGCAAATATGTATGGCCCAATTATTTCACAGGGGAGACCTATGAGGAAGAAATTGGCTTTTTCAAGGACTGGATCACACGGCGAGTCAACTGGATAGACGCCAATATAATGATAGCCGAAAACGCGTCAGCTGGATCAGCCGGCATTCTTGTATTTCCCAACCCGGTGCGCGACAGGATAAGTCTGTATTTCCATCTTAAGAATCCGGGCAGGGTAAGGATTGTGATGACTGACCTGATGGGTCACAGAATAATGGATGATGAACTGATCAGGGAATCGGAAGGCGATCAGTACATCGAATTCAGCCTGGGAAAACAGGTTCCCGGATTTTATGTATTGCAGTTATTCCAGAACGACAGGATCATAGGCAGGGGAAGTGTAATTATCGCCAGGTAAACACATATTTTTTAATTTTCCGGTTTGTAAAGCCATAGTACGTCAGGGAAAGAGAACGCTTATCGAACTGAGAAACGGCAGGAGCGCGGACATTTTCTCCGGCTTTCAGGCCGTTTACCCATACCTAAGTGGTATCCAAGCGAATTGACATGTATGAAATAGCGGCCTGCCGGCTTTTCAATTTCAAATTCACGCTTCAGCTGTTGACGGTTGACTTTACTTTCCAGCTTAACCTGGGAGAGGAGGTTCCTGTACCGGCGGGATCGGAGAGATTTTCACACTTCAGGTCATACACCTCAAGTTCAGGTTTGTGGCCGGGACAACCTGTCAGAACTATTATCGCAATCAGTGGGAGCAGAGCTAAAAGAATACGGTTCATGATTTACTGTTTTGAGTGGCCAAATATCTTTAAAGATAGAAAGATCGGGACAAAATCAGCTCATATTTTGATCATCCGCATCAGTTTTTGCCGAATTTATGATAGATTAGGGTTTTTAAACCATCCGGAAACATGACAAGAAAAAAAGTGTTTTATGGAATTGCGTTACTTATTGGTTTAGTCCTTATTGGAGGAGCAATCTACGTCAATACGCTGATGCCTATAATTACGGGTTATGCAGCGAAGAACCTGTGTTCTGATGTATTTGTTTCGGGCAGGGATGCAAAGGAAATTGAGGATATTGATCTGAATTTTTCCTTTATAAAATTCACAAGGAACAAGGTGGATCCGGAGGAGAAGAGTGTGACGAGCAGGTTTTTGTGGGGAAAATCAAAGGCCATACACAGGGAAGGGTTCGGTGCCACCCTGGTAAGGGATGCATCGGAGGAGGAGCTCAGAAGCAAAGTTTACGCGGCAGATACTGATCCCGGCTATAGCCGCAATACCACTGCATGGCCATTGGGCGACCTGGTGCCCGATACAGTCGACACAGGCATTGACAGGACTGCCATAACTGAAATTGCAGGGAAACTCGTGGATGACACTGCCTATGGAGGGATACCATTTGCTTTCGTTGTTCTCCATAAAGGGATACCGGTAGCAGAGAAATACAGGTCCGGACTCAGCAAAGACACCCGCTTTCTCAGCTGGTCGATGGCCAAGAGTTTTACAAACGCTATCGTCGGGGTTCTTGCCAGGATTGGAAAAATGGATATTTCGGAGCCGGCCGGGATAGAGGAATGGAAAGATGACGAGCGGAGCCTTATCACTCTCAACCACCTTCTGCAGATGCAAAGCGGACTGGAGTGGAACGAGGATTACGGAAGCAGGTCGGATGTGAACCTGATGCTTTTTGACAAGGGCGACATGAGCAGGTTCGCAATTACCAGGCCGATGGAACATCCTGCCGGAACCAGGTGGAAATATTCTTCAGGCACTGCCAACATTCTTACCAGCCTCATCAGAAATGAATTTGACAGCGACACCTCATGTTATGCTTTTGTTCATGACAACCTGCTTGAAAAGATAGGAATTACCGATGCTGTCTTTGAAGTGGACCCGTCGGGCGATCTTGTTGGTTCATCATATCTTTACGCGACGGCACGCGATTATGCCAGGTTCGGTCTGCTTTACCTTAACGACGGAATCTTCTGCGGCGAAAGAATACTTCCTGAAGGGTGGGTAGATTATACACGCACTCCGGCCTCTGCCAGCGAGGGGAAGTATGGTGCTCTTTTCTGGCTTAACAGGAGCCGGGAATATCCGTCAGCACCCGAAGACATGTACTCATGTCAGGGGCACGACGGGCAGATGATTTTCATACTGCCCTCCGGTGAGCTTGTTGTCGTGGTTCTCGGTTTTTCGCACTTACCCGATAACGCTCTCGATTTCGACGGACTTCTGAGAGATATTCTTAAAACCATCTGAAAGCGATATTTGCAGATTATATTTTATGCCCGGAGGCACAATAACTTGATATTTTGTCCGTAATAGAGGATCGACAGTCCATTCACGGATACAGGCTGTTATGTAGATTTTATCCATTAATAAACCAGAACCAAATTAACCCATATGAGTGAGAAGTATTCAGTCAGCCCGGCAGGCGAGAAATTCCCGCTGCCAAAACCTGAGGATTATGTAAAAGAATTCGAGACAATCAAAAAACGTGTCGAAAAAGAACGCGCCAAAGGACGGGAGATCGTCGTGGTGATGGGAGTAGGCTTTGTAGGTGCAGTTATGGCTGCCATCGTTGCCGACACGGTTGACAAGAAAGGCAATCCTTCGAAGTTTGTGATTGGCATGCAGCGGCCAAGCCCGAGAAGCTACTGGAAGATTCCCCTTCTGAACAGGGGAGTTTCACCGGTTAAAGCTGAAGATCCCGAAGTGGACCCCATGATAGCAAGGTGCGTCAACGAAAAGAAAACGCTGATCGCAACATATACATATGATGTTCTGAAGCTTGCCGATGTGGTTGTTGTTGATGTTCAGTGCGATTATATAAAGGAAGAGCTTGGGAATGTGCGTACCGGAGTGACTGATATGGCTGCCCTTGAAGCTTCACTTCATGTTATAGCGGAACATATCCCTGCGGAAGCGCTTGTACTGATCGAAACAACTGTGGCGCCCGGAACAACCGAACAGGTGGCTTATCCCATAATGAAGAAGGTTTTCAGGAAAAGGGGCATAAAGACAGATCCGCTTCTTGCGCACAGCTACGAGAGAGTGATGCCGGGCAAGAATTATGTGGCCAGCATCCGCGATTTCTGGAGAGTGTGCAGCGGGATTAACGAAAAAGCAAAACAAAGGGTTGAGAAATTCCTGACTGAAGTACTTAATACTGAGAAATTCCCTCTGACTGTAATGGACAGGCCCATTGAATCGGAGACTGCCAAGATAGTAGAGAACAGCTACCGGGCGACCATCCTGGCTTTCCTGGATGAGTGGAGCCTTTTCGCAGAAAGAAATGGCGTTGACCTTATCAAGGTTATCAAAGCCATCAGGATGCGTCCGACTCATAGCAACATGATATTCCCGGGACCGGGAATCGGCGGATACTGCCTTCCGAAGGACGGAGGTCTGGGACTTTGGGCATACAAGCATATCCTTGGTTTTGAGGATGATATCTTCAAAATAACCCCGATGGCAATCGATATTAATGATACCAGGGGACTGCATGTTGGTCAGCTCACACGCGATGCACTCAGGAATATGGGACAGCCGATTGCCGGAGCCGAAGTACTGGTTCTTGGAGCAGCATACCGTGAAGATGTTGGTGATACCCGCTACAGCGGATCGGAAATAGTAATAAGGAAGCTTGCTGAAATGGGTGCCGAGATCCGCGTACATGATCCATATGTGGAACACTGGTGGGAATTTGAGCAGCAGGATACATTCCCGGGTGTCGGACAAAGCAAAGCCCGGTTCTTCAGGAACCAGGAAAAGCTTAAGGAGATAAAGATTCAGCAGAATCTCGATAAAGCCCTAAAAGATGCTGACGCAGTCATACTGGCTGTTCCTCACAAGGCTTATCTCGGCCTTGATCCCGAAAAAGTTGTTAAGAAAATTGGAAGACCGGCTGCCATAATCGATTGCTTCGGAATCCTTTCCGACGACAACATCAGGAGATATTTCCAGCTCGGCTGTGAAGTCAAGGGACTCGGCCGCGGGCATATTCAGAGATTGAAGGATGAGATGAGGAAGGCGTGAGGATAAGGACCTGCAGGACTTGCAGAACGGGCAGAACCTTCACAACTTTAGGAAATAGCTTAGATAAATTTCCTATAATTAATATTATGTCAAATAGAATGTTTTGCAATATCCGTAAAGGTAAAATGATAAGATCAGTTTTTCCCCTACCGATTGCCTGCTGAATAAAGTTAATTGATTAATTATAGGTTTCTGAAATGCCCAGGTAGTATCCTATCAGGTCCGATTCCGAAGCATCAAGCATTGGAAGACTCGGAATCTCCATCAGATCGAGATTTGTATTGTCAATTGCTGACCATATTGAGGTCCGGATAAATTTGTACCCGTTTCTTTCAGCTGCTGCAATTATTTCTTCATCACCAGCGCCATTCCCGTAAGGAAGCGAAAGAACATCGACCTCACCGGGTGTATGCTGTTCGATTATTTCCCTTGACCTTCCAAGCTCATAATCAAGAAAACTCTGATATTCAGCCAGGGTGGCATATCTGCTTCTGCTATCGAAAAGATATGTATGTGAATATGAATGCGATCCGAAAGTAAATGGCCTTACTTCGCCCTTTACCATATAATTGCTCATGTCCTCAACTTCTTCCCATGTCATAAATGAATCACTTCCGATCATGTAAGTCCACAGAAAGAACGTGGCTTTCATATTGTAATCTTTAAGTAATTGACGTACAAGTGTATACCATGAACTATCACCGTCATCGAAGGTTATTATTGCGTGGTTTCCCTCAGGTACAGATCCCTGCTCCCTGAATTCTCCGAGTTCTGCAAAACTGATTACCTTTATATTATTGTTATTAAGATATATAAGGTCAGATTCCAGATCATCCAGGCTCCTTTCATACAGGTTAGCGGTCTCCCCTTTAACAATCCTGTGGTACATCAGGACGATTACCTTGCCCGGGTCTCCCGGTTCGGGATTATCTTTTTTTGTACAACCGGTCGGGAAAAGAATAAGTGTCAGCAGGAAAGAGCAAAAAATTTTGTTCATGGTCCGGGTATTTCGTGAGGTCATGCAATAAAAGAGAAAAAGCCTCTCCGTTTAACGGAAAGGCTTTCCTCTATATTTTACAGTAACTGATGTTTTTGGGATTTTACTTCTGTTCGAGAGTGTCAAGCTTGGCCTTGACGGCATCGTATTTTTCGGTCATCTTGAGCCTGTAGTAAAGTTCCCTGAGGCTCCTGAGAGCGAAAATATCATCAGGTTTCAGCTCATTGGCTTTTTCCATGTACGGAAGAGCTTTAGCAAATACAGCCATGGCATTATCAATAGCCTTGTTGTATTCGTTAACATCCATGATGTCATTAGCCTTGGCGAACATGTCTGAAGCTTTGTTAATATATGCAGCTCCCAGGCCGTACTGGCTGTCGTAGAAATCAGATTTCAACTCGACTGATTTTGTAAGCCTTTCTATCGCCTCATCAAATCTGTCTTCGTTAAGGTAGATAATTCCTTCGGCGAAGTGCAGGCTGTAATTTTCAGGATCATTTGCCCTGGCAATTGCAAGGTTTTCAAGAGCCTCCTTGTTTTTACCGGCTTTGATATAAAGATCGATAAGCTGGAGAGTTACATCCTTGTCGGTGGAGTATTTGTTGCGCAGGTCAACGAGTATTGATTCAGCCTTTGCGGTGTCTCCCATCTCAAGATAGTTCTGAGATATCTGGAAATAAGGATTGATACCCTGGTATTGCATCTCGGCGCATTTTTCGAAATACTTAATAGCTTTCTGGTGATCTTTCGCGTTCATTGCGGCAAGACCAGCGTTGTAATACATTCCGGTATCAGTTACACCAACATAATTGTCGCTTTCAGTGATAGCGATCTGTGTTTCGAACGATTTCAGCGCACCTGCATAATCCTTTGCCTCGAAAAGTTTTCCACCCTGAGAGTAGAGGTCGAGGGCAAGCGAGTTGTAAACCATGCCTGTAATGATCTTCTTTTTAGCGCCACCCTTGTCATCAAGCTCCATTGATTTTTCATAAGCGGCATAAGCTTCGCCGAGGGGATCAGTATAGTATGCCTTAAAAGTTGGGTTGTCCGATTTGAAAACGGCTTGGGCAAGCTTACCCTTGGCAAAATAAGTGTTGAACCAGTTCATCGTTTTGGGATTTGTCAGTGCCTGGTCAAGCGCCTCTTTGGCTTTGTCCAGTGACCCCTGCTCGATTAACGTCAGGGCACTCGTTACTTTACCCTTCTGGGCAAATGTAGCAGAGGAGATAGAGATAACTGCAAGCAGCAGAAAAACCTTTTTCATAATTATCGCATTTGTTTAATTAATTGTCCTAAAAAACTTTTCAAATTTAAAACTTTACTTATTAATCTTCAAATTCTTTGCCATTTTCCTCGGTATTTTCATTTTTATTTGCAATGCCGTCTTTATCAACATCTTCGGATTCCTCATTCACTGCCACTGTGGCAACGGATGCTATGGTATCTGTCTCCCTGAGGTTAATTAAACGCACTCCCTGGGTTGCTCTTCCCATCAGTCTGAGAGCCGAGACAGGGCTTCTGAGTATGTTTCCGAACTGGGTGATTATCATCAGGTCGTCATTATCAGTTACATCCTTCAGCGCAATAAGTGATCCCGTCTTTTCAGTTATATTGATTGTCCTGACTCCTTTTCCTCCCCTGTTGGTTATACGGTAGTCCTCAATATCTGATCTTTTACCGTAGCCATTTTCGGATACCACGAGCACGTTTTTTTCGCCGTTCTCGATGGTGATCATACCCACAACAATATCGGTTTCCTCATCAGCAAGCCTTATTCCTCTTACTCCGGATGCGGTTCTTCCCATTGGTCTTACCGACTCCTCGGGGAATCTGATAGCCCTTCCTGATTTCACGGCCATCATTATATGGTGTTTGCCGTTTGTCATTTTGGCTTCCAGAAGTTGGTCCCCGTCCCTGACTGTTATCGCGTTTACACCGTTAGTCCTGGGTCGCGAGTAAGCTTCAAGCGAAGTTTTCTTAATAATCCCCTTTTGGGTACAGAGAACAATAAAGTTATTGTTTATGTAATCGGGATCATTAAGGTTCTTCACATTAATATATGCCATCACGCTGTCGTCTGGTTCGATGTTTATAAGGTTCTGCATGGCCCGTCCCTTCGAGATTCTTGATCCTTCAGGAATATTGTAAACCTTCATCCAGTAGCATTTGCCGTTCTTTGTGAAGAAGAGCATTGTATTGTGCATCGTTGCGATGTAGAGATGCTCGATGAAGTCCTCGTCCCTGGTGGATCCTCCCTTTGCCCCCGTGCCGCCCCTGTTCTGGCGCCTGAATTCGGTAAGGGGAGTCCTCTTTATATACCCCAGATGTGAAATCGTAATTACCATTTCATCGTCGGCGTAGAAGTCTTCAGGATTGAATTCCCCTGCATCTGGGACAATTTCAGTCCGCCTTGCATCACCGTATTTTTCCTTTACTTCAAAAAGCTCATCCTTAATTATTTTCATCTGAAGCTCTTCGCTTTCGAGAACGCTCTTCAGGTAATCAATAAGGGCCATCACCTCCCTGTATTCATCCCTGAGCCTCTCCTGTTCAAGTCCGGTCAGCTGTCTCAACCTCATTTCGACTATGGCCCTGGCCTGAATTTCCGACAGGCTGAATCGTTCCATAAGCCTTTCCCTTGCATCATCCGGATTTTCAGATGATTTGATTATAGCAATCACCTCATCGATATTATCGCTTGCAATGATCAATCCTTCAAGTATATGAGCCCTTTTTTCAGCCTGATTCAGGTCATATCTGCTCCTTCTTATTATAACCTGGTGACGATGTTTTACAAAGTGGTCGATAAGCTCCTTCAGGTTCAGAATCTTTGGCCTGCCTCTTACCAGTGCCACATTGTTTACGTTGAATGAGGTCTGCAGCGATGAGAGCTTGTACAGATTATTCAGGACCACGCTTGAGCTTGCATCCTTTTTGAGGATGATCACAACGCGCATGCCGTTACGGTCCGATTCATCATTAATGTAAGATATACCCTCCAGCCTTTTTTCGTTTATAAGATCTGCTATCCGGCGTATCATCTCAGCTTTGTTCACCATATAAGGTATCTCCGTGACAATGATGCACTCACGGCCTGAATGAGTAAGCTCTATCTCGGTTTTGCCCCTCAGCACAATCCTTCCCCTTCCGGTTTCAAATGCATCCTTTATCCCCTGTTCGCCGTAGATGATACCGCCGGTCGGGAAATCAGGACCCTTTACATATTTATGAAGCTCAGCCGTGGTGATCTCATTGTTATCGATGAATGCAATGATGGCGTCGATAATCTCCGACAGGTTGTGCGGCGGCATGTTGGTTGCCATACCGA
Organism: Bacteroidales bacterium; assembly: GCA_049294075.1. Lineage (GTDB taxonomy): Bacteria > Bacteroidota > Bacteroidia > Bacteroidales > VadinHA17 > LD21. The sequence continues at coordinate 20,542 of JBAQCK010000036.1, read as the reverse complement.
CAGCAATTCCGGAGGCACCGTTGACAAGAAGAATCGGAATCCTTGTCGGAAGAACAACCGGCTCGTTGAGCGAATCATCAAAATTAGGCTGGAAGTCCACTGTCTCCTTGTCTATATCCGACAGAGTCTCTTCTGCTATTTTTTTCAGCCTTGCCTCGGTGTACCTCATTGCAGCCGGGCTGTCGCCGTCGATCGAACCAAAGTTTCCCTGACCTTCAACAAGGGGATAACGCAATGACCAGTCCTGAGCCATCCTCACCATGGCATCATACACCGATGAATCACCATGAGGATGGTATTTACCAAGCACCTCCCCCACTATCCTGGCTGATTTTTTATATGGTCTGTTCGACAGTACGCCAAGTTCCGACATTCCGAAAAGCACACGCCGGTGTACCGGCTTAAGCCCGTCCCTTACATCAGGCAATGCCCTCGACACTATAACCGACATGGAATAGTCGATATATGCCGATTTCATCTCTTCCTCGATATTTACCTGAATTACCCTCTCTCTCTCTGACATAATAATTTATAAATTAAAAAGATACACCCGTCCCTCCCGGGAACGGATTTGATTACGAAAATAGTGAATTTTTAGTTGCCGGAGACCATTCGGGGCGGTGACTTTTTAACATTAATTGTTTATAAATGGGCACGAAAATTGCCTTTCATATATTCTATTAAATTTAACTTTGATTTTCATGGAATCAGTAATTTTGTCGCAGTTGGGCTGACATAATGGCTTATGACATGATTGTCTTATAACTATTCAGGAACTAATTATGGATTCACAGTTTTCACAAAGAGTTAAGGATATCCTGGGATACAGCAAGGAAGAGGCCATCAGGCTGGGAAACAGTCATATAAGCCCGGAGCATTTATTCCTTGGCATCCTGAGGGATGGAGAGGGTGTAGCAGTTGAGATACTTCTGAACCAGGGCGTTGACCTGCTGGTGCTGAAGGGCTCGCTTGAAAAAAGCATAAAAATCGAAAGTCCCATATCAGTGGCCGATACAGAGATAATTCCCCTGCTGAGAAGCACGGAAAGGATATTGAAACTGGTATACCTTGAAGCAAAGTCACTTAAGAGTCCGGTTATCGACTCCGAACATCTTCTTCTGGCAATACTTAAGGATGAGAATGCCCTGGTGACAAGGTTTCTTACCGAACTGGATGTCGATTACCAGGCAGTCAGAAGAGCCATTGAAGCCGGTCTGCCGAGCGCCAAAGCCGATTTTCCACGGGAAGAGGACGATGAGGGACAGTCATTTGGAGGCGGCGGAACCGGAAGAGGCCAGTCTTCATCATCATCTTCCAAACCCTCATCCGATACTCCTGTACTCGATAATTTCGGCATTGACCTGACAAAAGCCGCTGAGGAAGGAAAACTCGACCCGGTAGTCGGCCGTGAAAGGGAAATTGAGCGTCTGGCACAGATACTATCGAGGAGAAAAAAGAACAATCCCGTTCTCATCGGCGAACCGGGCGTGGGAAAATCAGCCATTGCCGAAGGACTTGCACTGAGAATAATAAAGAAGAACGTCTCAAGGGTGCTTTTTAATAAAAGAGTGGTAGCGCTCGACCTGGCTTCAATCGTGGCAGGCACAAAATACCGCGGGCAGTTCGAGGAGAGAATGAAAGCCATCCTTAATGAATTGTCGAAGAATGACAACATTATCCTGTTTATCGACGAGATCCACACGATAGTGGGAGCCGGAGGCGCAACAGGATCGCTTGATGCGGCTAATATGCTGAAGCCGGCGCTTGCACGCGGTGAGATTCAGTGCATCGGTGCAACCACCCTCGATGAATACCGCCAGCATATAGAAAAGGACGGAGCCCTTGAAAGAAGATTCCAGAAGGTGATGGTCGAACCGACTTCAATCGAAGAGACCATCCATATCCTTCATAACATTAAGGAAAGGTATGAAGAACATCATAATGTCATTTACACCGATGATGCCATCGATGCCTGTGTGAAACTTACCAACAGATATATTTCCGACAGGAACCTTCCCGACAAGGCTATCGATGCCCTCGATGAATCAGGATCTCGGGTTCATATCTCCAATATTGTCGTGCCGGAAAAGATCCTTTCGCTCGAAAAACAGCTCGAGGATACAAAGAAGGAGAAGATGATGGCAGTGAAAAATCAGAATTTCGAAAAGGCTGCCAGTTTCCGCGACAAGGAAAAGGACCTGCTTGACATGATTGACCAGGAAAAGAAAAAGTGGGAAAAGGAACTTGCAGTTAACCGGGAGACTGTTGATGCTGAAAAGGTTGCAGAAGTTGTTGCCATGATGACAGGCGTTCCTGTGCAGAGAATTGCTCAGACTGAAGGAACCCGCCTGCTCAGGATGGCCGATGAACTGAGCGGAAGCGTTATTGGACAGAATGAAGCTATCAACAAGGTGGTGAAATCGATACAAAGGAACAGGGCAGGATTGAAAGATCCCAACAAGCCCATCGGCACCTTCATCTTCCTCGGCCCCACAGGCGTAGGAAAGACACAGCTTGCCAAGGTGCTTGCAAAATTCCTTTTCGATACAACCGACAACCTCATCAGGGTCGACATGAGCGAGTACATGGAAAAATTCTCCGTGTCGAGGCTCGTTGGAGCGCCTCCCGGATACGTGGGTTATGAAGAAGGCGGGCAGCTTACTGAAAAGGTAAGAAGAAAACCCTATTCAGTGGTGCTTCTGGATGAGATTGAAAAAGCTCACCCCGATGTATTTCACATACTGCTCCAGGTTCTCGATGAAGGACAGCTTACTGACAGTCTCGGCCGAAGAGTTGATTTCCGCAATACAATTGTTATCCTTACATCAAATATCGGAACACGTCAGCTGGCTGAGTTCGGTCATGGTATCGGCTTCGATACCAGTGCAAAGAAAGCCACTCGCGACGAGCAGGCAAAAAGCATACTTCAGAAAGCCCTGCAGAAGACCTTTGCTCCCGAATTCCTCAACAGGATCGATGACGTGATCATGTTCAACTCGCTTGGTAAAGAGGAGATTAACAAGATCATCGACCTTGAATTAAAGGGATTGTACGACAGGGTGAAATCTCTTGGCTACCAGCTTAAGATTGCAACTGCAGCCCGCGATTACATTGCTGAAAGGGGATTTGATGCAAATTATGGCGCCAGGCCTCTTAAACGGGCAATTCAGAAATATCTGGAGGACCCCATGGCGGAAGTCCTTATCAAAGCTGAACTCAAGGAGGGTGATACAATTCATGTTGGATTCAACTCCGCCAAATCGGAGATAAAGATCAAGATATTCAAGAAGAAGGAGCCGGAAATTCCATCGGCAGAATAGTTCCTTTCAGGAAGGATTTTCTGCCGGTGTTCCGAAAAGATCGAATTCAGTTGATCCGGTTATCAGGATGTCGTGGAAACTGCCCGGGAAAAGTTCATCTTTTGTACTTATCAGGACTTCGTTGTCAACCTCGGGGCTGTCGTGTTCGGTTCTTCCTATAAAATAGTCCCCTTCCCTCCTGTCGACAATGACTTTTAAGACACGGCCGGTTTTTTGACCGTTTAGTTCCGCGGAAATCGACTGCTGGATTGCCATAAGTTCGGATACCCTTGATTCCTTTACTTTTTCAGGGACGTCATCAGTATACTTTTCTCGGGAATATGTTCCCTCCTCGTGGCTGTAGGCAAAAACGCCAAGCCGGTCGAACCTGTATTCAGCAATGAAATCCCTGAGCTCATTGTAATCTTTTTCAGTTTCACCGGGATGACCGGCAATGAGAGTTGTCCTTACTGCCGCGCCGGGAAGCTCGCGCCTTATCCTGTGAAGGAGATCGCGGGTTGCCTTTCCTCCGTGCGAACGTTTCATAATCCTGAGCATCCTGTCGGAAATATGCTGAATGGGAATGTCTATATAACTGCAGATCTTCGGATTGTCTTTCATCAGGTCGATGATCCCTGACGGAAATCCTGCCGGATAAAGGTAATGAAGCCTGATCCATTCCAGCGACTCGATGGAGAGGAGCCGTGAAACAAGCCTGGGAAGTTCTCTCTTGCCGTAAATGTCAAGTCCGTAGTAACCCAGGTCCTGTGCTATGAGTATCAATTCCCTGACACCCTTGTCCGCAAGTATCTCGGCCTCCCTTATAATCTCATCAACCGGACGGGATATATACTTTCCCCTTATCAGTGGTATGGCACAAAAAGAACACTTTCTGTCACAGCCTTCAGATACTTTCAGGTAAGCGTAGTGTGACGGGCCTGTGAGGACTCTTTCGTGTAGGAGTTCTCTTCGTGTGCTCATGCCCAGCTCCTGAAGAATATCTTCCATATTGCTGACGCCGAAATATTTATCCACCTCAGGTATCTCCTGCTGAAGGGCATCCCGGTATCGTTCCGAAAGACAGCCCATGACGTACAGCTTCCTTACAAGGCCTTCGCGGCTTGCTTTCACATAGCGAAGGATGGTGTTGATGCTTTCCTCCTTTGCATCGTTGATGAAACCGCAGGTGTTTATAATTACCGTATCGGCAGTTTCGGCCGATGCATCGTATGCAACTGAATATCCCCCTGCCCTGATCTGTCTGAGCAGTTTCTCAGAGTCAACCGTGTTCTTTGAACAACCCAGTGTTACAATATTGATCAGCTTATTGACGGGGCCTTTTTGCAATTCGGGAAGTATTGTATTAAATGACTGTTTCCTGTGAGAATAGGGAATCAACGAATTCCCGGGGGTTAAATATCTGAAGGTCTGTAAGCTTTTCCCCCAAACCTATATATTTCACGGGTATCCCGAACTGATCGGAAATACCTATTACAACTCCGCCCTTTGCCGTACCGTCGAGTTTTGTTATGGCAAGGGCTGTAACGCTGGTAGCAGCAGTAAACTGTTTTGCCTGTTCAAAAGCATTCTGGCCGGTCGATCCGTCGAGTACGAGCAGGACCTCGTGGGGAGCCCCGGGCACAACCTTTTCCATAACCCGTTTGATCTTTGAAAGCTCTGACATAAGGTTGATCTTGTTGTGGAGCCTTCCGGCAGTATCAATAATGACCACATCATAGTTACCGGCAACACCCGATTTTACGGAATCAAAGGCAACCGAAGCCGGATCGGATCCCATATTCTGCCTGACAATCTGGACCCCTGCCCTGTCGGCCCATATCTGAAGCTGGTCGATTGCAGCAGCCCTGAAGGTGTCGGCGGCTCCAAGCAGAACCTTTTTTCCGGCCATCTTGTACTGGTAAGCCAGTTTTGCGATAGTGGTGGTCTTTCCCGATCCATTTACCCCCACAACCATTATTATGTAAGGGGATCCGGCGAGTGGCGATGCGAAATCAACAACCGGAACTGACTTGTTGTTTTCCAGCAGAGCCGCGACCTCCTCCCTGAGTATCCTGTTGAGCTCTGCGGTATTAATGTATTTGTCCCTTGCAGCCCTGGCTTCTATACGTTCAATAATCCTTAGAGTTGTTGCAACTCCGACATCTGACGACACGAGAGCTTCTTCGAGGTTGTCAAGTACCTCGTCGTCAACCTTTGATTTGCCGACAACTGCCCTGGACAATCTTGTAAAGACATTCTCCTTTGTTTTTTCCAGGCCTTTGTTAAGGACCTCTTTGTTCTCCTTGCTTCCAAAACCAAACCAGCCCATGAAGAAATTATTATTGATGGCAAATATAAAAAAAGCTTTCTTCAGGTACGAAGAAAGCCTTTGATATCTGATTGAAAACGATGGTACTATTTCTTCGTGAAAAAGTCCTTGATATGATCATTATGAACCACTTCTTCCTTGAACTGGTATGAACCGGTTTTATCCGACCTGGTCATCCTGATGCATTTGGTAAAAGACTTGCCGGATCCGGTTTTTAGTGTTGCTACTACTTTCTTTGCCATGGTATTATGCTTTTACTTGATTTCTCTGTGAAGGGTGACTTTCCTGAGGATGGGATTGTATTTCCTTCTTTCAAGACGGTCAGGTGTATTCTTCCTGTTTTTTGTTGTTATATAGCGCGACATCCCCGGAACACCGCTTTCTTTTTGCTCAGTGCATTCCAGGATGACCTGCTGCCTGTTCCCCTTAGCCTTCTTTGCCATTTCCTGATCTTATTTTAATAATTCACAATGTGACCTTTTTCCTTTGCTTCCTTAAGAACAGCCGTGAGGCCTTTCTTGTTAATAGTGCGGATTCCTGCAGCAGACACCTTGAGTGTAATCCACCTTTCCTCCTCCGGCAAATAATATTTCTTTACAAAAAGATTGGGGTAAAACTTTCTCTTTGTCCTTCTCTTTGAATGCGATACATTGTTGCCAACAACCGCCCTCTTTCCTGTAATCTGACAAACCTTTGCCATTGATTCCCTATTTATTCTTTACTTGTGTCTTTTTGAAAAATGAAGCGCAAAATACGTGATTTTAATCTTATTAACCAAATTATTGCTGCTAATTTTTTCAACAATGATTGAAAAATCACCTTAATCCCTGATTATCTGCTTCCTAAGCATATTGAGTGCAACATTTGAGAACCTGTTGATGTTCGTAAGCCGGTCGGCTCCGAAGGTATGCATTTCGGCTTTCGTTCCTGAAGCGGATGAGACAGCTGTCCAAAGTGTTCCGACAGGCTTGGATTCCGTTCCTCCGTCGGGACCAGCAATTCCCGAAGTGGCTACTGCATAATCGACGGAAAGCAATGTTCTTGCACCTTCAGCCATGGCTATAACAACAGGCTCGCTTACTGCACCGTAACTATCAATTAGTTTATCATTCACACTAAGAAGGTTTGTCTTTATACGGTTGGAATAGGAAACAACCGAACCAACAAAATAATCCGAGCATCCCGGAACGCTTGCAATAAGCCTTGCAATATTGCCTCCGGTACAGCTTTCGGCAGTCCCCAGTGTCTTCCCTCTTTCCCTGAGCAGTCTGCCCACAGCCATCTCAAGGTTCTCCCCCTCCTCTCCGTAAATCAGGTCAGGTATTGTCGAGTAGAGCAATCGGACCATGTTTTCGACAAGTTCAGCCACTGACCCGGCATCACGGCCAGTTCCCGTAAGACGGAGCTTGATAATACCGGAGGAGGGCAGATAGGCCAGTTTTATACCGGCAGGCAATGCGGCCTCGAAGCCTTCAAGTTTCTCGGCAAGCAGCGCTTCGGGCGCTCCGTATGTCATTATATTTCTATGAACAATTGCCTGTGATCTAAAGCGTTGCTTAAGCTCAGGAAGGACATGTGTGTTCATCAGGTATTTCATCTCAGACGGAACGCCGGGCAGTGAAACGAAAATGGTGCCGCTTCTTTCAAACCACATACCGGGAGCCGTACCTGCCAGATTGGTAAGAACCCTGCATGATTCAGGGACCTCCGCCTGTCTCCTGTTATTCAGGTTCATGGGGAAATTTCTGCTCTTCATCATTTCCGTAATCATGGCGAGTACTTCCATGTTCATCACTAGCTTTGTCCCGAAAAAATCGCAAAGGGCAGGTTTGGTGATGTCATCGCTGGTGGGACCAAGTCCGCCGGTTATAATTACCACATTGCTTCTGCCTTCAGCTTCAGCGAGAGCATTCAGAATGTCAGTCCTGATATCATGGATGGAGGTCTTCTTCATGACATCAAATCCTGCCAGGCTCAGTTCTGAGCCGATCCACGCCGAATTGGTGTCTATTGTCTGGCCAATCAGCAGTTCGTCTCCTATGGTTATTATTTCGGCTTTCATTATAGATTTTTTCATATAGAGACAAGGCATGCCTTGTCTCTATATGTCCCAACCGCATTTATCCAGAATGAGATCCTCCTTCGCCAAGGCTACGGAGGATAAGAGCGGGAAACGAGACTCGAACTCGCGACCCTTAGCTTGGGAAGCTAATGCTCTACCAACTGAGCTATTCCCGCAATGAACATTTTCGTATCCGACAAGCAGTTCCGGAACCTTAGTGAGCCACCTCGGGGACTCGAACCCCGGACCTGCTCATTACGAATGAGCTGCTCTACCAGCTGAGCTAAGGTGGCCAATCAGGATGCAAATATAAAAATTATTCCAATTTTTCGAGCCTTGCCAGCAGAGGCGGATGAGAATAATGAAAGAAAACATACGCCGGATGAGGCATCATGTTTGATAAGTTTTTGACAGATAGTAGTTTGAGAGCAGAAGCCAGCTTTCGTGAATCATAATTGTCCCTTACAAATCTGTCAGCTTCGAACTCATTTCGCCGTGAGATATAGTTTGAAAGAAGCCCAATAATCAGTGACAGAGGACTGTAAAGAATTCCAAATGCAATCAGCCCGATGTGAAATCCCGGAGTTTCGGCTCCCAGAGCAGTCGATAGCACAGGATTCCCTACTATTCTGGAAAAAAGGAACAGCATCAGACCGGTCAGAAGCACCGACGAAATGATGTTTCGTACGACATGTTTCTTTTTGTAGTGCCCAATTTCATGTGCAAGAACAGCTACTATTTCTTCGTCGCTCATTTCCCTGATCAGTGTATCATAAAGCACAATCCTCTTTTTTGAGCCGAACCCCGAAAAATACGCGTTGGCTTTGGTGCTCCTTTTTGATCCGTCTATAACAAAAATATTCTTAAGCCTGAAGCCTGCTTTTTCTGCAAATGCCTCGATCATGGATCTGAGCGGGCTGTCAATAAGGGGAGTCTGCCTGTTGAAGAGCGGTACAATCCATTCCGAATAGAAGAAATTGACAAACACGGTGAATGCGGTAATAAGCAGCCAGGCATATATCCAGAATCCTTTTTCGGTCTTGTAATATATCCATGTTACAATTGCCAGGACCGGAACGCCAACCATCAATGCAATGAACCATGATTTGAACTGGTCGGTGATGAAGGTGCGCCTTGTCATCGTGTTGAATCCGAACTTCTTTTCAATCACGAAGGTGTCGTACCATGAGAATGGCAGGTTTATCAGTTCTGATGCAACGCCGATGATTCCGAAAAAAATTAAAGCAATGATGATATTGTTTCCGCTCATCGATCTGGCTATGTTGTCGACGAGAGCAAAGCCCCCGGCCGCCAGCATTACAATTATTACTGCCAGGTTTAAGGTCGAGGACCAGAACGAAAGTTTAAGATTTTCCCTGTAATATAGCTGGCTAAGGCGGTACTTCTTTTCATCACAGATTCCCTTGAGCTTTTCGGGGAGCTTATCGGACCACATCCTTAAATTGAGATGTTCCAGGTATCTTTCAAGCAGATATCCTGCAACAGGAATCAGAATTAACAGGAAGAAAATATAATTAAGCATTCAGGACCAGACCGTTACAAAAAAAAGAAGCAGGGCGCCTGTTTAAAATAAGTGTGGAATAAATATGTCTCGCTGCATTTCCTCGTGCTATAAGGATAGGCGCCCTGCGGTTCTACAAATATAATAATTTTTTCGAAAAATAATTATATTTTATGTTAACATTCCCCCGCAGACATGAATTGTTTGTCCGGATACGTATGAGGACAGGTCGGAAGCCAGATAGACAGCGGTGTTTGCCACATCCTCGGGTGTTCCTCCCCTGCGGAGAGGTATCTTGCTTATCCATTCTGTTTTAACGTCGGGAGGCAGTTTTTCCGTCATTTCCGTTATGATGAATCCCGGGGCGATTGCGTTGCACCTTATATTTCTTGAGCCAACCTCTTTGGCAATGCTTTTCGTAAAACCGATCATCCCGGCTTTGGATGCTGCATAATTGCTCTGGCCTGCATTGCCTGATACTCCAACAACCGAACTCATATTAATTATGGAACCGTTTTTCTGCCTTATCATTGTCTGAAGTACTGCCTTAGTCAGGTTGAAGACCGACTTCAGATTGACACCGATCACCAGGTCCCATTGCTCTTCGGTCATTCTCATGAGAAGATTGTCCCTTGTAATCCCGGCGTTGTTGACCAGGATGTCTATTCTGCCGAAATCCCTTACAATCTCATCGATCACTCTCTGGGAATCAGCAAAGTCAGCTGCATTGGAAACGTAACCTCTGACATTTACCTTATTTGCCTTTAGTTCCTCTATAGTATTGAGGAATTCCTCATCTCTGACAACGTTCGTAATTGCTATCGATGCTCCTTCAAGGGCAAATTTCATCGCGATGGTTTTTCCTATTCCCCTTGATGCACCTGTTATAAGTGCTGTTTTTCCTTCAAGTAAGTTCATAAGTATATACTTTTTGGTTTTCTCCTAACCTGGCCACAAATATAGGAAAATCAGGAAAAGGAAGTAAATCCGGTATTATTTTACGACCTGAGCCACTTTTTTGCCAATGTCGGCCGGTGATTCAACAACGTGAACACCACATTCTTTCATTATCCTGATCTTGGCGTCTGCAGTGTCAGCCTTCCCTCCAACTATTGCCCCGGCATGTCCCATACGTCTTCCTTTGGGGGCTGTCTGGCCGGCAATGAAAGCTATTACAGGCTTTGTTCCGTTATCCCTTATCCATTCGGCCGCGTCGGTTTCCATTGTACCGCCTATCTCACCTATAATTACCATAGCACTGGTTTCATCATCTTCCATCATAAGTTTAACCGCGTCAAGGATGGAAGTGCCCACAACGGGATCGCCGCCTATCCCAAGTCCTGTAGATTGTCCCAACCCCATACGGGTTATCTGGTCGACCGCCTCGTATGCAAGGGTGCCCGACCTGGAAATAATCCCTATATGTCCTTTCCTGTGGATGAACCCGGGCATTATTCCCACCTTGGCCTCACCGGGTGTGATGACTCCCGGACAGTTCGGGCCTATCAGCCGGCATCCGAATGCCTTGATGTATTCCTTTGCCTTAACCATATCGGCTACAGGGATTCCCTCCGTAATAGCCACGATAAGTTCGACTCCTGAGGCTGCAGCTTCCATTATGGCATCTCCCCCTGCCTGAGGAGGAACAAAAATGATCGAAACATCGGCCCCGGTTTCTCTTACGGCTTCGGAAACAGTATTGAAAACAGGCAGGCCAAGATGGATCTGACCACCTTTACCGGGAGTGACACCACCTGCTACTTTGGTACCGTAATCGATCATCTGCACGGCATGAAAGGTACCTTCACTGCCTGTAAATCCCTGTACAAGGACTTTGGAAAACCGGTCGATCAGGATGCTCATAGAAATCAGAAATTAAGTGAATATCAAATGTTCACACGTCTTTTGCCAATAAGGAAAGTAACATGCCCGGCATCAAATTTACCTAAAAAATCAGATCAGATTCCGGAGATCATCATAAATGCAGAATTTTATGTAAGTTTGATGAAGAAACAGGTTTGAAGAAGAAAGCCTGATATTAAAACTTCCTTTAACCTGTTCGGCTACTTTGTATACAGGTGATATATTGCAAAGATCCTGAAGTAATTAAACCGGCAAAAAGAATGGTCTATAACATTGAACCGGTCCTGTACATCAGTTACTCAATACATAAACAAGGTTGCAGGTTGCAGGTTGCAGGTTGCCAGTTGCCAGGAAGTTAGTAAACAGCCTCTTTTTGCCAACTGCCAACCGCCAACTATGGTCTTATAATCGTCCCATCCCCTTTTCTGAGCGTCCAGTTCGACCTTGTACCTATCGGGTATTTGGCGGCTTCTTTTTCGTTAATATCCACACCAAGTCCCGGAGCTTCGTTAATGTACATATACCCGTTCTTGTATGTCTGGCAACCCGGGAATACAGCCTGTGCCTTTTCGCTCCAGAAATGTGATTCCTGTATTCCAAAATTCCATACTGCCAGGTCAATATGCGCGTTTGCTGCATGACCTACAGGAGAGACATCGCCCGGGCCATGCCATGCGGTCTTGACATTGAACCACTCGCCAAGCCTCGCGATCTTCATTGCCGGCGTGATACCTCCGATCTGGGATATATGAACCCTTATGTAGTCAAAAAGCTGGTCAACCATATAGTCCCTGAACTCGTTTATGTTATTGAAGAGTTCTCCCATTGCTATCGGGACCGTTGTTGCAGCCCTTAGATTCCGGAACCAAAGCATGTTCTCAGGTGAAAAAGGATCTTCAATAAAGAATGGTCTGTACTGGTCGAGCTGCTTTATCATATTAATGGCATCAAGCGGCTCCACCCTTTCATGTATGTCGTGAAGCAGTTCAACATCCTCACCGCAGGTTTTCCTTACATATTCAAAGATCTCTGGAACACGTTTCAGGTAAACACGCTGGTCCATGAACATATCCTCTTCCCTTCCAAAGCCTGCCTCGGTATAGTCAGGTTTCTTTTCCACCGTGCCAACTCCACCGTAGCCTCCAAGCTGTATCCTGACATGCCTGAAACCTTGGTCCATGAATTGCTTTACTCGTTCTGCAAGAATTTCAGGAGTCGGTCCGCTTGCATGGGCATAGCAGTCAACAGCAATCCTGCATTTTCCGCCAAGAAGTTGATAAACAGGCATATTTGCACGTTTCCCCTTGATGTCCCATAATGCTTCATCAATACCGCACAGCGCATTGTTAAGGACAGGACCATTTCTCCAGTAAGAACTCACGTATGCCGATTGCCACATATCTTCGATATTATCGACATCTTTTCCTTCACAGAAATCATTCAGATAATCATTTATTGCAGAAACAACTGCAGTAGCCCTCTGTGTGAATGTGGCACAGCCAAGTCCGTAAAGACCTGGTTCCGTTGTATCAACTTTTACTATTATAAGATTTGAACCTTCAGGCGCTGTGGCTATTGCCTTTACACTTTTTATCTTTACAGGGGGCATACCTAAGGCATACTGTGGAGTTGTATAGGTTGCTGCTCTCGATTCTTTCGTTCCAAATAATCCCAGCAAACCGGCTGCCGAGCCTGCCGTCATCAATTTCATTGCATCACGACGGTTTAGTTCATTATGCTTTTCAGTTTTCTCCATATTCAGGTTAATTAAGTTTTAGGATTCATCCAGGCTCCCTGTCTTTCAAAATTGTCGGGGAGTTTATATTTCTTTATATGACCGGTAAGCTTTTCTCCCAGGATATCAATTTTATTCAAGTCGCTGATGCCCATTCCCATATTTGAACAATGATTCAGATAGCCGATCCTTGCAAAATCGATTCCCATCAGTTCAATACCTACCCTGTCAGCAGCCAGCCAGTCGCGGCTTACAACACAGACCCTGTGATCTATTGGTGTTCCCAGGGTTGGCCCATTCCCCTCCATACCTTCATATCCGTCAATAACAGCAAGATCAGGATGCAATTTCTGAGCGAGATTTGCCATGTTGAAATTAACGGCATGAAAGCCGTTACCGTGTATTGCCCTCTTATGGCTGACGGAACCCTCTTTTGATACTTTGGCTTTTTCAGGGGCAAATCTCAGATCTTCATTATATAGAGTGAAGCCCTTGTCTTTTATCGGTGATCCCAAAACAATATTTTTCAGAGATAATGTTGCTCCCACAGTATTATGTGTTTTCATCCTGGCAACCGAAACAATATAGGAATCAGGATCTGTGATAAGCGATGAAACCTTTATAGGCTGAGGTCTGAAATCCCTTTCATTTACGACATACATCATCTCAAATGGTCCTTCATCGAGATCGACAAGTTTCACGGGGTATTTTGATAACAGTCTGAAATAGCCGTAGTTGTCAAACCCTTCAAGTGTGGGGCAGCTTGCAGAGGATTCAGCAATTATGACATTATCAAGTTTCCTGATCGATTTCAGGAATTCAAGAATACCTTCAAGTGTTTCGACATTTGTACATGCCAGCGGTACGTAAATAAGAACATTGTTTGGTTTCAGGACAACCCTGCGTTTGCCGATAGCCCGGTGGATCTCATCCGAGAAGGGACTTAGAGCCCTGAAGACCATATCTGCACGGTCAGTTCCCGTTGTAAGAGAAACAGCAGCGCCCTTGTTGGAGGAAAATGAACCTGAACTGAAAGCTTTCAGAGGATTCATGAATGTCATCGCTGCTCCGCCAATCAGCGAAGTCCTGAGGAAATTTCTTCTGTTATAATATGTCATAGAAATTGTTTAAATGAAAACGTAATAAAGTTAGCATATAAATTTAACTGACAGGTGATAATGTTTCCTAAATTTGCTGGTCATAAGGTATATTCAAATGATCAGAAATGATGAAACAATATGTGCTCCTGCAACTTCAGGAGGTGGCGCCATAGCAGTAATCAGGATGAGCGGACCTCAAAGCATCCCTATATGTGACAGGATATTTATTCCGTCTGATCGTAAGGTACGGTTCAGTGAACAAAAAGGATATACAATAGTGTTCGGAGAGATACGTTCCGGTGAAGAAATAATCGATGAGGTTCTGATAAGTGTCTTCAGGGCGCCGCACTCCTATACAGGTGAGGATTCGGTCGAGATATCATGTCACGCTTCACCTTATATTCAGCAGAGAATAATTGAATTGCTGATCAGTAACGGAGCTGTTCCTGCCCGACCGGGTGAATTTACCCAGAGGGCATTTTTTAACGGTAAAATGGATTTATCACAGGCCGAAGCTGTTGCCGACCTGGTGGCATCAGAATCCAGGATGGCTCACAGGATAGCAATAAATCAGCTTCGCGGTTCATTTTCAGATGAGATAAGCATGCTTAGAGCTGATCTGTTGCATTTTGCATCACTTATAGAACTTGAACTCGACTTTGGGGAAGAGGATGTCGAATTTGCCGACAGAAGCAGGCTGGTCGAAATTGTAAATAAAGTGCTTTCAGTATCTCAGGAGCTTGCATCGTCTTTCAGTCTCGGGAATGCTGTCAAAGAAGGAGTTCCTGTTGTTATTGCAGGTAATCCGAATACAGGCAAGTCAACGTTGCTGAACCGTTTATTAAAGGAGGAAAAAGCAATAGTCTCCGAAATCCCCGGAACAACGAGGGATGCAATTGAGGATACTGTAGTTATTGACGGTGTAAGGTTCAGGTTTACCGATACGGCAGGATTAAGAGAAACAACCGATATTATTGAAAACCTTGGGATCCGGAAAACTCATGAAAAGATAGTTAGCGCTTCAATCATTATTCTTGTAGCCGATATTAATGAAGGGATTGTCCCGTTAAATGATGTTCTGAAAAAAATCAGAAAACAATTTACGGTTGATGATAAGAAAATTATAGTTGTTGTAAATAAGACAGATAATGATCTGCATGGAAACCGTGAAATAATCAGTGAGGATCTGATTCTTCAGCCTGCGGAATCGCTTCTGTTCATTTCTGCAAAAACCGGTGAAGGTATTGATGAACTGAAAAGTCATCTGGGAATGGCAGTTGAAACAGACAGACTGAATTCCGAAAATATAATCATAACAAATATAAGGCATTACGATGCATTACTTAAAGTATCGGAAAGCCTGGGTAGAGTCAAGTCGGGACTTGACTCTTTGCTTCAGGAAGATCTTATTGCAATCGATATCCGGCATGCGATTCATTATCTGGGAGAGATCACGGGAGAGATAACAACAGATGAGATCCTTGATAATATTTTCAGGAATTTCTGCATAGGAAAATAAATCTATATGTTTGTTGAAAATTACAAGATAGATTTTTTGCGATAATCACCGAAAAAAGGTATTTTTCGCAAATATATACTCTCTTATGGAAGGACAAAAAGAAATAAGGATTATTACATGGATTGAACTTCTTCAATCAAGGGGAGCTTTCGCATTTTCTATTGAATCGGCTAAAAATGAATTGCCTGCCTATAGTGAAATTGCCCTTAAAAGGGCTTTAAGCCGCTTATCGGAGAAAGGAAAAATTATTTCTGTTTACAAAGGGTATTACCTGATTCTGCCACCACAATATGCTTTAAAAGGTATCTTACCCCCTTCCCTTTTTTTAGATGCGTTCTTTCAGTTTCTTGAAAGGCCTTATTATGTCTCTCTATTGAATGCTGCCGCTTATCATGGAGCATCACACCAGCAGCCACAGGAATATTATGTAATGACTAATTTCCCTGCCATGCGTGCCACCCAAAAAAAAGGGTTAAAAATCAACTATGTAAGCATCGATAAAATTCCTGAAAAATTATTGGAAAAACGCAAAACCGAAGCCGGGTATCTTACCATCTCCAATCCTGTGCTCACAGCTACCGACCTTGTGCAGTTCGAAAGGCGTATTGGGGGCTTAAACCGTGCTGCCACAGTATTATTTGAATTGATGGAAGTTCTTAAACCATCTGATTTTAATGAAGATATTCTGGCACATGCAGCCGTTACCACGCTTCAACGATTGGGTTACCTGCTTGAATTTGCCTGTTCAAATACCGAATTATCTAATGCTTTATACAAAGCGATGGAGAAGAATAAATCCAGGTTGTTCCGGATACCGCTAAAAGCATCGGCACAAACCAAAGGCTTCTCTTCCGACAATCGTTGGAAAGTAATTGTAAACACCGA
Organism: Bacteroidales bacterium; assembly: GCA_049294075.1. GTDB lineage: Bacteria > Bacteroidota > Bacteroidia > Bacteroidales > VadinHA17 > LD21. The sequence continues at coordinate 4,228 of JBAQCK010000036.1, read as the reverse complement.
AATTGACATTGATTTATGATTCCACAGGCATATATATCAGAATGGAACCAACAAGTACCCTGGCAAACAATGGAACAGGTGGAACAAGACCTTGTTATCTGTCGTGCCCTGATAGAGATATTCTCCGACGATTTATTGGCTAACAGTCTTGCTTTTAGGGGAGGAACGGCTTTGCATAAGTTATTTTTCAGCCCTCAGCAAAGTTACTCCGAAGATATTGACCTGGTGCAAATCACGGCAGAACCATTTGGTCCTTTAGTGGACAGGATTAGGGAAAGGCTTTCTTTTTTGGGTGTACCTAAACTAAGCCCTAAAGCCCACAACTTCACTATGTATTTTAGGTTTGAGTCTGAATTTCCGCCAACAATAAACCTTAGGTTAAAAGTGGAAACCAATACCCGTGAGCATTTCACGGTAAGCGATTTGATTAATTGGGCGATACAACAGGTTAGCTCCGGCAAGGACAATCATACGAGACTTTACCTGCATACGAATTGGTTAAAACGGAATTGATTGAGAATATTTAACACAAAACAAAAGATTTGAAATTTTAAAAAGGAACGGATTATAATGATTACAAAGCAAGCATTGGGAAGCGCCCTATTTGGCATGGCCGATATTTTAAGGGATAAGGTTGAAGATTATAAGGCCTATATTCTTTTTCTTTTGTTTTTTAAAAGGCTTTCCGACAATTACGAATGGGAAAACAAGAATGCAGTAGATGAGTTCTTTGTTGCTGAAGGCAGAATGCCGACAGTGCGTGAGGAAGCGGTGATTTATAAAAAGAAACACGACTTTAAAATACCTGATGGTTGTTTCTGGAAAGATGTTCGTGATGCTTCTATAGACAAGAAAAATGAAACTTTACATAAAGCGGTAAACGGTATTGCAGAAGCCAATGTTGACAAAGACGGTAAATTTTTCCTGAAAGGGATTATCAATACTGTGCGTTGGAACGAACCCGCACCCGATGGTTCAGGCGGTAAAAAACTAAGCCCCGATGTGCTTTCGTTATTGATTAATTACCTCGATGCAGTTGATTTAAGCAACAAAAACGCCTCGGTTGATGTTTTGGGCGATGCTTACGAATTCCTGATTAAACGCTTTGCCGATGAAAATAAAGGAGGAACAACAGCCGGGCAGTTCTATACACCGCAGGAAGTTGTAGATATTATTGTCCGTTATCTAAAGCCTCAAAAGGGAAACATAGTGTACGACCCTACCTGCGGTTCAGGGGGCTTTTTAATCAATTCGGCCAAATACTGCAAAATAAATTATGGAAACCAGAAGTCTATACGGTTATTCGGACAGGAAGATGTTTGGAATACCTGGGCTATTGCCAATATCAACATGATTTTGCACGGCCTCGATGCTAAAATTGAAAAAGGTGATGCGCTGCTCGACCCTAAATTCAGGGATGAAGAAAACGAACTTGCCATTAAAAAATTCGATATGGTAATGGCTAATTTCCCTTTTTCGCAGGAAAACTGGTGGAAAAACGGCGAGCCTAAAAAGGATGCAAAAGGTAAGACAGTAAACAAGAAAGACGGTTCGCCCCAATTGGAATATCCGGGCAAAGAAGATTTTACCGACCCTCACGAACGCTTTGTTTATGGCATCCCGCCATATTCTAATGGCGATTTTGCTTTTATCCAACATATTGTTGCTTCGCTTAAAGACGATGGCAAAGCGGGTGTAGTTTGTCCGCAAGGTATTATGTTCAGGGGACAGCCCGAAAAAACCGAGGAGGAAGACGGCCAGAACCGCAAAGCCGATGATGAATATATTATCCCCCGTAGTTTCTTGCAAGGCCCTATCGATAGTAATGGTGAATTTACCCAAATGCACAATATTATTGATGCCATTGTGTTTTTGCCCAACAACCTGTTTTATGGTACTTCCATTCCGGGTTCTATTCTTTTTATCAATAAGAATAAAGCAGAAGAGCGCAAAAACAAGGTTTTGATGGTTTATGCTGCCAAACCGGGCTGGTACAAAGAGGAACCAAATATGAACGTTTTGTTGCCACACGATATTATGCGTATTTCTACCATTCTTGAAAGCTGGGGTGATTTTGAAACAGGCAAAACCTGGATGGCCACCCAAAAAACAAGGTTAAAAAAGCTTATTCAGGAAGATTTGGAATTTAAACTTTCTGAAATTGAGGAATACTGCCACGATAACCTGACTATACTGACTAACAGGCTCGAAAAGGTTAAACAGGCTATTGCCGATAAGGAAGCGGAAGATAAAAAGCCCTCAAAATCAGAATTAAAAAATCTCGAAACTGCCCAGGCAGCCTTTGATAAATTAATAGCCGAAAAAGAAGGTAAAATAAAGGCAGCCCGTGAAAAAGCCGAAAAAGAACGCCAGTCTATTGACGATGTGGAACAGGAACTCTTAATCATGCTGCAAGACCCTGCAATACGTAAAACCTATTTCTCGGTGGTTGACATGGACGAATCTGTAAGGATTAAAAACACTACTCCCGGTAGCAATCAACTCCAGTTCGGACAGAATAAAACAAATATAGTTCCTTATACCGGGCTGATCGCTAATGAACCCTACTCCCATTGCCCTTTTCCGCATGTGAGCATGGTTTTCATTTGTCAGGAAGGAGATAAACACAAAGCCAACCTGTTATACTCCTATTTTAAAGACGGATATAAAAATTTTCCGAAATTAAATCAACTGCTTAAAGTTCCTTTAAACATAATTAAAACCGACCAGATCACATTTACCAACATCGGCAAATAATCTGAATCTCCTGTCCATTGTCAGGGTCTCTTTTTTAAATAGTTTATAAAATTCATAACCATGAAGGAGAAAAGTGTAAAATTCGATATTGTCGGGCAGTTCATGACAAAGGTATTGCAAAGGGCAGGCATACCGGAGGATGATGCAAGGACAGTGGCTGATGTTCTTTTAACGGCTGATAAACTGGGATTTGATTCACATGGTGTAAACAGGCTGAAGCCGATATACCTCGACAGGATAAGGGATGGAATCCTGAATCCCGTGACTGTGATCGAAGTTGTAAGGGAGAGCCCTGCCACTGCAGTCATTGATGGCCATAACGGAATGGGCCATGTAATATCGAGCAGGGCCATGGAAATGGCGATAGACAAGGCCGGTAAATACGGTATGGGAATGGTTGCGGTAAGGAACTCAACCCATTATGGTTTTGCGGGGTATTACGCCCTGATGGCTGTGAAAAAGAATATGATAGGCATTACGGGCACAAATGCCCGCCCGTCAATAGCCCCGACCTTCGGAGTTGAAAATATGCTCGGAACAAATCCGCTTACATTCGGAATCCCTTCTGATGAACCGTTCCCTTTTCTTCTCGATTGCGCAACATCCATAATACAGCGCGGGAAAGTGGAACTGTTTGCAGGAAGCGGGAAAGAATTGCCAAAAGGATTGGTTATCGATGAAAACGGCGAAAGCAAGACAGATCCCCACGAAGTTTTGGAAGATCTGATCGCAGGCCGGGCAGCTTTTACACCTCTCGGCGGTATCGGTGAAGATACCGGGGGGTATAAGGGATACGGCTATGCAACGGTTGTGGAGATATTGTCGTCAGCCCTTCAACAGGGAGCCTACCTTAAAATGCTGACAGGGTTGAAAGATGGAAAAAAAGTTCCCTACTCCCTGGGCCATTTTTTCATTGCAATTGACATCAATGCCTTTACGGATCCCGGGGATTTTAAGCGGACTACGGGAAATATCCTGAGAGATCTCAGGGCTTCGAGGAAAATGCCCGGACAGACACGTATTTTTACAGCAGGTGAGAAGGAATATGATACCTGGATAGAGCGTAAGGATAAAGGTGTTCCCTTTAACGAGCATCTTCTCCGGGAATACCGGGAGTTGTGCAAACAATATGACCTCGAAGAGTTTTTAAATGAGTTCTGAAAGTCCTTCACCAGAATCCCGTTACCCCCTCCTCGGTACCGTCCTGTAGGGACGGAATATTCCGTACCTGACGGCACGGGACGATATGGGCGATATTTCCTTCTACCGATATTGTGTCCCTAACGGGACAGGTTCCGTACCTTACGGCACGGGACGATATGGGCGATATTTCCTTCTACCGATATTGTGTCCCTGACGGGACAGGTTCCGTACCTTACGGCACGGGACGATATGGGCGATATTTCCTTCTACCGATATTGTGTCCCTGACGGGACAGAATATGTCCCTGACGGGACATCGTACCCGATGC